>JBDONA010000860.1:0-4720 GCA_039831575.1 Fuerstiella sp. | reverse complement strand
TCTTTCGCGTCGTTCAGACTGTAGATCAATCGACCATCGTATTCGTAGTCACCGGTAATCCTGAGTCGTTCACCGGCCGCCAGAAAGGTTAGCGCGCCGAAACGAACTCGATCCGTTTGAATGGCCAGAGCGTAGAGATCCGCCATCAGACGCCATTCGGTCGTCAGATCGCTCAGCTGCATGTCGATGCCCTGCCCTCCGGGATCGGCCGATCCGCCATGAGCCAGATTCGATCGAGGCGGTAGTGCTGCCGCACCTTTGGGACTGTCCTTCATCTCGAAGGCTCTTTGTTCGAATTCCCGAATGCGGTCCAGATGGTCAGCGACTCGCGCGCGAGATGTGGCTCCCAGCGGAGAATTCTCACTTGTGTAGAATCGATACTGATCAACAACGGAATCCAGCACGCTGCGTTTCAGACGCCGTCGTCGAGCGTCTGTGTCGTCACCGGAAAACGCGAATGATCCAAAGACGCGATCGAATACGTCCCGTGGACGTTCCTGCATCATGGCCGCAACGGTGCCGTCGGTGTTGTAACTGTGAACATACCGGCTGACCCGACTGCGGCGGAAGAACGTACCGGCGTTCAACGTCGGGACCATGCCTTTCGGCAGACCCTCGGGATAGTGCGTCTTTCTGACAACCTGATCAATCGAAGGCCCACCGGCCTTGGCTTCGCCGTCGGGAGGTTCTGCCGTAAAGGCCGCCGACGCGCCGTCGAAGTGAGCGTTGATGCCGGACTCATCACAGCGAACGTGGTCGACGCCGCGCATAATCAGCAGCTTATCACTCAGCGGCTTCAGAGGTTCCAGAACACCATCATAGCCCTCTGTCTGCAGCGGAGCGGGAATGCCCAGACCAAAGAAGACGTTAAATGCGCGTACCGGCACAGCGGCAACAGCCTCTTTGGCGGCTACGGTCATCGCTGCGCTGGCGGTCATTTCTTCCAGCAGCGGCAGGCCGATGGCAATGCCACCGAGTCCTTTGAGTGTTGTCCGGCGGTCAATTTTTCGTGTCATAATTCTTAACCTTGAATAATCGCGCGGTGGCACTATGTCGCGTCGCTGCCGGAATAAAAGTCTATTCGGCGGCAGCCTCTGTCTTCGTCGTCTGTACCAGGTCGCTTGTGACGATGGCAGTGATCAGTGCAGACCATGTGCCTCCGTTCGCCTGGGCGACTTTGTGTATGTTATCGACAATGGCCGCGTCTTCGGCGACGAAAGGACGACCCACGGCGAATTGCGCCACTTTCCACGTCAGCGTCTGGCTGACTCGGTCACTCTCTGCCAGCAAATTCATGAGTTCGGTCGAGTCGGCGTACTTGACTGCCATAGCGGTACCGGGAACCAGGATTTCACCATCGCTACGCAGCTTGTTGCCGTGTTCGTCTGTGTCGTGATAGGCGCCGATACCATCGAATTTTTCCAGCCCAAAGGCGAGTGGTTCGAATTTTGAGTGGCAGCCTCCGCAACTGGGATTGGCGATTCGCTGCATGGCAATGCTGCGCTGAGTCAGCCCGGCTTTGGTGGGAACGGGGGTGGTATCGACACACGGTGGCGGATCTTTAACAACGCCGCGGAGCAGTTCGTGCATAACCAGCAGGCCGCGAGTGACCATGGATGCGTCATCGCCGCCAACGGTCAGCAGGCTGCCCTGAGTCAGCAGTCCGCCGCGGCCGGGAACCTGCGAAAGATCATATTGCTGCAGTCCACTGTCATGTGCGGTTAAGCCATAAAACTTCGCCAGAGTTGGTGTTGCGAACGTCACCTGTGCGTTCAACAACGCTGCCAGAGGTTTCTGTTGCGACCAGACCACTTCTTCAAAATAAGCCAGCGTTTCCTGACGCATATCGTTCGCGAGCTGCGGATTCCAGTCGGAAAATCGTTGTTCGTTCGGCCGCAGGTTGTCCAGGCGACCAAGATTCAACCAGTCGGACGCAAACCGCAACGACTGCCGCACGGATCGTGGGTCCTGCAGCATTCGGGCGGCCTGCTGCCGGACATCCTGAGGCCTCAACTGCCCTGCTTCGGCTGCTTTCATGAGTTCCTGGTCGGGCGGAGCGCCCCAGATGATGTAACTCAGACGTGACGCAAGTTCATAGTCGCTGACGGGCAGCGCTGTTCCGTCACCTCGCTGGGATTCAACGCGGTAGATGAACCGAGGCGACTGCAGCATGGCCTCAATGACATAACTCATCGCTTCCTCAAAGTTGCCTCCAGCGCTGGCGACCGTGGTTGTGATGCCGCGATAAGCAATAACATCCCGCTCGTCAACGGGGCCTCGCAGCAGCCATTGACCCAGTTTCTCAATAGCCGCACCCATGTCCTTGTCAGTAAATTTTCGTTTCTTCGAAAACGTTGAGACGAAGGATTTCACGTCCATACGGCTGACGATGATTTCCGCCAGAGTTGCATAGGCGGTGACGTGTTGAAAGTCGACACCGAGATTGTAGGCCGTGTTGCTGAATCCATCGGCGCGCAGATCACGCGGCAGAATCTCGCGTGCTTCCTTTTCAATATCCACGCCAACAGCTTCGCGCACCGTTTCAATGTACTCGTCCACCGTCAGTCGCTGCACGAAGTTCTGATTTTCGCTGCCGTGCGCGTAGATCGCCGGGTCAATCTGGTCCAGCGTCCATGTGGCACCGTCGTCAATCCACTTCTGCAACGCCGCCTTTTCGGCGGCCGACAACGGCGGACGTTCGTGGGGCATTGATCCGGATTCGACGGACGCCCACAACGGACTTTCCGTCGAATTGCCCGGCAGAATCACTTTGCCGTTTTCGCCGCCTCGAAACGCGGCGACTTTTCTCGACAGGTCCAGATCACTTTCGTGGGTAGCTGAGTCATGACATTCCAGGCAGTGCTTTGCGAACAGCGGAGCAACAGCCGTTTCGAAGTGCCTTGCGGCAGCCTTCTGTTTTCTTGCAGCAATCAGTTCCTCAGACGGCTTACCATCCGGTCCTGCCATGAAATTCTGAGTCACTTCCGGCGTGCTCAGTGCTCGATTGTAAATTGCGACAAGATGCAGCGTGCCTAACCACGGACGGTCCTTTGAGAGTTCGTTGACCAGACTGAGACGATACGACTGGTCCCAATTGGAGGTATTGCCACCAATCTGCTTTTCGACGACCTGTTTGCCGTTCACATAGATTCGCGTTTTTCCGTTCTTCGCGTGCGTGTAGATCACGTGAGTCAACTTTGTTTTCGCAGTCTTGCCAGGCGACAGCAGCGATGGGACTCCGTTCCTGCTGGTTTCGGTTGTTCGTAATCGAGCCTCGAACTTATCACCGTCCTGCCCTAACGTGAAATTGCGGGCACCGGAGTCCTTTGAAATCGTGACCACCCTCGCCGGCCCCTCTTGCGTGGTGTCTTTCGGCTGAACCCAGGCTTCAACGGAGATCTCTCCTGATCGGCGAACGGCACTGATCAGTCTGGTTGGCGGCTGATCCGTCTGAATGATCGTTGGCTTAAGAATCTGCAGTCCGCCATCCACTCGCCTCACCGCTTCGGCATCTGTGATCTTCAAATCGATGGCGGCACCAACTTCAGCGCCGTCCTTGACGATGTTTTCATCACCGTCGGCGAAATCATAAAGAACCTGAAGACCACTGGTGACCCGATCGTCAGCGGTGGTGGTGGCCACGAACACAACACTCATGAGAAGAAGTGTCGTGCTGTGCGCGATTGACGGTAAAGATCCTGTCAGCAATGATCGCATGGTGTTTCCTTTGGCCCAACATCTTGTTCGATGGGAGAAGGAATTACAATGTCTGATGCCTTTCCGGGGTCGAGCCGACGTGGATACGGACTGCACGGCTGTTGAGGCATCACGCGGCGAAAAGCACCAGGGTCGGACGACTAACCGCGCCGTCATTTCCAGACATAGTCGGGCTGGTTACCCGAAAGAGCAGCCACAGTCCGTCCGCAGAGTGGCATCCGCAAGACTTGCCTGAAATAATGCGTCAGCAGTTTACTTCAACCTCAGTTACCTTCGTCACACCCCAGCCAGAGTCCCCCCATGCACAAAGCCGTCCTTTCAGTGATTCTGATCACCATTATCACTCCATTGACGATAGCCAGCGCCAGCGAGTGGTCTCGTTTTCGTGGCCCCAATGGAACAGGCATCGGCAGCGGAGATTCGATCCCGGTCGAGTTCACCGAAAAAGACTTCAACTTCAAGACGAAGTTGCCGGGCGGATCAGGCTGCGGTTCGCCAGTGGTCTGGGGCGACAAAGTTTTTCTCCTGAGCGCAGATCCGGCAGATGCGACTCGCTACATGGTCTGCGTCCATGCAACGAGCGGAGAAATTCTCTGGCAGAAGGAATTCAAATCTGAAGCTCATCATCTGCACACTCGCAGTAGTTTCGCTTCGTGCACGCCTGCCGCAGATGAAGAACGAGTTTACGTCGCATGGTCAACCCCACAGGAAACACTGTTCAAAGCCTTCAATCACGACGGCACAGAAGCGTGGAGCATTGACCTTGGCACGTGGCAGAGTCAGCACGGCTTCGGCACATCGCCGATTATCTACAAGGACATGGTGATCCTGCACAATTCGCAACAGGCGAATCAACTTGACGAAGGCCAAAAACCTGGCAAAAGCCGCATGATGGCGTTCGACCGCAGGACGGGCAAAGAGAAATGGACAACAGAACTGGTCTCCATCAACGTGTGCTATTCCGTGCCATTCATTCACCAGTCCGCTGATGGCACGGACGAGC
>JBDONA010000331.1:0-20855 GCA_039831575.1 Fuerstiella sp. | reverse complement strand
ACTGGCTGCCGTCTCTCCACGAGCTGCTGCAATTTCTTTATCGCTAAAAAGAGCACGTTGCCCACACAGCGGCACGTGTACCTTTGGCTCGAAGTTGATGGTCTTCCGTTTGAACGATCCCGCCTCCTCCTTTGTCTTCTTTCGCATTGGAATCCGCTCAACTGTTGATGTGTTCATTTTTGTATTCCTTTGCACTGGTGAAATCTGATTCGCCGCGGGCTAGTGCAGACCGTTGGCGCGAATGTTTAACGGGTGGGAATCGGTTTCAGGTGGCCAAACAGCAATTCGTCGTCGATGTGCAGCCGCGTTTTTTTGTTAGTGGTTACTGTTCAAGTCTTCAATTATCAGTCGGCTCACGGCGGTTCAGTCCGTTCCGGCAGACTGGCCAGGAACAGATTGAAGTCGCCGCCGCAGACAAACGCCCGGCCGCCCAGTCGTCGGACCTTCAGGCCTTGTCTGCGTGCCTGTCGCAGCGCGTGGCGTCCGAGCCCGGACCGCCTTTGGAATTCATCGAGCGGATAAGTCACTCCGTCTTCGATGGGTGCGAGTTCTCGCGTGTTCGCCATCAGCACAACTCCCGTTCAGTAGGTAACTGAATAAACGGCAATCAGCGTTTGATTGCCTCATGGGAGTATTTTGGGCGAGCAGTGCAGCGTTTAACGAAATAGCTATTCGTGTGATGTTGTTACACGTGGTCTGGAAACGGCTTACGGTTTTTCGTTGCGTGAATTTTGCAACGTTGCAGGTCAGATTTAATTAAAGTCAATGGAGAGTCCCAAAGACTTACAATAGGCGAACAGACTGACAACGTTCACCCGGCGAGGTCTTCCGGTCTTTTTGTTGTCGAGAACCTGCCCGTCATTTAACCAACGCGAGACCGTTCCTTTGTTCTCGCCGGTTAACGTGGCAGCTTGCGTTATTGTTATCCAGTCGGATGACTCGCCGGAATCGTCATCGGCCCCGGATTCGTCCGATTCGGCTGCGCGTCTCAATTCAACTTGTCGGCGGGCTTCTCGGGCTACGGCAGGTAAGGAATACCGCAATGCCTCCAATTCCGTCAGGCCCGCAATCCGGAACAGTTCCAGCTTGGCAGTAACTGGGAGTGACGCCGCCTTTGATGTCTTCCACTCCGGACTATTCATTGGTTTCGCGTCAAACTCGGGACTGCACATCATCCCGTTCCAGGCCAGTTAGGACAAGAATACCGCTGGTTCCACCACACCCGCAGGTCGGCCGTTTACATGTTCCTCGCACCAGGTATTCCAACCATCCCACTCAACCTGTGTTAGTTGCTCCGTCATTAACCCGGCTCCTATTCCGGTCCTGAACGAAATGAAAAACACAGAGCAGTGGTCAGGATGTCCACGTTCGGCTGGCCGGCCTAGCTCTGTGATGTTTTGGAAGTGTCACCTCAAGTGTCACCTCGGACGCGTTTGAAGCGTGTATTGTCCCACACGCTGCGCAATGTTCGAACCCTAAAAACACTGCAATCGGCATTTCATCAGACGTTAATCAGACGGTCTTGCGGGACTTTTAATCCGTAGGTCCAGGGTTCGAGCCCCTGCGCCCTCATTCAAAAGACCAGCAGAAATGCTGGTCTTTTTTTATTTGGCCGACTGTAACTGGACACCGCCACCTGCTTCTTCATTTCAACCCGAAGCGTAAGCTACGCAGGCCAGGACCTGTCCTACGAAAATTGTGACTTCCGTCAGCGTCCACGCAGAAGCGCAGTTTGAGGACAGGGTTTTGAACAGAAGGACGCTAAGGAAGCAAAGAAGAGTTGTTGTTTTGCACAACGTTGGCCTCCCGTCTTCACGCGCGAGTCAATAACGTGCACCGAACTGCTTGCAGACGCTTCGATCGTAGTTTTCAAATTCGTGAAGATACCAATGCCTCCACAGACTCCGTGGCACGATTCGATTCTGTCTGGTGCTCTGTTACATTGCAAACTTCCCTTCTCCCGTGCAAAACACTGGTTTGCTCTCATCGTTCGTCACAAGAACGCACGCCAATCTGATCGTCTCTTCGACATAAGACTCAAGCGTATGTCAGTCACCATGCCGCCCACAGCAAGACACCTAAGCGGACACTTCCCGACCGGGCAGCCGCGATCACACAATTCGTAAAACAAGTGAACGAATCTGGCGCGGTAGTTGTGGAAAAACCCAGGACGGCTCAATCCGTATGAATCTTGTCATCAGTTTTCTTGTACTCTCAACAGTCGCCACTGAGGGCGTTGCCTCGGCGGTGGATCATAACACCGATGGAACGACGCCGTCTGAATACCGCGTTGCGATAGCGGTCAGCCCGGGCACGCCACAGAACTCGCCGATCGCCGTCACGATCAATCTCCGTGAGCTGCTTAAGGACAACGCTGCAGTCGTGCGCCGCGATTCGATCTGCGTGACCGCAGCGGACTCAGTTGTCCCGTGCACTGTCTCCAGCGACCTGGAAACAACGGGAGTCGCAACAATTGCCTGGCGCAGCACTGGGCCGACGTGCCGTGAGTATCATCTCTGTTTCAGTACGGGCGACACGAACATTTCCGGCGACGGCGGGCGACTGGAAAACACAAAGCGTGCCGGACCGATCGGAATCGGCGATACGTTTCGTTTCAACAGCGGCGAACCCGGTCCGGCTAACATCACGCCGCTGCATTCGCAGTTTGTTCACGTTGACTGGGACGGCGACGGACTTCGCGATCTGATGGGGTGGGGATATCGCAGATTCGAGCACGGTCAGGAGCTCGGAAAACGTCTCGGGAATGCCGTCTACTTTCTCAAAAACATCGGCACGGACAGGACGCCACTGTTCGCACCACGGCGGCGGTTGGTGGACGACGTTGGTAAGTTTCTGCAGTCAGACCTGTTGCCTCAGAACTGGTTCGTTGACGACTGGGACGGCGATGGCGATCCGGATTTCTATGGATTCGGTCCGGCGATGCGGTTGACCTGGTGGGAGAACACGGCCAAACGCGACGCGAGCGGTTTGTGGATACTGAAGTCGGCGCAGAACGTAATTCAACTGACAGAAGAATCAGAATTTCGGTCGAGTAGCCCCGGCATTCTGCGAAAGAGAAATGCGTGGGCACCTCGTGGAGTTCGCCGAATCGACTGGGAAGGCGACGGTGACGTTGATCTCATCGTCGGCTACCGAAAGGTCAGCCGAATTCGGCAGGTCGACACCAGCAAAGGCGTCGCGCCATACGGCACGGCAGTGATGGTTTTCGACCTGTTAATAAACATGGGCACGGCCACTGACGGAGCAGCCGATTATGATCGGCCAGTGACGTTGAAGGACCTGAATGGACTTGTCATTCACGGCCGAGGTCACGCCAATGGCTCAGTCGAATACGTTGACTGGGATGGCGACGGCGACTTCGATCTGTTGTTTCATGATGAGACCGACAGACCGCTGGAAGGCGGACGCCTGACGTTCTGCGAAAACCGCGGCAGCCGCACCGAGCCACTGTTCGAAGCTCCGATCCCAATCGGTGTAAGAATGGTCGACTCGCCATTTCTGGTCGATTGGAATAACGATGGTCACCTGGACATGATTTCGAACGGCGAATTCTTTGAAAACGAGAATCCGGATTCACACGTCCGCCTGTCCGTTCCCGATCCCCTTGGCCTGGTCCGTCAGCGTGACATCGCGTTATCGAAACCAGATCGCGGGCGCACCGCCCCCGGCACACGCCTTTCAAAAATCTCGACTTATCCAAAACTGACTTCACGTGGCATTGCCAAACAGGTCGAACCGGAGATCATGACCAGCTTCACGATTTGTGTTGACTGGGAGAACGACGGAGATCTGGATCTGCTGGGTGGATATCACACCGGCCTGCGACTCTTCAGAAACCGCGGCACAACATTGCAGCCGGTCTTCGAATCGCCGGTACTGCTGAATGCCGGCGGAGCGCCAATATCGATGGCAAACTGGCTTGATCCACAGGCCGAATATCCGTCAACATTTGGTCCACAGGGGCCGACCGAAGCGATGTACGGTTGGTTGTGTCCGACGATGGGCGACTGGGACGGCGACGGAGATCTCGATCTCTTCGCAACCGGGCAGCGCTGGGAGACGAAGTATTTCGAGAACACCGGATCGCGCGAAAATCCGGTCTTTGTGACCGGGCAGACTGTCACGGTGAACGGTGTGACTGACGAGCTGGCGTGGCGTTCCAAAGTATCCATCGGAGATCTTGATGCGGACGGAACAATGGAACTTGTGATCCACTCAGACCGCGACAATGCCTTCCATCTGTGCGACCGAAAAACCGAACAGTCCGATCCGCGCCGGCTGGACTTCACACTTGGCCCAACTCTGAAACTTGAAAGCGGTGCCCCCGTAACTGGCTGGTTCGGTGGTCAAAACAACAACGGAGACAACCATACACTACTGGCTGACTGGGATGCCGACGGCGATCTCGATCTCATCAACGGAACCCTCTGGGCCGTCTATTATTATGAGAACACTGGCAGTCCGACCACACCACAGTTTAAGGCTCATGGGAAGTTTCAGAGTAACGGCAAAGATCTGCAGGTCTATGATCACGCCTGTTCCTTCGACGTTGCCGATTGGAACGAAGACGGCCAGCTGGATCTGGTTCAGGGCACAGAAAGCCCGTCTGATCAACCGCACGGCGCCGTGCTGCACCTGTTCGACCGACGATATCTGGAAGGACGTCTGCCTGTCGTAACGATCGGCCATCTGGAAACGCAAGCGAAACGTTAGTCGATACCCGACGGGCCGAACGGAATGAGGAAACATAGATGAAGCGACAAAGTTTCGAGCCAGTCAGAATTGGCGTCGTCGGGCTTGGGCGTTTCGGGCGTCTGCATTCGCTCACCCTGGCCGGACTGGCCGAAGCGAATCTGGTCGGCCTGGTGGCTCGACGCCAGGCCAGTCTGGAGGCGCTGTCCAGAGAACTTCCGGACGTGCCTGGCTGGATAAATCTTGAGCAGGCGATTTCGGAATCCGATGCTGAAGCATGGGTCGTTGCCTGCACGACGGCAGCCCACGTGACCGTTACAAAAACGTTGCTGGAAGCCGGCAGGATCGTTCTGCTGGAAAAACCGGTCGCTGCCAGTTTACTGGAAGCGGAAAGTCTGCGGCCGCTGGTCCGACCCGATTCGAGCAACCTGATGATGGGCCACATCGTCCTGTTCAACAGCGAATTTCAACAGTTGCGCGATGAGGTCGCAACGCGCGGACCAGTCTCGTACATCAACTGCGCCCGGCATCGCCCGGCCAGCATTGTCGCTGACTTTCCAGGTGAGAATCCTCTGCACGCCGCGATGGTCCACGATCTGTACGTCACGCAGGTGCTGATCGATCGCGCCGAACCGATTCACTTCAGTGCTCAGTACCATCGCACAACTGGTGGCGCCGTGGATCTGGCATTGGCTCAGCTAAAGTGGGAGCACGGACCTGTGGCTTCATTCGCAGCGTCATACCTGACCCCGTCCGGCATGCCACCACGAGGAATTGACCGGACCGAAGTTTTTGGTGAAGGCTGGTCGGCACAGATCGTTCCCAATCCGCGTCCTGTCGAAGTCTGGAGCGACCGCGCCGAATGGCCCCTGGCACTCGAAATCCGTGCGACGTCGTCGGGAGCGACCGGAATGTTGGCCGAAGAACTCCGCTGCTTTTGCCGAGTCGTCCGCGGGTTGCAGAAAGTGCCTGTTGGAGCCACATTCACCGACGCAATTCAGGTCCAACGCTGGATGGACCGGCTGGAATCGTGCGCGAACGAATCCTCTTCAGCGGATCGGCCATGATCCGTTTGTCAGAAACCTGGTCACGTTTGTCGGAGAAACAGGCGTGCCTGGCAGTAGAATCGCAGGATTTGAGTTATTGAACACAGCCCGGCATTACCGTTACACCGCTTCGCCCGTCGAGCCTGAAACAAGTACCTGGAGCAGTCTTCAAAAAGATGTGGGCGGTGTGTGTTCAGACATCGATGTCTCAAGCACGCAGGAAAATCTTCATGTCAAACATTCAACATCTATTCGTGTTGCTTAGTCTTCTGTCCATTCAGTCCGTTTCGGCCAGAGGCGGTGATGAGGTGGATCAGGATCTGGTCACGCCGGTAATGACCGACAAGGCGCCGGCAGCGGGCAGGCGAGTGCGTCAGGTCGCCGCTGAGTATGCAGGCACGGCAGTCTATCACTCCTTGTATCTGCCCGTGGACTGGAAACCGGGCGGCAAGTATCCCGTGATCGTCGAATACACCGGCAACAGGTTTCCTCCAGGCAAGGGCAGCGGTGAAGTGCAGGACGCCAACCTTGGCTACGGCATGAGCGGTGGCCGGAGATTCATCTGGGTGGCAATGCCATACGTCGAGAAAGGGCGTCAGAAGAACGCGGTCACCTGGTGGGGCGACAAACAGGCGACCGTTGATTACTGCAAGGCCAACCTGCCACGCATCTGCCAACAGTTCGGCGGCGATCCGGATAACGTGTTCGTCTGTGGCTTTTCCCGTGGTGCAATCGGCAGCAGCTACATTGGGCTGGCCGACGACGATATTGCAGCGCTGTGGCAAGGCATGTTTACCCACGACCATTTCGATGGGCAGAAGACCTGGGGCTACCCCGACAGCGACCGCGTCTCGGCCCTGAAGCGCCTGGCCCGATTGAATGGCCGACCCGTGCTTGTCTGTGGACAGCACGCCAGCAACGTCCGCGATCAATTTCTCAAGGACCACCTGGACCTGGCCGACTTCACGTTCCTTGATGTGCCCACCAGACAGATCTTCGACATCCCCGAAGGTCCGTACATTCATGCCCACACCGATCTGTGGATGCACCGCGAAAGTGCCTACCGCCAGCAAGCCCGTAACTGGCTACAAAACGTTCTCAAGGAGAAGAAACCCTGATAAGCAACTTCACGTACCGGTATTCAGTTTTTTCTGACTGCTTCCCCCAGTACAAAATTGCAGCTGTTGCCCTGCACCAACCCTTGCCGACGTGCGGCGAGGGTTAGAGATAGAAATTCTGACAGTCGTTTTCAAGATCCTATGAAACACATATCAATTCCGGTCGTTCTGCTGTCTTCGATATTGATCGACTCGGCGAATGCGAAGCCAAATATCATCTTCATCATCACCGATGATCAGAGCTGGGATTCACTCGGCTTTATGGATGGAAAAGTCTTAACACCCCGAATCGATCAGATGGCGCGCGAAGGGCTGTATCTGACCAATTTCAATGTCACCTCCACAGTCTGCTCTCCGTCGCGGTACAGTTTTCTGACGGGGCGCTTCGCCGGGCGTTGTGAAGGACGGGCGTTTCTCGAAAAACACCCTCCCGGAGATCAGACCCAGGTGGAGAACATCGGTGAGCTGGAACCCGATGGATGGAACCTCGCCAGAATCCTGCAGGCAAACGGTTATCGAACCGGCTTCATTGGAAAGTCACACATCGTTCGTCACGATTGGCTGCATGCAGGAAAAAGCGATCACGGTGACGATAACCCGATGGAAACGTATCCCCAGGATGCCGATCCGCGGGATCCGAAAATCAATGCAAAAATGCAACGCAACCATCAGCGATGGTGCGATGAAATCAAGAAACATGGATTCGACTTCGCTGACGGTGTCTACGCAGCCAATCTCAAAGAGCTGCGTTGCGATGCGCTCAATGTTCACAATCTGGACTGGACTGTCGCGAAAGTCTTCAAATTTCTTGAGACCGCAGAGCAGGAAAAAGAGAGACCCTTCTTTCTCTACTGTTCCACGACGCTCCATCACGGCCCCGCTCCGTGGGTCAACAGGTTCTCGCTGGATGCGGATCCGCGCATGACGGGAGAAGGTTTCGTGGAAGAAGGCTTCGACGTCCTCCCCTCCCGTGAAGATGTCCTTCGCCGCAACCGCGAAGCTGGATTCGATGACCGGCAAGCCTTCGCCCTCTGGCTGGATGATGGAGTCGGAGCCATCCTGGACAAAGTCGCTGAACTTGATCTGGACGAAGAGACCCTGGTCATGTTTGTGCCGGACCATGGCTCCTACCGTCACGGGAAAGCCACTCTCCACGAATTCGGTATGCGCGTTCCCATGTTGCTCAGGTGGCCCGGCACTATCAAACCGGCCTCTCGCTACGAGGAGATCACCGCCAACATCGACATCCTTCCGACCCTCCTTGACGTCTGTGAAATTGAGAAGCCTGAGAATCACCTTGTCGACGGGCTTAGTTTTAAGCCAGCCCTGTTTGGCGACAAACAACCGATCCGGGGATTCCTGTTTGCGGAATTGGGGCATTCCAGAGCCGTCAAAACGAAAGACTGGAAGTACATTGCCATTCGATATCCGGCGGACGTGCAACAGAAAATCGAGGCCGGGGTTGCCTTCAAAGGCTTCAAGGGAGAGACGCTGCAATTTCCCTACCTGACCCGCAATGGGCACCTGGGCCACCACGCCGCCGCCAAAAACCCAAACTATTTTGCCTCCGATCAACTCTACGATTTGCGGAAAGACCCCACGGAGATCTCGAACATCTATAGCGAAAACAACGAGACACTGGACGGCATGCGGGAGCGGTTGAGATCGGCGCTGGCAAAGTTTCCCAACCGCCCGTTCGGGGATCTGCGCAACGATGACTCCTCCAGAAACGATTCCGCTCCGGTTCAATAACCGAAACAATTCCGTCATCGACCCACATCGAATCATGAAAACGCATCTATTTCTGGCAGCTTTGCTGACAGTAACGTCCGTCAATTGTTTCGCGAGTGAGGAAACAATCGCCATCGCAAAGATTGTCGATGGTATTGAAATCCCAATTTTAGTCCGCACGCCGGAAACCGGAACCGGCCCCTTTCCCGTCGTGTTTCACGTTCATGGAGGTGGATGGAACGGCGGTACTGCAACCGAGGTCCCTGCTGCGGGTGTCGGTCAGGACGTCAGATTCCTGTGCGATCAATTCGGAATTATCTACGTCGGCCTGGCTTACCGCTGCAAGAACCAGCGGGGAACATTTCAGTTGGCAATGAGCGATCTTCGGGAATTGGTCTCCTGGTTCAGGCAGCGGGCCGCAAAATTCAAAGCAGACATGTCGCGTATCGGATTCAGTGGTGGATCCGCGGGGACTCCGCTGTCGGCGCTGCTGGCGCAACAAACGTCTCAGTGTAAAACCTACCTTGGCTGCTGGGGTGTCTATGATTTCACCGACAACAAAGAGTCCCTGTTTCCTGATCAGGTGGCCCGCGAAAAATTTGGACTTTCCAGCGACAAACAGGCGCTTGCAGCATCCGCCTTCCACAACCTGCGAACTCCACCACCGATCAGTTTGCTGATGCATGGCGGCAGAGACATTCTCACTCACGCTTCTCAGAGCATCAAATTTGGAAAACAGATTCAGGCGCAAGGCGGCGCCGCTGAAGTTATTATTTTTCCCACGCACAATCACAATTTTGTCAATCCAAACAACCCGGTTGCTTTTAAGAAGGCGATCGTTGCTATCGCGAAACTCTACACGCGGGGATTTCAGCTGGACGACGCGGACTTTGTTCAACTGGAATAAGAACTGGATGACACACTGAGCAACTATTTTCCGGCTGACCAAATCAGGACGGAGCAACTGCTCGGAAAATGGGAGAGCAAAACTGAGACGATTCTTCTGCTGAAAGAAGGCGATCTACACCAAACGAAAGTAGCGGCTTTCCAGCGCCATGACCTATCTGCTAAAAAACACGATCAAGGTCGGGCGCCATTTCCTGACAATCTATTTCACTTCGGCAGGCAACCTGATCAACAACGCTGGTGTGCCTGTCTCACCGTTTCGTCGGGGAAGGCAGGCTGGAGAAGCAGCACCTCTCAAAGAGATCTGAACATGACCATCAAACGCCATCTTTGCCTGGTTTGCTGCCTGCCGGGTTTCGTGATTGCAGCACCGTCTGATGCGGCCGTGCGGCCTAATATCGTCTGGTTTGTGATCGACGACATGTCGGCGAACTTTTCGTGCTACGGCGAGAAGACCATTCAGACGCCGCACGTCGATCGCCTGGCACAGGAGGGTCTGCGATTCACGAGAGCTTACGCCACATCGCCGGTTTGTTCGACATTCCGATCGGCCATGATCACGGGGATGTATCAGACCTCGATCGGCGCCCATCACCATCGCAGTGGACGCGGCGAACATCGCATTGTGTTGCCCGACGGCGTCCGTCCCGTCCCGGCAATCTTCCAGGAAGCAGGCTACTACACCTGCATGGGCAGCGGTCTGCAAAACCTCGACTATCGCAGCCAGCCCTTTAATTCTCGCACGAAGGGACGTCTGGGCAAGACCGATTACAACTTCGACTGGGACAAGTCGATCTACAACAGCAACGACTGGTCCGGTCGCGGCAGGGACCAACCGTTCTTCATGCAGGTACAGCTGCACGGTGGAAAGCTGCGCGGCGCGGCGGCGGCACATTACGAGGCCTTCGACAAACAGGTCAGGGATGTCTTCGATCACATCACGGATCCGCAGAGTGTTCAGCTGCCACCTTACTACCCGCGCGACCCGGTGCTGCTGAAAGACTGGTCGACCTACCTGGACAGCGTGCGAATCACCGACCACCACGTGGGCTTGATCATGGAACGATTGAAGCAGGAGGGCCTGCTGGACAACACACTTGTTGTTTTCTTCACGGATCACGGCATCAGCCACGCGCGAGGTAAACAGTTTCTCTACGACGAGGGCACGCACATCCCGCTGATCGTGCGCGGACCGGGGATTGCCAGCGGCATGACACGGACCGACCTGGTGGAACACATCGACATCGCCGCACTCTCACTCGCAGCAGCCGGCATTGAAATCCCCGAACAGATGCAGGGCCAGGACATCCTCGCCCCCAGCAACCAGCCGAAACAGGCTGTCTTCGCGGCGCGCGATCGCTGTGGAGAGGCAGCCGATCGTATCCGCTCGGTGCGCACTGATCGTTACCTCTATATCAAAAACTTCTATCCACAGCGTCCGCACCTGATGCCCAGTGGTTACAAGGATGGCAAGCTCATCATCCAGCGTCTGCGTGAGTTGCACTCAGAAGGGAAGTTGGACACACTCGCAGAGCAACTTCTGTTTGCCCCAACTCGTCCGGCGGAAGAACTCTACCTTTATGGCCAGGATCGGTGGCAGACAAACAACCTCTCCGGTGATCGTCGACATGCCGAGGCACTCGAACAGCAACGCGCGCGACTGGAACAGTGGATCCAGCAGACCGGCGACCCTGGCCCCGAGACGCCCGAGGTCTATATTCTGGAGACAGAAGACCAGATGAAGTCGACTAAGAACAAGGCGTCGCGAGAAATCTACCGAAAGAATGCCGAGCTCTACAAACGCTGGGCACGCGAAGGCAAGTGACGTACCCAGTGATTTGAGCAAGCAGTCGGGACCCAGCACACCAAACAAACAATGACCTGCATTCCCAACTGTCAGTTCTCCGTATTACAAACAACCAGGTTGGAATGAATGTCCCATAAAACAAAAACAATCCCGATGTTCATTCTGGCACTGTGTTTTGTCGCGTCCAGTGCCCACGATGCCGTCGCGCAGGCTCTGCCCAACGTCATCATCATTTACGCCGACGACCTCGGCTACGGCGACCTCTCCTGCTACAACCCCAGGTCCGCCTACCAGACTCCCCGTCTCGATCAGATGGCCATGCAGGGCGTACGTTTCACCGATGCTCACAGTCCATCGACGATCTGTTCTCCCTCGCGCTACGGCCTGTTTTCCGGCCAACAGATCTACCGTTCGACCGGTCGAGGCGGCGGGGCCTTCGAAGGTCCCGGCGGGCCCAGCTATCTGAAACCCGGCACGCTCACGATCGCGCAGATGCTCAAAGAAAAAGGCTACCGCACGGGCGTCTTCGGTAAGTGGCACGTCGGACTGACATGGTACGACGAAAACAACGATCGACTGGGCGGCGGATTCAAGAACTCCCTGCTCATCGACTACGACAAGAGCACTCCCCTTGTCGATGGCCCGAACCAACGCGGCTTCGATGAATCCTTCATCACACCCAACTGCCCAAACACCGACCCGCTCTATATCTATATCGAAAACGGCATGGTCCCCGTCCCCGCCAGCCAGCGACACCTGCGCAAAAACCTTCCTAACCCCGGCGGCAAATGGCGCTGGGACAACGATGAAGGCTGGATGTCGCCCGGTTACGACTTCATGAACGCCGACCTGCTGTTCTACGAAAAAACCAAGACGTTCATCACCGATCACCGCAAACAGACCCCCGACCAACCCTTCTTTGCTGTGTTCTCCACACAAATTGCCCACGCTCCCGTCCTGCCCGCACCGGAGTTCAACGGGGCGACGAAGGCGGGTGCCCGCGGAGATTTTGTCTGGGAGCTCGATGTGCTCGTCGGTCGAGTTCTGGACCTGGTCAAGCAACTCAGCATCGATGACAACACGCTGATTCTGTTTAACTCGGACAACGGTGCGGAGACTGTTCACGTTGATTGGATGCGTCAGGACCACCAACACGACGCCTCCGGCGGCTGGCGCGGCATGAAGCGTGACGGGTGGGAAGGCGGCCACCGCGTTCCGTTCATCGCCCGCTGGCCCGGGCGAATCCCGGCCGGTCTGGTGTCTGATCAGATGACCAATACCACGGACATCTTTGCGACGCTGGCGTCAATCGTCGGCTACACGCTGCCCGACGACGCAGCGACCGACAGCTTCGATATGCTGCCGGCCATGCTGGGCTTACAGGACGAATCCCAATCCATCCGTCCGCATCTGCTGACGCAGAGCTTCCGCGGCGAATTTCAGCTTCGGCAGGGCCAGTGGAAATTCCTCGACCACACCGGCTCCGGTGGAAATAGCTATGCCAAAGGCTCGATGAAACAATACGCTCTTCCCGAAACCGCGTCTGCGGCGACAGGCCAACTCTATAACCTAAACACCGACCCAGGTGAAACAACAAATCTGTTCTTCACAGAAGACACCAAACGCAAAGAAATGCAAGAGCTGCTGGAACAACTCAAATCCTCCGGTCGCAGCGCCCCGAAGAATCGCAAGCCAATCGGGATTACGAATATTCCGTGAAGTCGCAGTTGGAGCACGGAGAGAATCAAAGGTGCCGTGGTACTGGAGTTCGGACAGTTTGAATTTTCCCTTGTGTGTCATGGTTGACACTGGCTATCAGGCCCGGAGAGGGGCAATCAACCTCAACCAAAACTTCGCACCTCGACTTTCAATCGCCCTCCCCACTCGTTCCTCGCGACCCTCCCGTAAAGACGGGAGGGTAAAGTTGTGTAGATACCAATGCCCTCCGGGAGAGTCGAGCCTCAGCGAGGAGAGGGTGATATCAAGAATGCCGGAGATTGAATCGCCGATCGATACCTGACGCCCTTTCTACGCTCGACGAACTTCTGGACGCAGTTGACAAAGACCAGAATCAGAAGCACGGCGGACGTTTCAGAAACAACGGAACACAAAAATCGGGAGACGCAATATGTCTGAGGGAATTCTTCGACGGATGCTGGCCCGGCATGAACGCCCGATCCTCATGGATGGCGGCATGGGTTCCATGATTGAAGACCGTGGAATCGATGTCCGCAATGAGATCTGGGGTTCGTATTGCTTTGTCGATTCGCAGGGACGCACAATTAATAACCAACTCCACGCCGAATACGTGAGTGCCGGTGCACAGATTCTCATCGCCAATACTCACACCATACGTCTTGCCAGGTGTGTTGCTTTCCTTGAAACGATTGCTGATGACGAGCTTCCGACATGTGTTGCTGAGGTGGACAAGCTCCGACGTCCGGAAGCCTTTCACCGCTGGCTTCATGAACAGGCCGTTGACAGTGCGAAACAGGCAGTTCCGTCGGGTGACCAGGTCGCGGTTGCCAGTTGTCTGGGCAGCATTGAGCCGCTCGGAGCCTATGCCCGTGAGAGCCAGATCAGCAGCGAAGAAGCCTGTCGACGATTCGAGCCTGAGTTGCAAACCAGAAGGAATAGTGGCGTTGATCTGATTCTCTTCGAAACCCTCACAACTCGTTCCGAAATCGAAGGCGTCGCTCGTCTTGCCCGCGAGCAGGACATCGGCGACTTCGCCGTCGGACTGACCTGCGGCTCAGGCGGCCAAACCCTGGCCAACGTAACGATGGCCCAAGTGGCTGATATCCTTGGCGACGCACAGCCCATGATTTACTTCGTGCAGTGCACTCGCTACGACTATGTGAAAGCAGCGCTTGAGCAGTTGCAGGAGAACCTGACTCAGACCGATATTACGGGGGTCTATGCAAACGACGGCCGCATCTGGAAAGACCGGAAATGGGAGGGGGAACGAACCTCTCCAACAACGTATGCCGAAGAAGCGATCACCTGGCAACAAATGGGCGCACGTGTCATCGGCGGCTGCTGTGGGACCGGCCCGGAACATATCGCCGAACTGCGATCGACATTCGCTTGAATTCCAGAGTACGCAGAAAATCAAAGCACTGTCACGAACAAATAGCGTGATCGGGATGCTGACGTTCCTGTCTGCCCGGTTCGTCAATCATTCCGACACCAATGGTGCCCGCGGTTCGTCGCCGCGATCACCCAGGTTTCCGTATCGGTGGTAGTCGAAACTGATGCTCTGCTCAACCACGTACCACAACAGTTCAAGACGTCCTTCCCAAAGCACTTTGGCGTCCGCAATAAAGACCTGTTGTTGATTCGCTGCGCGGCGAATCGACAGCGGAACTCGTTCAGGCGAGGAATAACGCAGGCGATTGACAGCCTGGTTCCGGATCGCTGATTCCAGTGCCTCATCGCTTTCCTCAATGAACTCGATGCTTCCTGCCCAATGTTCCGTTTCATCGTGCAGTCGCTCAAGTTGCTCAGATTGCACTCCCGGAGGGGCGCTGATCGTGATGCGACAGGCGGCAGTACGGGCAGCGGCCGCGCGAGCCAGAATGTCTCGCGGCGAATCGTCCTGATGAACGCGAATGCGTAACTCACGGACGGGCAGGTAACGCCGGTAATTGTCCTGTCCGATGAGCTTGAAATGATCGTGCGGAGTTGCGAATTCGTCTTGCCAGGCGATGTTGTAGTTTGCCAGCAGCTTGTCCAGGCTTGCCCGATCGCATTGGTCACCGTCGCCAGCTTCCGTGAATTTCATAAACTGCGACACGTAGTTGGGGCCCCCCGCTTTGATGCCAGGCCCAAAGGCGCTCTTCCCCAATCCACCGAACGGCTGCCGCAGGACGATCGCGCCGACGGTAGAGCGATTGATATACAGATTTCCTGCGCGGATGCCGGCTTTCCATTCCTGCTGTTCGCGGTCGTCGAGACTCTCCAGTCCGCTGGTCAGTCCATATCCCGTTTGATTGACGATGGCGATGGCGTCGTGCAGTTTCTCATACCTCATGACGCTCAGGACCGGTCCAAAGAATTCCGTCATGTGCGAGGTACTGCCAGGTTGCACATCCCATTTGATCCCGGGCGACCACAGACAATCATTGTTGTCAATCCGGCGTGGCATCAGCGCCCACGATTCGCCGCCATCCAGTGTCAGCAACGCTTCCTGCAGATCCCCCTGCGGCGGCTTGATCACGGGGCCGATTTTCGTGGTGAGGTCCCAGGCGGCCCCGACCGTTAAGCTCTGCGCAGCTTCGACCAGCATGCGTTTGAATTCAGGCGCGTCGTAGACTTCCGCCTCCAGCAACAACAGCGACGTGGCAGAACATTTCTGGCCAGCATGGCTGAAGGCCGAATGCAATACGTCTTTGATGGCCATGTCACGGTCCGACAACGCCGTGACGATGGTGGCATTTTTTCCGCCCGTCTCAGCGGTCAACGGCAAGTCGGGTTTGTTGTTCAGCATGGCCAGAGCCGTCTCAGTGCCGCCCGTCAGGATGACGGAATCCACCTTCGAGTTGGCGACTAGCATGCTGCCTTCTTTGTTTCCTGAGCAGGGCAGAAATTGCAGCGTCTTCTGCGATACGCCGCCGCGCCAAAAGCACTGGCAAAGTTCCCATGCGGGGAGCACTGCATCAGAAGCTGGTTTGAAGATAACCGTATTGCCCGCTGCCAGGGCGGCCGCCACGCCTCCGCACGGAATGGCAATCGGAAAATTCCACGGCGAGACGACGACGACGACACCAAGCCCCGTGGCCTTGATATTCGGTGACATGTCCTCCATGAACCAACGTGAGGTCTCTGCATAGAACTCCACGAAATCGACCGCCTCACTGACTTCGGGATCGGACTCGGCCAGAGTCTTTCCGCAATTCGCCAAGGCTGCCCCCATTAACTCCGATCGAGAACGCCGTAGTTCGAAAGCCACCGCCTGCAGAATCTGCTTTCGCTGACCGCACGGCAATGACCGCCAACCGTCGGCGTCGTCCGCCGCGCATGCGACCGCGTTGTTGACGTCGTCTTCATTGGCTTGACAATAACGCCCAACAGAAACGTCAGGACGAGAGGGATCGAGGCAGTCGCGGACAACTCGGCCATCGAGAATCTCCTGACCTGCCACAACCAACGGAACATTGACACGGTGATCCTGCCACTTACCGACGACGCTCTCGGCCCACTCAGCGTGGTGAGGCAGCGACCAGTCGGTGTCGGGTTCGTTCTGGAACTGATGCCAGCCGGCGGCGACCGGATTCACGGGCGATGGAATGTTGCGCCGATCCTGCATGCGGCGAGGCTGATCGCTTAGCGTCAAAATGCGATTAAAGGAATCGCGGAAACCCGCTTCCAGCGTATTCCATTGTTCGCTTCCGGGTACGAGTTTGAACGCATGCCGCAGAAAGTTTTCCGGTCCGGTGTTCTCGTCGAGTCGCCGAATCAGATAGCCAATAGCACTGAGGAAATGTTCCTTGTGGCAGACGGGAGCGTAGAGCAATAGATTCTGAGTGTCCTCGAACAATGCGCGCCGTTGATGATTCGCCATCCCCTCCAGCATCTCGAATTGTACTCGGTCCTGAGCGTCGTGTTTACGAGACAACAGCAACGCATAGGCAACGTCGAATAAGTTATGAGATGCAACTCCCAGCTTCACAGCAGCAAGGTTCTCGGCCAGAAATCCTTCGTGAAGCATCCGCTTGTAGTTGGCGTCCGTGTCCTGCTTGCTGTCGAAGGGTGCTTGAGGCCAACCTTTCACGGAAGCCTCGTGCCGCTCCATTTCCATGTTGGCCCCTTTCACGATGCGGATCGTGATGCCAGTTCCACCTGCTTCAACGCGGCGCCGCGCCCATTCGTTCAGCCGGCGTTGCCAAAGAAACGAATCCGGAACGTAGGCCTGCAGAGCGATACCCGCTTTGACGTTTTCCAGTCCACTGCGTTCCAGCGTCCGCATGAAAACTTCACACGTCAGACTCAAGTCGCGATACTCTTCCATGTCCAGATAAATGAATTTCGGAACCGTCGTGCCATCATCGCTGGCGAATGTGACTCGCGCAGCGCTTCGGTACAGTCGTTCAAGTCGGTTGCAGACTGTGTTAATGGTGTGCTGACGAGCGATGGGGGACATCTGAGAATACAGCGTGGAAATCTTCACGGAAAAGACTTCCGTCTCCGGCTGTTGCAATGCCTGCAGGTACAGCCCGAATCGTCGGTCCGATTCGGCTTCGCTCAGGATCGCCTCGCCCAGAAAATTGACGTTCATGCGGACACCCTGCTGACGACGAGCCTGCAGGTGCGCAGCGAGCAGTTCTTCTTCGCCCGGTAATATCACGTTGGCCGTTTCGTGCTGCATGTGCTCTTTGACCAACGGAACGGCGACCCCTGGCAGCCAACCACCAAACGTCTGAAATCCTCGTAACATCGCTCGATCAAGCGTGCTGAAGAACCGAGGAATTCCCTGTACGTCGAGAATGTGTGTCAACTGATCAGCAACGCGCGCCGCTGATCGTGGCCGAAATGCCTGGTCGGTGATCTGTACCAGAGTCGCCTTGTCGGATGGATTCTGCAGCATCCGATCCAACTCGGCCTGTTGGCGTTTCTCGGCAGGCGTTTGCAGTTGAGTTGCTCGCAGTAGAAGTTCGCGCGCGATAGCAACTGCTTCCGAGATGAACGATTCGTGCATGGTCATTCTGCCGTTCCAGGTTGCCGCGATTGCCTGCTGGGTTGCCCAACGATGTTGCCACCAGATGGAGAATCCGGACTGGTTTGTCAACGGCTGTCGTATTCGAAAGCTGTACTCACGGACTGCCCCGCAGATGTGTTTCGAAGAGCTTTAGAATGCGGCGATACTCGTCCAGCCAGCTGGAAGGCTGGCGAAAACCGTGGGGCTCGACGGGGTACACAGCCACGTTCCAGTCCTGCTTCTCCAGTTCGATCAGTCTCTGAACCAGCCGTACAGTGTCCTTGAAAAACACGTTGTCATCCAGCATGCCATGGCAGATTAACAGCGGATGTTGCAGTCCCTCGGCAAAGTAAATCGGAGAGCTCTTCTCGTAGGCCTGGGGGTCTTCATCCGGTGTGTTCAGAATATTGCTGGTGTAGCCGTGATTGTAGTGAGCCCAGTCGGTCACCGGGCGCAGAGCTGCTCCGCAGGCAAACAGGCGGGGCTTTTTAAACAAAGCCATCAACGTCATGAAGCCTCCGTACGATCCACCATAAACGCCAACGCGTTTACCGTCGACATTATGCTCCTGGCTAAGCCAGGCGACTCCGTCCTCCAGATCCTCAAGTTCCGGTGTTCCCATTTTCCGATAGATCGCAGTGCGCCAGTCTCGTCCGTACCCTGCAGACGCTCGATAGTCCATGTCCAGCACGACGTATCCCCGCTGATTCAGCAGCGAGTGGAACATGAACTCTCGAAAATAATACGACCAACCCTGATGAGCATTTTGCAGGTACCCGGCTCCGTGCACAAAAACGATTGCCGGGCGAGGCTCATTGCTCGGATGCTCTGGTAGATAAAGTCGCGAATAAACGGTCCGGCCATTCCGAGTGGGGACTTCCACAATCCGGGGTACCGTCCAATTCACGGCTTGAAACGCTTTTGATGTGAAGTTCGTCAATTGCCGCGAGTTTTTCTCGCCGTTCAAATCCACCAGTACAAGTTGTGGCGGCTTGTTCAGTTCTGAGTGAGTGGCGACGGCCCATTTTTCGTCCGGTGAAATCAGAAAGTCATTCATGCCTCCGAGTGAAGTGAGGTTTTCGATCTGACCGGTTTTGATGTCCGCGACAGACAGTTCGTAGATCCCTGGGTGTGTTTGATTCGAGCGAAAGAAGATCCGCAGCCCATCATCGGAAATCTGAACAGAAGACACCTCAAAACTTCCGCTGGTAATTTGCCGCGAGTGACCGTCCTGCTCGTTTGCCACATACAGGTGTGCATACCCCGTGGCTTCACTGACGTAACAGACTTGATGTGATTCACCAACCCATTCCACTGTTGCCATGCGTCGGTTGATCCAGGCCACGTTTTGTTCGTGATGGATGACTTTGGCTTCGTGTGTTGTCTCACCACAGGCCACCACACAGATCCAACGGTCCTTATTGTCGGTCGAGAAACACTGAAACAGCACGTGCTGCGAGTCACTTGAGAACTGCAGCGATGTGATGCTGAGGTCTCTTGGTTTGGGCTGGTCCGGCTCGGACCTGTCTTCTGCGGTTTCTGTCTCGTCGTCAGATTCATCCTTGTCCAGCTGCCTGATCGATTTCAGCGGGTCGGACGTAATTCCCGTCAGGTTCGCAAGGTCGATTTCGATGACCTTGTGGTCCCGGAGATCCAGTAAAGACAGTACCTCTGCCCCTTCACTTCCCGTACCAACCAGGCTGCGAACTTCCTGGCTCTCGGCATAGGCGTCGTCTCGTACCCAGATCGGCATCTTGTCGGCACGACCTGTTTTACGAGAATCCTTTGGAACGGTGACTACCGCGATCCAGTTCCCGTTGGGGGAAAGGGTTTGACGTACAGACCGATTTTTCTTTCCCAGGTAGAACGGTTCGCCCACCACGAATGGGCTGGCCTGATTGCTTTTCTTCGTTGCATCACGTGCTTCGTCGGCTTGTCGTTTCTTCAATTGCAGATAGTCAAAAAGCTGAAGCTCTTTGCGGTCCACAAATCCCTTTTTCTTCTTGTCGGCATCCGGTTTGTCGTCAAAGCGGATAATCGCCGGCTCTGATTCCAGCCCTGTCGTCAGGTCACGGATGAGCAACTTTCCGTTTCGGGAGAACTGAACTTGCCCGCTGTCGCCGAGAAACTCAGGCGAGGACTCACGCGCTTCGGTTCTGGTGAGCTGTCGGATACTGCCGGAGTCCAGATCCTGAACGAATAAGTCACCCGCAAACGTGTAGATGCGTTTTCTTTGATCGCGGTCATAGTCACCTTTCGCGGGCGTCACAGAAAGGGCGTCACGCAGAGAGAGTTTCTGTGGCGCACTGTCTGCAATATCGACCACCCACCAGTCTCGTTCCTGGCGTCCCTTCTGCTTGCGTTGAAAAATGACCCGGCTGCTGTCGACGGACCACGTCGGACGCTCCGGCGATCCGCCAATCCAGTCGGGATCTGCCATGATCTGCTCCAGCGTAATCCGCTCGTCGGCGATCGCAAATTCGCCATGCAGCACGGAACAGGTGAAGACGAATAGGAAGAACGCACGCATAGCTCACCCTGGTAGTTGAATAGATTGGAGTCGCGGACCACAAGAAAACGAAAACTTAAGAGTGCTGGTTTGTTTGAACCGGAGGGCGGTCGGAGGAAGTCCCTTGAATAGTTGAAAGAGTGACGGTTTCCCCTGCGGAAGATAGTCTTCCGTGGGAGCGAACCATTCAGTTTCCTGAAAGGAGAAACCGTCATTTCTGTAACTTATCCTGGGACCACATCGAAGACGAGCAAGGCTCGGAAGGTTGGTCGGAGATTTGCGTCATCGTCACGTTCAAAATCCTTTGCATCGTCGAATGCGGCAGAGA
>JBDONA010000189.1:0-4723 GCA_039831575.1 Fuerstiella sp. | reverse complement strand
TGAATCACGCAAAGGTATTTAGTGGTTTGCAGCACACTTTCGATGAATAGAACGGAAACGAAAGAAGCTGCGAATGCACTGAACTGCCGGTCCTGTCGCAATCGCACTCAAAGATCATGGGCTTCAGGGAACCGGCGAACGCATATTTTTTTTGCGATGGCGTTGCCGGAGATCGGGAGCCGTTTGCCACATGGACGATGACTGGCGGAAGTCTCGACATCATTCGCACGACGGGAAAACCACCGGCAAACCTGTCGAACGCGACACACAAGATCTCGACTATCATCAAGAACGCCAGAATTGCGCACAGCACGACAGGCACGGTTGCCCATTTTGGCGACGTGAAGATTGAGGACGTCTGGGTGGGATGGTTCGCAGAATAAGTCGCCGCTCAAATGTTTGAACCGGCACAGCGAATCCGGCACCATCTGAAACCGATATCCCTGCTGCAGTCTTGATCGTCGTGGCCGACAACATGGTCGTCCCTGCTCCTCATTCGGCAGCACGCTGCAACAAGTGCTGTGGACGCCCTCAGGTCCAAACGGCTACGAAAGTCAGCAACTGCTCTACCGCCATCCGAATCGATAAAAGCAGGACTTTGCCACCAGCAGCCAAACGGCGGTCAGAGCCGCCAACGGGACCAGGGCCTTCAGCAGAAGCCCCTGTCCTGGGGGCTGAAACGCCAGATACAGCAGGATCAAGCTATAACTTTCGAAAGCGAATCCCTTCAGGAACGCGAAGGCGGAGAACTTTGTGGACAGATAGAACACGATGGCGCCGGACATCATGTAGCAAAGGGCCAGCATCCCGGCCGCCGCCTGATTACGGGCCAGCGTTGCGATGCATGTGCCAACGCACATCATGGCCGTGCTGGTCAGCAGCAAAGTGATCCACAGCATAGGATGTGCCAGCGCTGGAGGGTTCAGAATTGCCACCACGAGGACACAACCAAACATCGACAGCAACAGGTGAAAACTTCCTTTGGCCAGCATAATTTCCGACAACCGGGCGGGCGACAGGGCCAGGGCTGTCAGAGTTTTTCTTTCTCTGTCCTGCGCCGTAAAGGCCACCAACAAGTGACAGCAGGAAAAGAACTGAACAATCAACAGCAAAGATGTGCCAATCGCGGAACTGTTGATGAGTTCGCCGATGGACGTGTCCTGAATGGAACGACTTACTGGAGCCGGTCTGGCCACGATTTTTTGGTCGATCAGAAAGGCCGCTCCGTGATGATGTGCCACGCAGGGACCGAACCATTCCCAGAACGGTGCCAACGTGCCGGGCGATGTGCCGGCATAGTGCGCCACAACTGACAAGCCGGACACCTGGCCGTATCTTGAATTCAGCAACTCGACAACGGACCAACCATCCGGAATCGCCAGCCGACCATTGCGGCCGGTAAACTGTTCGCGTGTGTTAATTCGCACTTCGATGTGTTGCGGCACATTATGAGCCAAGGACTGCACAAGTGGGGTTTCGTGATCATAAACAATAACCACCCGCAATGGTTCTTCTGTCTGACTGTTTCCCCCGATCCCAAGCGCTGTTTGAGCCTGCCTTTCTACCGGGCTGCTGAGCGACACCAACAACGCGATTCCCGCAAGCAGACCGAGTAACATCAGCGCCGCCGGGTTTTTCTGGAGCCGTCGAATTTCTCGTCGCAGCAGGATGAAAATGATGTAGCGACGGATCATTCGAACACCTGCCCTGTAAGCTTCAGAAAGACGTCCTGAAAATTGAATTCCTGGCTATGCACCGAGACGCATGCTTCGTTCTGCACGATTCGGGCCAGCCGGTCTCGTTGCCCGGGATCATCCATGTTCAGAGATTCTCGAACCACATGGCCATCACGTTCAAACCGTGCGGCCACAATTCTCTCGGCATGGCGAGTGACAAAACTGGTGGGACTGTCACATTGAACCAGCTTGCCGCGGCATAAAATTGCCACTCGATCACAGATTTGTTCCACTTCTTCCATGCTGTGCGTCGTCAGGAAGATCGTCACTCCTGACGCTGCCAGTTTGCGCAGCAGGTCGCGGACCAGAACGGTGGAATGGGCGTCCAGGTTAGCCGTGGGTTCGTCAAGATAAAGCACCTGTGGGCTGTGCAGAATTTCGCGGCCAATCAGCAGTTTCCGTCTCATCCCCTTCGAGTACGATCCGGCGGACACATCAGCAGCTTCTGCCAGTTCCAGCATATCCAGAACATCCTGCACGCGCTGCAGGGGAACCTGATATAGTCGGGCGAACAGTTCCAGGTTTTCTCGTCCCGTGAATTCGTCGACGTGATTTTCTGTATCCGGGACGTAACCGAAGACTGGTTTCACCTGCTCAAACTGTTGCGGGACGTCGTAGCCGGCGACGCGTACGGAACCTGATGTGGGCAGCTGGTTGCCGGTCAGGACGCGAATGGTGGTCGTCTTGCCGGCACCGTTGGGCCCAAGAAAACCGAACAACTGACCGGGATCCACTGTCAGTGACAGGTGGTCGACCGCTGTGAACTTCCCGAACCTGACGACCAGGTCGTTGATTTCAATCGCAGGGGCTGCGGAAATCATGCGCGCTGACTTCTGTTGCTGAGTGTAGGAAAATGCAGGAAATCACTGCGACCGTCGAGCTGTATAGTGATCCTGGAACGCACTTCTAAAGTAGGTTATGTCGCCCGCGGCTACAGCTGTATTGCGCTGTATGACCGTCAACCGGATCAGATTGTTTCGCGCAATCGTCACCACTGGCACGACAGGACTGTCGCAACTGAAAACGAGCTGCGGAATGTCGCGATCCGGTTAGGCATGTCACTATTCAACGAAAGGAAGCAGACAATTGTTTTCCAGTTGAAAACTCGTTCTGATTCCTGTTGCCGCGTTTGCTATTGATTACATGGCCGTGCCGACAGCCTCAGGACGGTAGCGGCCGACGACAGAAATCATTGGATCAGTGGATGCCAACACGACTGTAGCCGCAAACAAACGATCTCCGCTTCCACAATCGACAGGCAACGACTTCCGCGCGAACATCACAGGGATACGACAAGACATGTCCACCGCACTTCCGGACGATATACGACAGCGCGTCGTTGATGACTTTGGCGATCAGCTGGCTGATGAGATTTGCCGTGCCTTGCTGCAGTAGATTCCAGTCGGACTGGCAAATGGCACACGACCACGCCATCTGCGATGCATTCTCTTCCTGGCTCAGGGTGATATGGAACTGCTCGATCGATACGTTGACATGTGCTTAGGCGATACTCGAGATGTAATGCTCGCCGCGGAGTACGAAACAGCACCGGACTCTCAGTTCGTTCGCAGAAGAGACTTCAGCAAATCCTTCGCCGAAGCTCAGTTACCAACCGACTAAGTTCCGTTCACCAATAGACGGAACCGTTTCCAGGAATAAGAAAACAACTCTGTATCCTCTCCGCCGGGCTGGTCGCGTGGAGCAAAGAAGAAATGGAGTTTGCGAGATGATGCCGCGTTTCTGTGGGCAAACTATCCTGGCGTCTCTTGAAACAGGGCGAGCGTACCCTCCGAACGACTCGCAAGCCGATCACGCAACATCCGTGGCCAAACAATTGCGGCGAAAGTGAGCCACGGATCAACACGGATGACAATTGGGACGCCGCAGCGGCCGTTGGCACAGTGATTAGCGCCGTAACCTGGTTACGACCGCGTTGAAGGTCGACTTAATACTGTACAGAAACATGTCGCCCAACATATCGCCGATCATGTTGCCAAAGGCCCCGCCCTTTTTTCCTCGTTCACGGTCAGTTTTGCCGTCAAAGTTGACCGGGTCGAGTCCCTGGCGACGGCGATCGGTGTTCGGTGTTCGGATTGTTGAACCCAAAGCCATGTTTCCACATCGAATCGATGTGGCTGCTTTGCCGCTCATGGGCCCGGCGACAATCCATTTGCTCATTGTGAAAGTCGAAAAAACCGGCACAGCCAAAAGTGGACGACAGATAGGAAATCCAAAGTAAGACAGCTATCCAACCACACATATGTGGCTCTCCAAACCGTTGGCGAGATTAGTCAATTGTGAATAGCAGATTGTGAATTCGATAGAAATGGCAGTTCAGGCGAACCTGGAGAGCGAACTGCAGCAAGATCGCAATGGGCGAAACGGCGAATATGCGGGTAGGATGCCTATGACAATAAGGACGTATCCATTGGAAGTCGTGCAGGAAAGGCCCGTTCATGATGTACGGAATCACTCGTCGAAAATTCGTGACGACGGCCTCTCATGCAGCTGCCTTGACTCTCGGGGCGAACATCCGGATTGACGCGGGTCTGTACATTGCCGGCGGCGATAAGCCGTTGTCAGGGCTGGATGACTATTGCCAACAGGCCATCGCCGACTGGCAGGTTCCGGGAATTGCAGCGGCTGTGATCAGGGACGGTCAGCTTCTAATGGCGCGTGGCTACGGTGTCCGTGAATTGGGGAAAGATGCACCGATCAACGAGAATACGATTTTCCACATCGCCTCGTGTACGAAGTCGTTCACCGCGGCCATGGTCGGCAAGTTGGTGGATCAGAACAGCGCTAAATAACTTTGCGTGATTCAGGCCGGAATCGTTTCGAGCTTCCGGTTTCGAGCTTTGATGTAAGTGCTGACGCGGTCCATGAGTTCTTCGATGGACGTGCAAGTGTGGTTTCGCGTGACGTTGGCATGCAGATCCTTCCAGACGCGTTCGATTCGATTGTGCTGCGGACAGTATGGTGGCAGG
>JBDONA010000779.1:0-4728 GCA_039831575.1 Fuerstiella sp. | reverse complement strand
AGGTAGAGGGCAAACACGGCTTCTTGCCAGGCCACCAGCAACTTGTCCATGTCGAATTCAGGCAATTCAATAAAGTCGCCTTCAGGTGTAAAAGCCCCTCAGGAAATTAGAGAACGTAGATGTGGATCCTCCGCCAGTTGTGTTTCTCTGCTGATCGGAACCAATAGGTTGGTTGGCAGACCCTTCTTGATCGCATGCTAAACGAGGCAAGCCCACAAAGCTCCGGCGAAGCTCGTGACCAGTAACCAATGGAGGAAACCAATGCGACCTGCACTGATGGATTCGATCTTGCTGTGTGGTTTGATGGTTGCCGGTAGTTTGGTACGCGCCCCGGAAGCTACAGCTCAACTGCGGGAACTTCCAACGAAGCCGCGCACGGTTCGCAAAGTCGTCGCTGACGGACGTCACAACGCGTTCGCCGCCTTTGTAAAGTGGAAGGGTGAGTACTGGCTGGCCTTTCGCAAGGGAACAGGGCATGTGGCGAGCGACGGCGACTTGATTGTGCTGCGTTCACAGGACACGACTGAGTGGAAGGAGAGCGTCCGGCTCGACGTTTCCGGCGACGATCGGGACGCCCAGTTGCTGGCCACCGAGAAGCGGCTGTTCCTGTATATCAACAGCCTTCATGACGGCAGATTTGAAGCCACCGTGTGCTTCACAGATGACGACCACACGTGGAACAAACCGCAGCAGGTCTATCAAAAAGGGTTCATTCTGTGGAAGCCGGTCGAGTACGAAGGACGCTATTACGCAGGAGCACACAGGCCGGCCGCAATCAAGGATCGCACATCGCATCTGGTGACATCGACCGACGGCATCCAGTGGGAAAAGGTATCCACGATCAGATCGGGACAAGGTGAAAGTGAAACGACCCTTTCGTTTGACTCCCATGGCCGGCTAACCGCGTTTCTGCGTTCACAGGTCACTGTGGGTGGGGCCATTCTCGAATCAACACGGCCTTACACACAGTGGAAAGAGCGCCCCGCGGGGATTCATCTGTCAGGACATTCCCTCACCACGTTTGACGGGGTTACGTATCTCATTTCGAGGATTCTGGCTTACGATCCTCCGGTGGAACCATCGACACCCCGATCCGCCCTGTCGGACCACAAGCTCGACCAGGCGACGATGGTCTACACCTACGAAGGTGGTCGATTGAAGCCGTATTGTCTGCTGGGGCCGCTCGACGGGAACCATGACAGTTCTTATGCGGCCGCGGTGCGGGAGGGCGACGATATGCTCGTCATCTACCATCGCTCCGGCCACGAATACGGCGGGGAGTTCCAGGAGAAAGATTCGGCCGATCTCTTCCTTGTCCGCGTCCCACTCAAGTCCAGTGGGCCGTGAGCCACAGCGCACGCCAAGTCGCAGTCAGTTCGTGTCACTTCGTTTTCGAAGGTCTGACCCCCAGAAGTGCTGGCGTCTCGTTCGATGGTGCCAAGTAGGTTCACGGCGCCAGCAATGCCTCGGTACGGCGTGCCATTTCGTGGCGCCATTGGTCGAGGTCTGCATGGATACTCAGGTTGTCCAGCCACCGCTCGGTCCGCGCGACAAGCCTCAGGTGCTTCCCCGCCGCTTTGGCTTCGGCCATCGCGCGATGCAACGTTGCCAGGTAGCGCGCGTCGTCGTAACCCTCTCGGTATCCCTCCCATGACAGCGTGTCGAGCACGCCCTGCGGTCCGCGAATGACAAAGGCATTCTGGCTCCAGGGGATACCAGCATCCTGCATGCTCGGATCATCCAGCTGCGCGGTCCGCGTCCAGATATGAAGATACGCCCACGTCATCGTGCCGTCCAAGCCACTCTTCCACAGGCCCAACCCGCGGTGGCGGCGATGCTGCTCCGGAACCTGCATGCCCCCTTGAGGGTCGAAGTAGCTGAAGATTTTGTGACCGTGCTCGTGGGCGGCCTTGATCGACCGCTGATAGTGAGGCATCAGCCACAATGCGGGGTTCCATTTGAGCAGGCGTGTGCGATTCATTAGAAAATCTCGCGAACCCATCTGCCACTGCTGATGACCATCCACGATGTGTGCTCCCTTGTGTGAAAGGATCGGCCGATCGAGCAGGTCGGGCATGATATCGACGAAGTCGCCCTGATTGGCGACCCATATGCCGCTACCGCCGGCGCGGATCGATGCGTAGCTGTCAAGCATGGCGCGCAACCGATCGCCGGAATACTCATCGGCGCCCATGAACAGCGCGCCGCTGTAGCCGCGGGACCTTGCCCACGCCGCCGTCGCTTGCGCCACCTGTATGTTGCGCTGCTTCTGCTGCTCGGTCAGTTCCCCCTCCTTGATGATCATGCCCGCGCCGTCCATCAGGTACAGCATCACCCCCTTGGGCATGCCTGCCTGCTCGCGCAGATCAAGAATTCGCGACAAATGGGTGAAGTGAATATTGCCAACTTCATCCTGCTCCGGCCCGACGTAGATGTTTGGATTCGTCAGACCGTGCGCCACCATATTGTGACACTCGGCCAGGTATTGCTGCGCAGTGATCGGGTTGTACTTCTCTCTTTGTGCGTCCGTGGTTTCCGGTCGCTCCAGCATCGTCGGGTAGTAAGCGCTGTACTCGAACCGCGGCGGCAGCAGATCGAACGACGGCACCTTCAGTTGCAGCGTCAGCGTCGTCGGCGCAGCGTTGGCAGCCATGATAGTCACCGCCCCATTGTACGTGCCCGACTTCGCATCTTCAGGCACATGCACCGTCAACCAGAACTGGCGGAAATTCTCGACGTCGGCCGGCTGAAGCGTATTCGCGTCGATCAGCTCTTTGGCCAGAGTGTTGATCCTGCTATGCCCTGCCTTGTATTCGGCGAGGGAAACCGGTCGACCGTCAGGACGAGTCGGCGCCTTTTCCGCATCCCGAATCCATTGGGGCATGCGGTCTTCGATCCTGATCATTCCCGGGTCGTGTACCAGCACCCACGGCAGTGTTTCGCGCGTCCAGGTGATAGGCATGGAGAACTTTTGTGCAATCCGCACGTCAACGGTTTGGGGATCCAGAACACCAGCCGTACCTTTCAGTGGACCGACCTCAACGTTTACCTGTTCCAGCGGCGTGTCCGTCTCGACCAGAAAGGATGTCGGCTCGTACTCATTCCGCGCGCACAAGACCTTCATCACCGTTTCGTCCCGACACTCTACCGGCAGCGCCTCGCCCTCGAGAATCGGGTTGTTGTTGATCGGCGGATGAATAACGTACGTCCGATAGTTCTTTGCTGACGTCGTACCGCGACTGAGGACAGTCGCCAACACCACGGCAAGCAGCATTCTCAACCAATAATGAATTGACATATCAAGAGCCGTTATTCACGTGGAGTGGAGTCTTATATCACCGTGTCTTGAGAAAACTCGGCAGCTCAGGAATAGGCACGGTTAGCCTTTACCCGGGATTTCCCATATGGATGTACCTGGAACCACTCCAGGCTCGAATGTCGCCCATTGTAACAGTAATGCGTCCCCCCCCGTGTCTAGCGCATCGGAAAGTTTCTCGTTTTTTGACTATCGGCCCCAATTTCTGGGCTCCCACCACCCCAATAGAAGGTTTTCAAGCTCCTTGGTCGGGCTTCGCGCCCTTCCTTCGCAGACTGTTCTCCCAGCATCCTAAAACTTGGCCACCTCAGGCTCCTACTCGCTACACCGAGTGACCACCGGTGGTGGTAGTGCCAACCGCTCGATGCGGTCGAGGATCGCCGCGAACAACTTTCGTGTGATCGCCACTTCGGCAAGTTGGAACGTCACATATTTCGCGTTCCGTGTAACCTTCGCCCCGATCTTGACGAGCTTTTCGCGTAGCGTCGTCAGCGACCAGTGCTTCACATCACGAGGCAAGGCCATCCGTCGCAAGAAGTTGGCCAAGTTGTAAGCCAAGGCGAACAACTGCAACCGTGTTTGGTTGTCCTTGAAGGTGCAGCAAGAAAGGTTCGTCCATTTCACCGCATTCTTGCCTTCTTTGATCCACTGCTCCGCCGTGCCTCGACCATTGTAAAACTTGACCACGTTCTTTGAGTGCTTGTTCGAGTTGGTCACGATGAATCCGACACGCGGGAACAATTCGCCTGCGTGCCACTCGACCTTGGCTACTACGCGGCGTAAATGCTGCCAAGATTTCGCCTAGTATTGAAAGCTATGATAAAACACATTGGGCTTGTGGGATGGGCGACCCACGGGACGCGTCAGAAGATGCTCGATTTCCCGCTCCAGAACCGCGTTGGCCTTGAGGCGAATCACGTAGCGGTAGCCTTCTTCCTCCAGCAGACGGTACAAGGCTGGATTGGCAAAGGCCGCATCGCCGCGAAAGAACTTGGGGATGTCCAAATGGCGATATCGCTCAATCACAGGCAGCAGCACCCGCCGCCAGAACTTGGCACTGGCGTGATTACCACGCCTGAGCATCGCTCGTTCCAAGTCGCCGAACTGGTTGAACAAGAATAGTGGGTGATAACAGCTGCACTCGAAGTGCCCGTTGTAGGCTGTGCCTTCTTGCTTTCCGTAGGTTTCACTGACTGAACTGTCCAGGTCGAGAATGAGTTGTTTGGGCGGCTTGCACCGATGGACCTTGTCGATCCACTCGCCGGAGAGATTCATCAACGCCGTGAGGTTGCTCTTGGCACTGAGCGTCTGTGTCTCAAACCTGCTGTCTCGAAGCGTCCGGCACCGCTGGTGAAAGAGGCTTCCTTGTCCGCCTGTGCCGCCCGTCCACCGACAACGTGTCGCATGGCAGG
>JBDONA010000134.1:0-75742 GCA_039831575.1 Fuerstiella sp. | reverse complement strand
GTTCTGGCGATGGTGTCTTTTGCCATCGTGTTTCGATTCGGAATGGAAGCGTTTGCTGCGAAGGCTGCAGAAGTTGGCTTCAGCGGACTGATCATCCCGGACTTGCCAGCTGACGAAGCCAGTGAGATGTCTGCCACGGCCATGAAACATAGTTTGGACCTGGTGCAGTTGATTGCTCCCACTACCACGTCGGATCGCACTCAGCAGATTCTTGATGCGTCCAGTGGCTTTGTCTACTGCGTGTCCGTGGCGGGGACGACCGGGGTGCGAAAAGAACTTCCGGCAGCGTTGATCGAGCAACTGATGCAGCTGCGGCTCATGACGGATCTGCCGCTTGCGGTCGGATTTGGAATCAGTGGACCCGATCAGGTTGCGTCGCTGGAAGGTGTTGCCGACGGTGTCATCGTGGGGTCGGCGATCGTGAGACTGGCAGCGGAAGCATCATCTTTGGAAGCAGCGGCCGATGCGGTGCGGACGTTTGCAGTGGAAATGCGAGCGGCCGTAGATGGCGTGAGGCCATCGCGAAAAATGTGATCGCGCCTGCGGGCAATGTGACGTTTCGTTGTCTCGTTCCGTTTTCAGACGCGTAGGGTGCGTGCTTGCACGCACCATGTTGCAAGACGTCAGTCTGCCCGGCTCCAAACGACGTGTTTTCGTTTCTTGATTCTGACCGAATCTGCCGTACGGTTCTCGAGTAACAACGTGCGAACAGGATTTGTAATCACAACAGGGAATATTTGCGGCGAGACTGGTGCGTGCGAGCACACACCCTACTGATCCCCGTTCCTGCCCTGCGGATCCTGGGCTGATTGTGCAGGACTTCGTTACTGCTTAAACTCATGGTACACCAGCGACGGATACGTGCGCTGGCAATACGTCGAAGAATTCGAAGAGGACATACTGGTGAAAGAACTTTGCTTAGCGTTTGCATGTGTCGCAGTTTCGTTGCTGTCACTGTCGTCGTCGTTGCTGGCGGACGGACAGAAGTTACCGCATATTGTGGTGATTATGGTGGACGACATGGGGTACGGCGATCCCGGCTGCTTCAACGCGAACTCAAAAATCTCCACGCCCAACATCGACTCGCTGGCACGCGACGGAATGCGATTCACTGACGCCCATGCGCCGGGACCGTTGTGTCACATGTCGCGATACGGCCTGATGACCGGGCGCTATCCGTTTCGAGCAGACGTGGGTGCATGGCGGCGAAAGCGCGTGATCGATGCGGGACAGGTGACAATCGCGTCGTTGCTGCAGGACGCCGGCTACCAGACCGCGATGGTTGGAAAGTGGCATCTGGGGTTTGATGAAAACGGATACGACAAGCCTCTGCCCGGTGGGCCTGTGGATTGTGGTTTTCAAAGTTATTTTGGTATTCGAGCATCAACAGATATTCCTCCGTACTTTTATATTCGCGGCAACAAAGCCGTACAGCCGCCGACAAATCAGATTGAAGCGAACTACAGTGACGGCTGGACGAAGATTCAGGGAGCCTTCTGGCGAGAGGGTGGCATTGCCCCTGATCTGGTGCTGAAGGATGTGCTGCCGCGCTTCACTGAAGAAGCCATCGAAGTGATTCAGTCGCACGGACGGCAACCGGCGACAAAGCAGAAGCCTTTGTTGTTGTACCTGGCGTATCCGGCTCCTCACACACCGTGGCTGCCGTCTCCGGAGTTCGCGGGGCAGAGTGCTGCGGGGATGTACGGTGATTTCGCAACAATGGTGGATGCGAATATCGGTCGAGTTCTGAAGTCGCTGCAGGATACGGGCATGGCAAAGGACACGCTGCTGGTGTTTACGTCAGACAACGGTCCGGTTTGGTACGAAAACGATGTCGAACGACTTGGTCACGATTCGTCCGGCGGTCTGCGTGGGATGAAGTCTGATGCCTGGGAGTGTGGACACCGTATGCCGTTCATCGTCCGCTGGCCCGGATCGGTGGCCGCCGGAACGACGTCGCATCAGACAATCTGTTTTACAGACCTGCTGGCAACCTTTTCAGATGTCGTGGGACAGACATTGCCAGCCGCTGCGGGACCGGACAGTTTCAGCTTTTTTCAGGTGTTAAAGGGAGCTCAGCCCGATGATGCTGCCGTGCGGCAGCAAGTGGTCATGAGATCCGGCGGGGGATTCATGATGATTCGGTCGGGCGACTGGAAGCTGATTCAGGGATTGGGCTCCGGAGGGTTTTCTCAACCGCGGAAGGTCAAGCCTGGCAAAGGCGAGGCCCCCGGACAACTTTATGATCTGAAGATTGATCTCGCTGAGCAACACAACGTGTACGCGTCGCACCCAGATGTTGTGGCTGCCCTGACGGCCAAACTTGACGAGATTCAGAAGGCACAGGGGCAGCGTTTTCTGCAATAAATGAGGTTTGGCCGGAAGTCGCAATGTTGCACAATCTATCGTTTTTTTGTGCATTTTTCCGTGCATATTCGGGCTGGCCTGATTTCCGTCAGCGAAATCGGGCGGTGGCGGGACAGGAAGCCGCTCGATTCGCTGGAAACGCTGCCGTAGCTTTCCCATGTCGCAGAGAAAATGCAAAATGATCGGGATGCGTCCATTGTCTTTTGTGACATTGGGGATCGGTCAGTAGACTGCAGCGTTTTCAATCCGTCGCGAGGCGGAGTCCGGCACGCGTTCGCCGACTTCCCGCGGCACTTCGCCAGCAACGCCACACGCTCAAAACGTTTCCATTGAAGTCGAAGCCTACACTAACCTGGTCACCCTATGTCATTGTCGTTGCCCATCATTGAACCAGACGCGCCGCAGCCCCAGGCCCCGGAAACGACCGGACCCAGCAAGGGCAACTACGCGTTCGTCAGCCTCGGCTGTCCCAAGAATCTGGTGGACAGCGAAAAGATGCTGGGAACGCTGGCTCTGGATGGCTATACGTTGGTTGCAGATCCCGCGAAGTCTGATTTTGTCATCGTCAATACGTGTGGCTTTATCGACAGTTCGCGGCAGGAGTCCAAGTCGGTCATTCAGGAGATGCTGGACCTGAAGAAAAGCGGGAAGACAAAAGGCGTCATTGTTGCCGGATGCCTGCCTGAGCGTATGGAGGAAGGTGGATTGTTGTCCGAGATGCCGGACATCGACCACGTCGTGGGCGTCTTTGGCCGCGACGAGATCAATAAAGTGGCGGATCGTCTGGTGGGCGGCCTCACAGAACAGCGAGAGCTGTTTCGGCCTGCTCCGATCAAGGCACTGGATGACCGGGCTCGGTTGCGGATCACGCCGCAGCACTTCGCGTATCTTAAGATCTCGGAAGGCTGTGACCGCACGTGCACGTTCTGTTCAATCCCGATGATGCGTGGCAAACACGTCACGAAGCCGATCGAGATGGTGATTGAGGAAGCTAAAGAGTTGGCGGCCGATGGAGTCAAAGAGCTGATTATTGTCGCTCAGGACACCACGTACTACGGACTGGACCTGTATGGAGAGGTTCGTCTGGTCGAATTGCTGCGGCAAATGGAACAGGTGGAAGGCATCGAATGGATTCGTCTGATGTATCTGTACCCGGTCCATTTCACCGATGAACTGATTGATGTGATCGCTGGATCGTCGAAAATTCTGCCCTATCTGGACATGCCGTTGCAGCACATTAATTCGAAGGTGCTAAAGCGGATGCAGCGGCGAGTGAACGCCGAACAGACCAGAGAACTTGTCGGCAAACTGCGGGACCGCGTATCGAACCTTGTGCTGCGAACGACGTTCATTGCAGGCTTCCCTGGCGAAACGGACGAACAGTTCGAAGAACTGCGTGACTTCGTGATTGACACCCGTTTTGAACGCATGGGCGTGTTTACGTATTCCGTGGAACCGGGTACGCCGGCCACAAAGCTGGACGGACATCTTCCGGAAGACGTCAAGGAAGCTCGGCGGGACGAGCTGATGGCCGTGCAGCAGAAGATCGCTTTCGAACACGCGGACTCGCTGTTGGGCTACGAACTGGATGTCCTGATCGATGATCAATCAACCGACGACGATAATATCTACGTCGGTCGTTCTTTCGCCGACGCACCCGAGATTGATGGCAATGTGTACGTCTCCGGGCAGGATCTGGAAATCGGAAGCATGGTGCCCGTTGAGATTGTGCGGCGGGAAGACTACGATTTGGTCGGCGTTGCACCCGAACGTGTGATTATCGACTAAATTCTGGTGCCGCATCAGCCCTGTGTTGATGTGTGCCACTGGCTTCGCCCGTGCCTTGGATCTCACAAAAACACTGGCTGTGGAGGTTGTCCGAATACCTGATACCGTGAGTCGCGGGTGGAAACACTGCCAATAACCGGCGGCTAGCGCCGTGCCGCTCACAAGAACAGACGTATCCAGCAAGCCTCCCTGGCTGGTGGTATACAACAGTTCATGTAACCACTGACGAGCCGTTGGTTTCGAAGTCGCCATCGCGGCCCCCTCCCACAATCTTCCGGACACGATAGAACCATCCCCCCCAAATGACGGATTCTGATCAGCCAACTTCTGCACAACAGCAACCGGGTGGGCTCGGGCGTGAGTCGCTGAATCTTCCTAATCTGATTACCGTCAGTCGTTTCGTCCTGGCGCTCGTTCTGTTCGGAATGATCGACGTCGGTGGTTATTGGGTCGCGTCGGCCGGACTGTTTGTCTTCGCCGCGTCGACCGACTGGCTGGACGGCTACCTGGCTCGCAAATACGGGCAGGTCACCGTGCTTGGGCGGATCCTGGACCCGTTCGTCGATAAGATTATTGTCGGTGGGACGTTTCTGTTTCTATTGGACAAGAACGGCACAGTCGAGTCGGGTGTGGCGGTACATTCCGGGGTGACGGCGTGGATGGTGATCGTGGTAATTGGCCGCGAGATGTTCGTGTCCAGTCTGCGTGGATTCCTTGAACAGCAGGGGAAAGACTTTTCCGCCAGTTTCAGCGGCAAGGCCAAGATGATGCTGCAATGCGTCGCCGTCACGGCCAGCCTGCTGTCTCTCAGTGCTCAGTTGCAATGGTCGTGGCTGCCCGCGACTCGTGACGTTTTGCTTTGGGCGGCCGTTGGTGTGACCGTCTGGAGTGGGATGGTTTATGTTCGTCGGGCGGTCAGATTGCTACGGGAAAAATAGACCAAAGTCAGCTCTGTTGTGATGTGTGCTACTGGTGCTGCCAGTGCCTTGCGACTGAGTCGAACACTGGCATAGCCAGTCGCACACCCCCCGTCATCTTGCCAGTGATAAGGCGGTCTCGCGGAATTCGCCTGGGTGCATGCGGCGAATGAGTTCTGTTGCGAAGAACTTCGGCCTCCGCAATGGGGAGTGCCCGGACCAAATCAAAGAACACTCTGAAGGGCAGATTCGACATGCAGGACGGATTGCGGAATCTGGTTCAATCTCGAAACAAGCTCATCAGTCTGCACAGCACGGACGAGCCGGTCGAGTTTCAGGCGATTCTGGACGTGGGCAGAAGCACAGACAGAAATGTGCATGACTGGACCGTAACAACGGGAGTACGGGTTTACTCACCGGATGTTCCACAGCCGGCCGCCGTTGCCGGAACGGACAAACCGGAACTCGCCATGCAGTACCTGTTGCGTCAGAAGCGTCCGACGCTGGCGTGTTTTCGAGGTCTGGCCCCATTCACCAGTCAACCGGTTGTACGGCGATTGATCAAGGACTTTGTCCAGCAGGCGGATGGTTCCCGTGAGTGTCTGTTGTTGATGGACGAAGATGCGCTGCATCCACGAATACAACGACTAGCCATTCCGTGGCGACCGGGATTGCCGGATAAAGACGAGCTGGTTCAGTTGGTCAAAGACACGTACCGCAGCATCAAACGTGAGGCGACCACTCCCGTTGGCTCAGAACTGCGGAACTTTGAATTCGAAGCACTCGTCCTGAATCTCAGAGGTCTGACTCGCAGCGAAGCAATTCGAATTGTGGAGTCCGTTATTCTGGAAGATCACCTGCTGTCGGGCAATGACCTGCAGCGCGTCATCGACGCCAAGCGGCGACTGCTGGAAGGATCGGGGTCTCTGGAGTCGATGACGATCGACTTCGACATCAGTGAAGTTGGCGGATTGCGCGGTCTGAAGAAGTGGCTGGCCGACCGTCGTGGCGGCTTTACGGACAAGGCTCGTGCGTTTGGCATCGATCCGCCCCGCGGAGTGCTGATGCTGGGTGTACCGGGTTGTGGGAAGAGCCTTTGTGCAAAGGCCGTCGCGGCTGATTGGGGCATGCCGCTACTGCGTCTGGACCCGGGCGTGCTGTACCAGAAGTTCGTTGGCGAGAGCGAAAATCAACTGCGTCAGGCGATTCAACAGGCTGAAGCCATGGCTCCGGTCGTGTTATGGATCGATGAAATTGAAAAGGCCTTCGCGTCCGCGTCCAGTGCGTCTGCCGATGGCGGGCTCTCTCAGCGAATGTTCGGGACGCTGTTGTCCTGGATGCAGGACCATCGGGAACCCATCTTCATGGTGGCGACCGCCAACGATGTATCGGCGTTGCCTCCTGAACTGATGCGAAAAGGACGCTTTGACGAGGTCTTCTTTATCGACCTGCCCGGGGTCGATGCACGTCGTCAGGTGTTTTCCATTCATCTGAAAAGAAAAGGCCGCGATCCTCAGCAGTTCCGAGTGGACGAACTTGCTGATGCGTCAAAGGATCTGACTGGCGCAGAAATCGAACAGGCAATCAAATCGGGATTGTTCCACGCCTTTGCAGCAAATCGCGAGCTGCAGACGGAGGACATTCTGAAAGCGATTGTGGAGACTCATCCCCTTGCATCGTTAATGTCGGAGAAGATCGAATCATTGAGAAACTGGGCTGCGAATCGCTGTGTGGCGGCGGATTAGAGCAGAATCCGCACGGACCAGCATCGCAGAATAGGATGTCTTGTGCGCCGGCTCCGGCCTTTGTAGTTGCGTTGTTCTGTGTTTCTGTGGTCATTGAGACGATTATAAACGACAGGAAAACGAACTACGAAATGTTACTCTCCCTCCGGGAGAGTCGGGCTGTCCGTCCCGGAGAGTGGCCCTGCCCGAACGCCGTGTGCGGTCTCGTGCACAACGTCCAAATGTCAATTCAATCACTCCACGCAGCCACAATTTCATGGACCGTCTCGCCTTCCAGCACTTCGTGCGCTAACAGATGATCCACGATCGCCCCGATGGCTGCCCAGTGGTGTTGCTGCGACAGAGTTTGATGCAGCTGAATCGTAAGACGCTCCAGCAGTCGCCGCCGTTCTTTTGCAAGCTCGACAAAACTGGCGGCCTGCCACGCAAGTTGCCAGTCGAGCGACCATTCTGCGACCGTTGCCGGATGAAACGGATCACCTCGATGGATCATCTCAGCAACAGGTCCGGCCAGCGCCACCAGAATCGATTTCTCCACCAGTTCCTGACCTGAAACGGCAGACGTTTCCCACCGCACAACCGTGTCGCCAAAGCGACCTGGGCCATCGTCGTGGTCCGGGTCAATCGAAACAGAATCGACGATCGCTCCCAAATACACCGCCGCAAAGGCGTGTCCGGCCTCATGCCAGGCGGTTATTTCTTGATTGTCAGACACGCGTACCGCCGTCCTTTGGCTGAGTTTGCCGAGTCATTCGCCGTGGCGAGTCGTTTGACACTTCAGCGATGTGCGAAGTCGCCCCGGCACTCAGTCGATCTCCACATTGCTGAGGTCGTCGGCTTGCGGATACTGCGGGTCCATTTTTCGGAGTGTATCCACCATCACACGCATGATTGCCAGGTTTCGGTACCACTTCTGGTTACCCGGAATCAAATACCACGGCGCGTGGTCGGTGGTGCAGTTGTTCAGCATGTCCTGGAATGCGATCTGGTATTCATCCCATTGTTTACGTTTTTCAAGATCGTCCTGTTCAAACTTCCAGTGCTTGTCGGGCTGATCAAGCCGGTCCTGCAGCCGTTCCTTTTGTTCTTTCTTCGAGATGTGCAGGAAAAACTTCAGCACAGTCGTCCCGGAGTCAACCAGGTGTTTCTCGAAGTTGTTAATCGTCGTGTAACGAGGACGCCAGACATCCTCCGTGACGATATTGCTTACGCGAACGACCAGTACGTCTTCATAGTGAGACCGATTGAAGACTCCGATCATGCCGCGACCAGGGACTGCCTTATGGATCCGCCACAGGAAATCGTGCTCCAGTTCTGCCGAGGATGGCTTCTTGAAGGATGTCACCCGCACCCCTTGCGGGTTAACGCCTTCGAACGTGTGTCGAATCGTTCCGTCCTTTCCTCCCGCATCCATAGCCTGCAGTACCACCAGCAACTTCTGCCTGCCTTCTGCGTACAGAGCTGTCTGCAGGCAAATCAGTTCGTTTCGCAACGCACCGAATTCCTGCTCCGCCGCGTTGCGGTCATCATGAAAATCTTTGCCGCGAGTGCTTGTTTTGGCGAGCACGACCGGGATTCCCGGTGTCAGGCGATGAACCTCTGGCATTTTGGCACTTTTCGACGGTAATTAGGAAGAACGACTGACTGTGATCCCACGTTGCGACCACCGACTGGAATCAAGTTACCAATCCGGGACCGACATCCCAACGAACAGCCCCAATCATTTACGGCGTATTACGCTGACGGGTGGTCGCGACAGACGCGTTCCAGTCTGAGAAAACGGCATGCCCACGAGCCTGAACGGTTCACGAGAATAAGCAAACTGCTCTGGAAAGACCGAGACGATGGTCAGGACCATCACCCGCCCTGATATTCGGTGGCCCACGTATGTTCGGATGCAAGCGGGCGATGCAACGTTATAATTGACGAACGTGACTCGCCCGAGTGGCCGATGTGCATGGAGATCAGGCTGCTGTTGCGGCTTTCGGTCAGCATTGGGTCATTTTCAACCACTCGGCCCCAAAACGGAAATACACCATGGCAATGAATCACTCCCAGAGGTTTCTGGACATCGTGAATTCGGTTCGACCGCAGATCAGGGAATGTAATGTCCAGGACGTGGTCGATCGGCGCGCTGGGGGAGAAGGATTTCATCTGGTCGATGTGCGCGAGGAAAGTGAATTCGCCGCCAGCCATATCCCACAGGCCATACACCTGGGAAAAGGGGTCATTGAACGAGACATCGAAGGCACGATCTCTGATGCAGATGCTACAATTGTCCTGTACTGTGGCGGAGGTTACCGTTCCGCCCTGGCTGCCCTGAACCTGCAACAGATGGGCTACACAAACGTCATCTCCATGGACGGTGGTTTCAGAGGCTGGACAGAAGCCGACCAACCCGTCGAATCGTAAGACCCCGCCTGGTTACCTGCCGTATTCACCTCACAGTTCGAGCACTAACGTCCGCTCCGTCGAAAGCTCCTTCATGAGTCAGCTTCAGGAATCCTACGTCATCGAATTTGACGGCGAGGACACATCGAACAACGTACGCCAGATGGTCGGCCGCACACAGCCGCATTCCCTGCGTACGTTCACGCCCAGCCAGGCGGTGTTGTCAACTTCCGCGGGTGTCTTTCACTGGACACCGGAAGGGCGACGACTGTACGACTACTCATCCGGAGTCCTTGTTGCGAATCTGGGACACAATCCGGTCGGCTGGATGAAACGTTTTCAAAATTATCTCGGCTGGTCGGCCGAAAAACTGACTGCCCCTGACGACGGTTTCTTCAAAGCCGTTTCGTTGACGGCGTACAACGCCATGACTGACCTGGAAGCACAGGCCGGTCGTCGTCTGGTCGCCAGTCTGCAGGCGAGCCCCGGTGGCAGCAGACTGGAAACGGTCATGTGGTCCGCGTCCGGTTCGGAAGCCGTTCAGAAAGCGTTGTGGGCCTGTATGCGGCGCGACGCATCGCGACCCGGTGTGCTGGCCACACGGTACGGATTTCATGGCAAGAAGGGACTGTCCGGCGCCGTGACTGGAAGCGAAACGGATTCGGAGCGCGATCCGAGAGTTCGGTTCATCAGTTTTCCTCGCGAAGAATGTTCTGACATCGATCGTCCGAACAAGGCCTTCGATCCATCGACCTACCGTGCGGAACTGGAAGAAGTGGTGGCGTCGGCCGAACACCCGGTCGGTTGTCTGATCACGGAGCCCTACCTGGGCGGCGGCGGAAGTTATCATCCACCGAAGGAGTACCTGCAACTGGTGCAGGACTTCTGCCGTGAACACGACATCCTGTTCATTCTGGACGAGGTTCAGGCCAACTTCGGACGCACGGGCTGCATGTACGCGTTCCAGAGTTACGGTCTGGAGCCGGATTTCGTGTGTCTGGGCAAAGGCCTGGGCAACGGAATTCCCGTGAGCGCGGCTGTCGGTCGCCGTGATATCTGCGAACTGATGGAATATGGCGAAACGTCAGACACCTGGAGTGCCAACCCGACGTCAAGTGCGGCGGTCCTTGCGACGCTGGACGAGTTTGAGTCGACAGACATCATGGACCGCACGCGTCACTTAAGCACGATCTTTGTCGATGGACTGCGGCAGCTGAAGCAGACGGGAGTCATCGTCAATGTCCGTGGCGAGGGCATGGTGTTTGGCATTGAATGTGGCCAGGTCGGTTCGACCGCTCCCAACGACGTGGCCAACGCTGTCGTGGAACGGTGCTATCGCGGCAACGACCAAAACGATGGAATTCATCTACTCGGTCCGCTGGCCGGTTGCGTGATTCGCGTCGCACCGCCAATGTGTATGACCGACGATGAAGCCACGCAGTCTCTAAGTCTGCTGCAACGTTTCGTGACTGATGTGAGCAGGGAACTGGGGGACGCGTGACTGCGCAGTGTGTTGCGGCATTCAGACTGATCACACCGACCAGCAGAATGCACAGCATGCCCACAATGAACTGGTGCTGCTAACGTCAACAGATGGCACCGGGTGTTCTGCGCAATCCCGACGACCGCCAATTCCTGAAGCCAGACGATATGCCGAAAGCGCTTCAGGATTATTGCCGCAAGACGGAGCAGCCAATTTCTGAGACTCCCGGCCAGCGAGTCCGTTGCGCATTGGAGAGTTTGGCACTCAAGTATCGCATGGTGCTCGGCTGGTTGAAAGAACTGACCGGAGTTCGCGTTGAAGTCGTACACATTGTCGGCGGTGGAACTCGAAATGAAATCCTTAACCCATTCACCGCAAACGCCTGCAATCGACCGGTGATTACGGGACCGACCGAGGCAACCGATTTTGGGAATGTGTTGATGCAAGCACGCACGGCTGGTGAAATCGCATCGCTGACCGACCTTCGCAGAATCGTGCGAGTGTCATCCGATGTCAAGAATTATGAACCCGCTGATCGAGATGCATGGCGAACTGCGACCGGCCGATTTCTCGATCTACTGTCTCGGTCCTTGTGATCGATAGTCACATTGCCGGTACTGCAATCCGATCAAAAATCAAGGTAACTTGCCACGAGTTACAAATGACTTGAGTATGAAGCCAAGTAGAAAGCCGCTCACCAGCATGATCATGAACGGCTGCCCTGGCATCGTCTCAGTTCCAATCTTCGAAACCGACATGACGTTTTCCAAGCCCAGCTCGAGATTGACTCCGAATATGGCGGCCAGTGTTGCGAGAGGAAAGAAGAATGCCGCCAGAACATTGAGCCGATGCGATGCGACCGCCATCTGCTGACTACTCTCAGCTTGCTCTTCGGCTTGTTTCGCAATCAGAAATTCGAGTGACATTTTTGCATCACCGTACAAGAGTTCGGCGTTACGTTCGACGCGGTATGCACGATCGCGAAAGTTGAGGACTTCTCGATCGTCGGGCACGCTGTCGCGCGCTTGTTGAAGCGCTTGATGCATGTTGCGGGTCGCACGGACAATGGGAGCAAGATCGTAAAGTACTGCGAAATAGTCGGTCGAGTTGGACGCTTTTGCATCCAATTCCTCATATTTGGCTATCACCTCAGAATACTCGTCCAGGTGCTTTTCCAATGCCTTGCTGCCGCCGCCCAGAGAATTGGAACTCCAAGTCCCGTCCGGTTGGCGCCAAAAGAGTCGTGCGGCTCGACCGATGTCTTCCGGAGTGGGTAGTTCATGCAGGATCAGCAACAGGTGTCCTTCGGCAAACATGGCGCGCTGGTGGCCCACCTGCTCACCCAAACGCTCGCGGATTTCTTCAGGGATCTTCCAATTGGCGGGAATAATTGGTCGTTTTGCCATAGTTTCAATCCAGTTTTTGATAGTGTGCTGACAGTAACATGAACACAGTGATGTCAATATTCGTTGCGATTTGCAGGCTCTCTAACGCAACCTGGCGTACGGAGCTTTGCGACCAGTGCTTTGCCACAGCTAAGAATTAGGCTTCACTGAATCAGCCGTTTTGGCGCTAGCCACGGTTACCACGCAAAAACCGTGGCTAGCGCCAAAACGGCTCATCCTGAAATTAAGCTTGGACAAAGCACTAGTCGTCATTCACGCCTGCACTCCAGCGATGACGGTCTGAAGGTACTCACGCACCTGTCGAGCCAGCGTATCAATGCCATCCGGCGTTGTTGGACGATCGACGAGTGGTGCAAAGATGTTTTCGCAGCACAGGGGCATCTTCCGCCCGGTGAAGGCGACGGGATACAGCAGCCGATAATGATCGATCTCGCCGAACCCCGGCCCGCAGTCCTGATCCCTGGGCCAGTTGCGATGATCTTTCATGCAGAAGCTGCGAACCACGTCAGCACATTTTTGGATGTCCGGAATCGGGTCGACGTTCAGGTAGTCCATGACATTTCCGGCGTCGTAGTTAACCTGGATACCTTCGTCGTCGACTTCGCGAATGATCTCCGCACACGCCTGTCCTGTTCCCGTGGAACCACCGTGCTGTTTGACGACAATCAGCACCCCGTTGTCTCGAGCGATCGGTCCGAGCTTCCTGAATCGTTCGACCCATAGCCTGCGATTGCCGCCCTTTGTGTGGCCGAATGTCAGCACCTGTCCGATGCCGGCTGCGGCGGCCTGTTTGATTCGTTGAGTCAGTACTCTCAGCCCATCGTCGGCTTCAGGGTAGACTGTTGAGAACATCATCAGCGGCTCAAGTCCCACGTCGCGGCACTGTCTTGCCAATTCGCGAGCCTGCTGCGGCGATGCGTCGGCTGGCATTACTGGAATCCGTTGTCCGCCGGGCGTTTCCCGATACGTTGTTCCCCACGCCACAAAACGATAGCCAGCCGCCGCGATGCCGGTCAGCGCGCGTTTCAACGGAAAGCCGGAGTACGGCAACGTCATGCATGCGAGTTGAAACTCAGTCCGTTTGCGCGGGGGCTCCTGAGCGCCCAATGAGGACGAGTCGTATCCCCAAATCGCTGCACCGATTACGCCGACGGTTGCGTGGCACAGGAAATCCCGGCGGGGTTGAAGCGGACTTGTGGTCATCGTTTGATTCCCGGTTGACGTCTTGCACATGGGGATGTGAGCATCACTTCGTGCTGTACCACTTCGGAGTACCAAACCAGTCGTGCATTTCTTTTTCGAATGGTGCGAAGACTTCGCGTGGTTCCGTGAATTCGCCACGGTCGCCGGTTTCGGCAATCCATGTCTGCAGCGCCGCCCGCAGACGCAGCAGGGCCGCCTTGTGTGCGGGATCCGTAGAAGCCGCAAGGTTGTGAATTTCGTGGGGATCGGCTTGTGTGTCGTACAGCTGTTCTGCGGGAAGATCCTGCATCAGTTCCGCCGCAGGCCCCTGAAGCTTTCCTTCGGCCAGCAGCTGGCGCATCAGCGGCTTCACCATAAAACACTTTTCCTTGTAGCGATTCAGTGACGCGAATCCCTGCTTCGGCTGATAGTTGCGCAGGTAGTGGTAGCGTTGATCTCGCACGGAACGAATGCGGTTTTCTGTTTCATCAATGCGGTCTCGAGCGCCAAATGCGTAGGTTCGTGGCGGGCCGACTTCTGCTCCCATAAATCGTCGGCTCTGCATGCCGGCGGGTGGAGTAATGCCGGCAAATCCGAGCGTTGTGGCCGTTATGTCCAGCAGGCTGACAACGCTGTCATTCACTGCACCCGGCTGGTACTGTGGCGGCTGTGGGAAATTCTTTGGCCAGTGAATGATCATCGGCACATGCAGGCCGGTGTCCCAGCACCAGTGAATACCTCTGGCTTCAAGTCGGCCGTTGTCGCCGAAGAACATCACGATCGTATCGTCGGCGACGCCGTCCTTTTTCAGCTGGTCAAGAATCCAGCCGATACGGACATCCATGCCTGAGACGGAATTCAGATAACGAGCCCACTCTTCGCGAACCAGCGGATGATCGGGGTAGTACGGGGGCGGTGTGACGTTTTCCGGCGTGGCTATTTTCTGGTGCCACTTCTCCCCGACCCATTGGACTCTTGGTTTTTCGAAGGTCCTGCGGTCGTAAATGTCGTATTCGATTTCCGGTGTATTGATCTGAGCGAAGAATGGTTGATTGTCCTTCAGCCCGCTCCATTCCTTGGTGTCATATACAGGGCCTTCGTTGACGAAGTTCAGATCCAGCTTGCCGGTGCCCACCGTCCTGTCACCGATCTTCACGATATTGGCCGTCCGATACCCCACGTCCTTCAGACGATGAGTGATTGGACGAACGCCTTCCGGTAGCCGATAGTCGTCATCGCGGTGCGACCGCATGTGATGCATGTCGGTCGTTGTCTGGTACATCCCCGTCATGAATGCAGATCGACTGGGGGCACAGACGGGTGAGGTTGAAAAGACGCGAGTGAAACGAACACCATCCGCGGCCAGAGCATCCAGATTCGGTGTGCTGACGTTTTTTGCTCCGTAACAACCCAGATCAAGTTTCAGGTTTTCACCGACGATCCACAGGATGTTTGGTCTGCGTTCTGCGGCGAATGATGACTGGCTGCTGCAACACAGGCAGTACAGAGTCAGCGCAATAGCAGGAATGAGTCGTCGATGCACCGGGCTTCTCCGAAAAGCGGAATCAAACAGCAAAACACGGGAGCAACTGAGTTCCCGAGAAAAAGCCTCAATCAGAGCCGCACTTTTACCGGAATCCGAGTTGAAAAGGTATCGTCAGATCAGCAAGTTGCTGACGGCGTGCCGTTTCACCGGCCCGCGTTCCGGCGCCGAACGCTGGTACAGCGTCCTGCCGTGACGGCAGGCGAGAGCGTGGAGCGTTGCCCACAAGGGGCGTTGCCTTCGCGGTTAAACGAACGGCTCCACTGGATCGAGCAGGACTACTACGACAAAACGACGTCGTGCAGGCGTCTGTGTCTATTCTCCGTCTGCTTTTTCAATGTGCTTTTTGAGATTTGCAATCTGCTTCCGGAGTTGTTCGATCTGCCGCAGCAGCATTCTCAGTGTTCGTTCGTCGTTGTCTGACAGTTCGGCCGCTTCTGCTTCCGCTGCGTGGGCGTCCTGCCTTTCAACCACTCCATGGATCAGTTTGAGTAACTGCTGCGTCTGCTGGGACCCGCCCGCATCGTTCAGACGAATGCCCGGACCGAAACTCCGCAGAAATACGCGTGCCGAATTCGTGCCGCCGGTGATGTCTTCAATCTGAGAAACGATACTGGCCATCCCATTACCGTGGGATCCTTCGTTGCGCTGATGAAGAATCGAAAGTGACGCCAGCAAGTCTCTCACTTCCTTGCCTGACAATTTTCTTGGAGTGACGGCGACGGAAATTCGGTCGCCATCACGCAACAGTTCGATCGTGATTTCGTTGCCTTCCGAGGAAGTTACGACCTTGATCAGATCCTGAACGATATTCAGTTTCTGTTCGCCGACCGCCAGCAGGATGTCGTCCTGTTGGATTCCAGCTTTGGCCGCCGGCAGCCCTTCGGAAATATGACTGGCCAGCAGTCCACTGTCTGCGAGTTTGAGATGCCGCCGCAGAAGACTGTCAGCCGGTTTGCACAGGACTCCAATCAGATAACGCGGTTCGACATCATCGGCGTGAATTTGTGGTTGTAGCTGCGGGACGTCGTTGATGTTGATTCTGAACCCACTGGAAAGGGATTCATTGAGGTCATATTCCTGACGTTTGCCATCTGGCCCCACAATGACGATCCGTCCTTTGACGGAAGTTTTGGGGACAGAGTCGTCTTTTTTTTTCTCCGATGACGACTCAATAACAACTTTCACTGATCGAGTTGTTGTCGCAGAGTTCTTGGTGGATTCCTCATCCGCATGTGAGGCAAACGGAATTGTCATTCCGGCCAACAGCAGCACTGACATGGTCGCTGGTTTCATTGTGTGTTTGCCTTTCATTCAACAGGCACTATTGTAACCGAGGAGCAATTGGAATTTCCTCAAACGGAATCATAATCGTGCGTCCGTCATCCAACTGCAATTGAATCCACTGAATCCTGCCACGGCGACTGGCAAGTACCCGGGCGTCGTCTTGCAACGACTCTCTCAACTGTTGTTGATACCGTTCAAATTCCGACACGAATCTGGTCGCGTCGTCGAAAACAGGCAAGTCCCGCGAGGTCTCACCGTCAGCTTCCACCCGCAGGTGGAAATCCGGTTGTGCCGCAACGAATGCTGCCGGCACACTGCCATCGCCGGACGGCGACGCCTGAGTCGGCGTCGTGGGCACTGTGTTGGCGTGCGGTGAACCTATACCAGATGACATCTCTCGCGAGATCAGCACGCCGCCCAGAAAGGCAACACAGACAGACAACGTCACCGACATCAGCGGGTGATGAAACCAGTGCGGCTTTTCTTTCTTCCGCAGCAATTGAGGATCACGTGAGTCGGCCCGGTCGTTGGTCACCGAGTGTGCGACGCCGCTGGCTACCAACTGATCTTCCATAAACGAGCATGCCAGCACTTTCCAGCCGTCTGGATTGGCATCCAGACGCTGAATCAGCTCTGCTCGCTGGTTGGCGGAAATCTCGCCATCGACGCAGCGTTGAAGTAGTAATTCGTCGTGATCTGTCATTTTTGTACTAATCCTCCGCCACAAATCCGGCAAGCAGCCTTCGAAGGTTCTTTCTTGCTTTCATTAATCGATACTCGACGGTGTCCTCCTTAACACCAAGGTGATCAGACAGTTGCCGGTATGTCCAGCCCTTCACATACTTCAGCATCAAAATCTGCCGATCCAGTTCATTTAGCCCCTCCAACGCAGCCTGAACCTGCTCTTTTTTCTCCGCGGCCAGCACGCTTTCCGCCGGGTTTAGTGGGCTTGTCCCGACCGTTCCAGCGCCGGCTTGTGTCTGCAGCCTGTCCTCAAACCGGCGACGACGGCCTCGTGTGCGGCGATACATCAGGACCTGCTTGACCGCCACCTGATACAACCACGCCCCCACTCGATTGAGTTCCCCGAGTGATTCTCGCTGACGCACCAGTGCCAGGGCGATATTCTGCATGATGTCTTCAACCGCCTCGGGTTCGCTGATCCGACTGCGCACAACGGTCCTCAGCCAGCTTTCGTTTTCCAGATAGAGGACTTGCGGGGTCATAAATTGTGGAGGCACTGACGACAGGAACGGCGCGAGCGGGATGCTGGTCAGTCCACAGCCCCGCGCCAAACAGCTCAGTTGCCTCTGCGTACGTCTGCCGGACAGGAAAATCAAAAGTCGAGAGATTTGGGAAACTAACCAGACGTCTGGTCGCCGGTTTGCGCTGGTTTGGCGCTGTCGGCCGACTTGTCTTCCGTCCCGGACTTTGCTGTGTTCCCCGGCTCTGGAGACGGTGGTTCCTTAGTGACGGTCTCCCTGGCGGTGGACAGGTCGCGAATGTGGAGTCGGCGAAAGAAGGTCTCTGACCCTTCGCATTGAATGGCGATGTAGCCCTTCGCCGGATCACATCCTGCGACCTCTGCCGCATTCTTGCCATTGATCTGCACGGATAGTCGACCACTTTGACTGACGATACGGCAGGTGTTCCATTTTCCGACTGCATGCGCCAGGCTGGCAGCATCGCTGGAAGTTCCCTTCGCGCCGTCGCTTGGAAAAACCGAACCTGCTTTTGGCTGGTGTAGTTGAATCTGCATCGAAACCGGCCACAGTCGCATTTCGTCCTGCGTGTAAACCAGCACCCCGCTATTTCCGTTCGGGTCGGAAGTGTATTTCCATTCCAGTGTCAGTTCGAAATCCGAAAACTTCTTTTTCGTGTACAAAAAACCTTTCGGTTCTCCGACGCACTTCAAGTATTTTTCATTTTCAACTTCAACAATTTTCCAGACATCTCCGAGGGCCACATTTTCCTTGGAAGAAAACTGCTGCCATGTGTGTTCGATGGATTTTGCCAGCAGATCTTCTGCTGCGGGTTTTCCGTCATTCAGCTGGGCATCGGATGTTGACGTGGCGTTACCCGCCGTTGCAGTGGGCGCCGGCTTGGTTTCCTGGCCCCACCCGGGCGTAGGTGTTACCAGCAAAATTGCGGAAACAAGCAACAGTACGGCGATCGTCTGTTCGCGCAATATTCCTGACGTCTTATAAACTGTCGATGTGGACATACGGTCTGGTTCAGCCTTGTCGACGAAATTGTACGGTCTGTGTTCGGAAGAAAAATCAGGAATCGCCTGTGAATAAACGGACCGAGAGAAGACAAGGAAAACCGTTTCCGCCTTCATGAATCGCCGAAGATGATTCTACGAACAATCGACCGGCGTTCAAACATTCTCGCTCCACAGTCAAAAATGAACCGAAATCCGCGATCGGACGGCAGATGAGGCCGCTTGTCGAGGAATTCTGATCCAGTTGTCATTGTGTAGCAAATTGATCTGAGGACCACACCCAATTGGCAGGATCTGCGCTATGAAGCGTCCATTCTGATGGCATTTGGACTGTTGTACGACTGAATAGTGATTAGCATGGACGTGAAGGTGGCTCATTTGATACCCTGCTGTCGAAATTAATTCATACTCAGAACAAGGTGTTGTCGGCACCATCGTGCCATAACAATCTTCAATACACTTCGGCATGGAGGCCGCGATGGGGTTGAAGCGAGCAAAAGGCCAGTTTGGCACGGAAACTACCACGGATGATGCAGCACTGCTGACTCAGATTCGCTGGTTGATTCGTCGGGACATGGACGAAGTACTGGCCATCGAACGGTCCAGCTTCGAATTTCCCTGGACCGAAGAAGAATTCCTGTGCTGCCTGCGGCAACGAAACTGCATCGGGACGGTTGCAGAGTTGGACCATGAAATCGTGGGTTTCATGATCTACGAACTCCACCAGTCCATGCTTCGGATTCTCAACTTCGCCGTCGCACCGAATCTTCGTCGGCAGGGTGTCGGTGGCCAGATGGTGCAACGCCTTGTTGACAAACTGTCTCAGCAGCGTCGTCGCGAAATTGTGCTGGAGGTTCGTGAAACCAACCTTGATGCCCAACTGTTCTTCGCCGACTGCAACTTCCGAGCACTGTCGGTGCTGAGAAATCACTACGACGATACTCTGGAAGATGCGTACTACATGAGGTACTCGTTGCGAAGCAACGAAGCCTTTGCACCGAATAATCGCCTGGCGGACTACGACGCAGCCTGACAGCTGATCGCTATTTTGTCCTCTTACGGTTGAGCCAGTATCCCGGCCACTGAATCAGCTTTGATTCGTGTCGAGGCCAGTCCCACGCCGGCCAGTGTGGTGCAGCGGCCTGTACTTCGCCATACAGCTGCTGCAGCGTTGCCCGCATCGCGGTAAAGACTTCTGCGTGTTCTGCGGAAACGTCAGTTGATTCCGCGACGTCTGATCGTAGGTTGTACAGACGCAGGTTCGTCAGCCCGGCGGTCTTAATCAGATGCATTTCGTCTTCCGGAATGCCGCCGCTGGGCATCGGATCCGGAGTACTCAGGCTGGCGACCAGTTTCCAGTCACCTTCGCGAATCGCCACTTTCGCGTCGGACCTTGCCCGATTGAATTGCCAATACAACGGCCGCTCGCGTGACAATGGTTTTCCTTCCAGCGCCGGCAGAATGCTCGTGCCGTCCAGAATACGGTCGGTCGGCAGAGCGACACCTGCCAGATCACACAGAGTTGGCAGGACATCGACACCCGATATTGGTTCAGCACTCGTGGACCCGCCTTTCGTGTGCCCGGGCCAGCGAATGATGCCTGGAACCCGAATTCCGCCGTCGTAAATTGCCCCCTTTTTGTCGCGCAGTGGAGCGGCGGAACCGTGCGGGTGCATGCCGGTAATTGCGGGACCGTTGTCACTGGTGACAAACACGAAGGTGTTCCGGGCGAGTTTCAGCTCATCCAGACAATCCAGCAAAGCACCAACCCCGGCATCCAGCTGGCTTATGTTGCCGTGATGTGCGGAATAACTGGGGTCATCCGATGGGTACAGATCCGTGAATTGCTTCGCAGAAGCGATTGGTTCGTGTGGTTCATGGAAACAGGCAAACAGGAAGAACGGTTTTTCTACGTTTCGTCCGGAACGCAGCCATGCCAGGCCCTCGGCGGCGACCAACTGTGCAGAATACCCTTGTAGCGGCCCGACCGGCGTGCCGTTGCGAACGAAATTGTTTGGGTTGCGGTGGTTGGGAAGAGCGTTGTTCTGGGTGGAAAACCAGTGATTGAATCCATGATCAATTGGCTGAGGCTGTGTTGGCAGATTGAAGTCACCGTTGAGATGCCATTTGCCGACATGGCAGGTGTCGTATCCGGAATTCCGCAGCAGCGTGGCGATTGTGATCTCCGTTTGCTTTACATGCATGGGAGAGTACATGGGTATCCAGTTGTAGATGCCGACTCGAAACGGTATTCGCCCCGTCATCATTCCCGCTCTGGACGGCGAACAGTTCGGGTGAGCGGAGTAGCAATCCGTCAATCGAAGGTTTTCAGCGGCGAAGGCGTCGATGCGGGGAGTTCTTAAATCGGTGCCTCCGTAGCAGCCAAGGTCACCGTATCCCAGGTCGTCTGCAAGGATGATCAAAACATTCGGACGATCGCTGCCGTCAGTACCTCCCCACGCTGAGGGAACGGTTTGCAGAACGTTCAGGCAAACGGCGACGGCGGCTGCCAGTTGAATGATTTTCATGCCTGCTCTCCGAAAATAATCAGCATCCGTCGCCTGTCGCCGTCGACGTGTTCATGCCACCAGAAAAACCTGGCCAACATGCTGCCACTCATCCCGTGGATTTACTGGTGACAAGTCAGTACCCTCCGCAGTCTGCCAAAGACCACTGAGAATTGCCATCACGTAAAGAAGCCCGGACATGCACTGCTTAAGTAATCTCGATGCCAACCGCCCTACCTTTGTCACCCACCTGGAATGTGGACTGGAGGGTGATCGATACGAATCCGACCGGATTCATCGACTGTCGCAAGCCGGTCGGCCATTACTTGTCAGATACGATATGGATGCTGTGGCCGGCAGCGTCTCGAAGGCGGATCTCCACGAGCGTCCGGCGGACATGTGGCGATATCGGGAATTCCTGCCTGTTCGGCGCACCGAGAATATTGTCAGTCTGGGCGAATGCCAGACACCCCTGATTCGGATGCACAAGCTGGAATCCAACGGTGGCGAGCTGCTGGTCAAGGACGAAGGCCGTCTGCCGACCGGATCGTTCAAGGCCAGAGGTCTGTGTATGGCAGTGTCGATGGCCAAAGAACTTGGCATTTCGCGAATCGCTATGCCCACCAATGGCAACGCAGGCGCTGCGTTGGCGGCGTACGCCACGAGGGCGGGGATCGAAACGTATGTATTGTGTCCGGAAGACACTCCTGAGATCAACGTTCGGGAAATTGCTGCTCAGGGGGCGAAAGTGTGGCGTGTCAACGGATTGATCAACGACTGCGGTCGCATGGTTGGCGAGGGCTGCGAACCCATGGACTGGTTTGATTTTTCGACGTTGAAAGAGCCGTACCGCATTGAAGGTAAGAAAACCATGGGCCTGGAACTGGCTGACCAGCTGGGCTGGGATGTTCCGGACGTCATTTTCTATCCAACCGGAGGCGGCACAGGACTGATTGGCATGTGGAAGGCCTTCAACGAGCTGGTGGAAATTGGATGGATCACCGGAAAGCTGCCGCGAATGGTTGCCGTTCAGGCCAGCGGCTGCGCTCCGATTGTAAAGGCCTTTGAAGATGGTACCCGACACGCAGAACTCTGGCCCAATGCCGCCACAGTTGCGGCCGGAATTCGAGTACCGGTTGCGGTCGGTGATTTTCTGATTCTGGATGCGGTTCGTGAGAGCAACGGATTCGCGACGGCAGTCACTGACGAGGAAATCGTCGACGGGCTGAACGAGGTGGCCCAAAAGGAAGGTTTTCTGATGTGCCCGGAAGGAGCCGCAACGTACGCTGCATGGAAGAAGGAATTGCGCTCGGGGCGTGTCAGCTCAACAGACCGCTGTGTGCTGTTCAATTGTGCCACCGGTCTGAAATATCCGCTGCCAGAAGCCAACGAAACACTCGACTGCCACAAACCGTTCGTCGAGCAGTGCAGCTGACGAACGAAGAAGGACGGCTCTGATCAGAGCCGCCCTTCGCGAATGAATGTCGGGTTGCTGCAGTATTACCGTGTCAGGAAACTCCCTCGGGCATCCGACGCAGTCTGGTAGTGTTCGCGATCTGTCAATTTGAGCTGCAGCGATTGACGCCGACCTGCACGGAACACTTCGATCTGCACCAGGTGGCCAATGTCCGCCAGGCTGACGAGGTTGATCAGGTGATTCTCATCGATCACCGAAACGCCGTTGAAGTTGACGATGACGTCGTCCGGCCGGACTCCTGCGATTTCAGCCGGAGTTCGTTGTCGACTGCGGTAGACCTTGGTGACGCGGGCGCCAATGGCCCGCGACATTCCCAGCCTTTGAGCGGTCTGACGGTCGAAATTGTCATCCAGTTCCACGCCCAGGTAAGCGCGATGGACTTTGCCGTACTTGATCAACTGTTCAAAAACGCGGCGGGCGAGATTGCTGGGAATACTGAAACCGATGCCTTCGTTTCCACCGCTGTTGGAAGCTATGGCGGTGTTGATGCCCACAACATGCCCCTGAACATCGATCAGTGGTCCACCGCTGTTTCCGGGATTGATCGCCGCATCGGTTTGAATGAAATCCTGATTGGTGACAGATCGATCGTCCGTCAGCGTCAGATCACGGCGGCCCTTGGCACTTACGATGCCCATGGTGATGGACTGACTGAGGCCAAACGGACTCCCCACGGCCAGAACAAAATTGCCGATGCCGATGTCATCGCTGTCGCCCCAGGTCGCGGTCACGGCACTAAAGTCTTTAATCTGCAGAATCGCAATGTCGGTTTCGGTATCACGATAGACTCGGATTGGATGAAAATCCCGACCATCCTGTGTACGCAGGTCGATTTCTGACAGCTGAGCCGTGCCGATCACGTGATTGTTGGTAACGACAAACAGCCCCTTGACCGTATTACTGCGCATCAGCACTCCCGAACCGGTTTCTTCAACCCGGGTTCCCGAGGACTTCCGCATAGTGGCCTGTATGTGGACGGCCGCTGGCATGATTTCACTAGAGAGCTTGGCAATGTGCTGCCCGCTTCGAATCAACGGTTCCGCGCTGCCGTAAGGCTGTGTGCTTGCATAGCCGACGGCGTTGGCCTGATGTGTCAACTGCAGCGACTGCAGATGGCCACCCGCCGCAAGGCCGAGTGACAGCATGGCCGTAGCCAGAAGAATTGTGTGTGTCTGTCGCGCCATCAACGTACTCTCCATGGGAAAGTGAACATCCTGAGGCACGGCTCCGTCCGCAAATTGTCGGTATGACAGGTAACAGTGGCCGAAGACTTTCGGCTTGAAACAGGTTCTCGTTCCTTCTGAGAACACATGGTGGCTATTGATCGTCGGCAGGAAATGCCGATTAGCCCCTCAGTTCCTATCGAACGACAACAGTCAGGCAGGCAAGCTCTTTCCAGCAGAATGTGCCGAGCTGCGGCTGCCCACAGGGCTCAACCGTCACACCTGTTTCAGCCGTCACGGATGCCCGTCGCGTCTTCCGTGAATTCCCTGACGACCATGCTGTGGACGCTGTTTCACAGACCTGTGGGCAGGTTCAAACGGACACGCGAGTCCTCTGCGAGCGACCGGGAAGATCCGCCGGAAGGGATCGTGACCCTTCCGGAGCTGGTTTCACGTCCTGCGGTATTGGTGGAACAGCGGGCAGATCGCCGTCGAACGCTTCCGGTCCTCCAGCGTCAGGTAAGATCAGTGGCTCTGCATTAAGGGGAGCGAAGTGGCGTTCCGGGGGCGGAATCCTGTCTTCATCAGACGCCTGGCTGCGTGCGTTCGTGTCTTGCGAGCTGTCAATTGTGGACAACGGCGCTACGGATGGTGACTGGTCAATACGTTCCGTCCTGCGGTGAACGCCCGTTACGATTTCCAGCATCGCATGGTGCAGCGAATCCGGCAGGCCATTCTGTGCGGCGACCGACAGCAACTCCCGGGCAATTCCGCTATCTCCGCGCAGGTGTTGAAACGCGGCCGTCAACAACAGCCGATCCGTGGAGTTGGGACGTTCCTGAAGCCAGTTCCAGAGTTGCTGGTTCTGAAGACCCACTTGTGAATGAAGACTGCCTCCATACAACAGACCTGCGGAAATCCAGGAATTCGTCGATTCGTCATCCAGATTCAATGCTGTCTTCAGATTGGCAGCAGCGTCTGCAAAACACTGCTGTGCCAACCGCGTCCAGGCTAACCGCAGCCACGGTGCGCGTCGGGAAGGTGCAGTCTCCGTCGCCGTTCTGTAGAAGGCTTCAGCTGAAGCGTAATCCTGTCGACGGAAAGCCATGTCGCCTGAGGTTTCGTGTCTCAGGCTGCGAATCAAATCGACACCGCCGACGTCCGTCTGCTCCACAGCGCTAGTTGTGAATTCGCCCACAATCGGCCGTTCATCGACCGACATGACACGCGACATTGCCGCGCCATTTTCGGTGATCATCGGCACGGCTGAGTACGGCGGCGGTACCGGCTGGGTTGGTGAATGCAAGTGGGGGGCCGGCCCCGGAACGGTGGCCATCACTCCGGCTGGGCCGGCATACGGCAGCCCAATCGGAGGAGCAATGTTTCTGCTGTATCCGTGACCATAGCCAGATGGAACTGGAATGGGCGGACGTCCATAGATGTGAATCTGAGTGGGGGGATGTTCGTGGGTGGGATAGTGCCCGATGGGAGGAACGTATCGGTGCGTTCCGAAGTGACTGCTGCCGTATTGATGACTGCCATAGTGGTCAACGGGCTGTCTGGAATACTGCGTTCCGTTCGGCCGCGACGAGTAGGTGCGAACCGTTGCATTTGCCGCCGCATCGTATTGTAGAACGCTGTATTGGCCGTTCGAATAGACCGGGACGTCGACCCGACGCGGAGATGTCAGCAGTCCGGGAACGAAAACGTTGACACCTGATCGACGACCTGAACCGGGTGAGTGAGCACCGCCAATTGCCATTCCTTCGACGACGGCGTGACGCGGCGAGGTGGCTGCCGCCCGCCCGGCAGGTCCGCGAGAGTTTTGAAAGACCTGACAGCAGGCTGTACTGCAAAAGTCCGACGTTGCGGCTACACAGCACACGACGAGAACGCGAATCAGCAACTGAGACATCTGACAATACCTTCATCCACGAGCAACAGACGTGACGCTGATAGTAGTATTGCCGAGCCATTTCGGCCTGCCATCAGAAAGACGCACATCAGCCCGGGAAGTCCGATTGCATGGCAGTTTTAACGATAGGCTTTAATCGACCGTACGGTTCATGCGACCTGGCGCTGTCGATTCGATGATGCGTACGGCGAATCGACGCTCTGCTGTTATAAGATTGCGATTTTCAACCAGCTCTTAGCAATCCCCCTGTCATGCCCGCAGTCTCTGTCATTTTGCCTGTCTTGATCGCCGAAACGACGGTCGCTCGGGCGGTTGACTCCATTCTGCAGCAGACTTCCGTGGATCTGGAACTTATCGTCGTCGATGACGGGTTAACGGACAGAACCGTTCCGACGCTGCAGAATCAGCGTGACGGTCGTCTGAAGATTCTGAGTACCGATCACGGGGCGGTGGCTGCAGCAACAGGAAATAGAAGTACGCCGTGTGTACGAAGTTCATCCCCGAAAAATCGGCAACAGTATGCATAACGTACCGGTTGTAGACGCCGAAGACATGTCTGCTCCCGACGGGACGCCTTTGATTGTTGCAGTTGGCGCTGACGGAGCCAGGGCATTGATTCATGAACACGTCACGAAGTGTGGCTACGTTTTCGGTGACGACACGTGGTTTGTGGCGTAGTCGGCGGCAGTCACAGATCTTTGAAGACGTGTCAAATTGCGGCCCCGTGATGGACGGTGCCGTGCCGTGAAGTTTCCAGCGTATTGTGTGCGAGTCAGTACAAGTACAATTGGCGGATTGCATGTTCCAATGGGATTTCGCGCAACGAACGTTGTCGAAGGAAGTCACGAAAAACAGTTGATTGGCCCCCGAACATGACCAACATTCAGCGTTTACAGCAGTTTATAAATTGATGGAATCGGTTCTGGCGCGTGAGGCAGCCGTTCTGCTGGTGAAACACGTCAACCGCGACTGTGAGTCAGGGGAATTTGTTGCCGTCTGATGTCCCACCAGATTGAGCCATCGCACATGAATGCATTCGGAAAACGACAACGACCCGGGTAAGGTACTTCTTCAGGAGGCCAAACCAATGCGGCGTAGGTGGGTGTTGGCGGCGCTGGTTATCTGAAAGTGAAGGAAGTGATATGAAGCGGTACAGTGGTAGCAGACGTTTGATTCGACGGAAGTGCCGTGGCTTTACCATTCTCGAACTTCTGGTTGTGATTGCAGTGATCTCGGTATTGGTGGCGCTCACAGTTCCTGCGGTTCAGCAGTCGCGGGAAGCCGCTCGTCGAACTCAGTGTAAGAACAATCTGAAGCAGATCGGGATAGCCATTCACGGTTACCATGAGACGTTCAAGTACCTGCCGCCATCCAGAAACTACGACCATTATACCAGCTGGGCATTTCTCATTCTGCCGCACCTGGAACAGATCAACCTGTTCGATTCCTGGGATCCGGAGCTCAAATATTACTACCAGTCGGATGAGGCACGACTGACGCACATTCCGCTCTACATGTGTCCGTCCCGCCGCGGCGGTCCGATGGCGAGTACCAAAAACGACGACATCTACTCACCACACGAATCCGGTGCCCACGTTCCTGGTACACTCAGTGACTACGCCTGTTCGGCTGGCTACGGACGTCCGGGCGTCTGGAACTGGATTAAGTCGAATGGCGCGATGATTATCGGAAAAGGCAAGACCGAACCGCCGACGATTCCTGAAGGAAGTTACGCCCCCCCCGATGCCAGGCTGGTCAGCTATCGTGGTCGTACGGCGATTCGCAATCTGAAGGATGGCGCGTCGAACACGATTCTGGTCGGTGAAAAACACGTCCGTCCGTCCCGCTTCGGAATTGCTCAGGAAGACGGGGCCATCTACAACGGAGACCATCCTGGCAGCTTTTCCCGCTGTGGTGGGCCGGGTTACCCAATGGCCAAATCCCCGACGGATGCCTTCAACAATAACTTCGGCAGCTATCATCAGGGCTACTGCAATTTCCTGTTTGGTGACGGAGTTGTGCGATCCGTCAACGTGGAAATTTCCACCGACATTCTTGGACGGCTGACCGCACGTGATGATGGTCAACCCGTTTCCGGAATCTAAGTTCGGCGCTGAACCTGACGTTTGGGTGATGGCAGATTGCACCAGGAGGCTGTCCCGATACCTGAAACAGTGAGCCGCAAGGCGCTAGCCGCGGGTGAAGCGGCCGCTAGCGCCGCGCCTGACTACTTAAAGAACGCAGGGATCTCCGCCGTTTCCTCACCACTGATCATCCGCTGAACGAACTGTGAGACTCGGTCAACCGTGCGGTCGATCAGTTCAGCACCGGATGCTGCTGTCGCCTTCGCTGGTTCGGGGTCAGACTGGTCAGACACGGCATCGGTGCGAACGTTTTCCGGAAATGCGGCCAGTGCAAATGCGGTTTCGAATTCCTGGGCGTGTCCGGGAATTCGTTTGGTCTGCAGCTGTTCGGCGTCCTCAGGCGTGAGCACATCCCAGTACGGAAGAAACTGCAGGTTGACCTGAAACCGTCGCAGCATCTGATCCCAGACGGCATTGCAGGGAACAATGTTTCCGCCGTGTCCGTTCAGCACCAGAACGTTGGTGAACCCGGCCCGGATAACACTGTCGATCAGGTCGCCCAGGACTGCAAGGAATGTTGCGGGAGACAGCGTCAGCGTACCCGGATGCTTCATGTGGTGTTCGCTGATTCCCGCCATGACTCCCTGAGCCACCAGCACTGACGGCGACAGCGTTCTGGCGACCTCGATTGCGATGTGGTTCGCACTGCGCCAGTCGTGTTCCATGGCCAGGTGTTCCAGATGCTGCTCGATGGCCGCGACGGGGATAATGCAGGCTTTCAATTCGCCGCTGTTCATTCGTGTTCGAAACTCTCGTCGAGTATGCTTGTGCAGCAGCAGTTGGTCGTCTTGTCCCATGGTTTCATCCTTTGTGTGAGTGAGGACCGGAATGATTGCGAATCGACGTGAGTTTCTGAAGCGAAGTGCAAAGTTTTTTTCTGTTGCCGCCCTCGCCGCGAGCAGTCGTTGCGGTGTTTTTGCCCATGGTGCTGTCGCCAGCGAGAAACACTTCGAAGTTCTGAGCGTTCATCGGACAACCGTCAAACTGGAGTTCCGACCCACGCCGCGACGCAATATGGATCGCGAGATACCGCACTGGCGCTACATCGAATTGTGCCGTGTCGAACTCAGATCCGGTCACATGGGCACCGGCGAAACGATGTTGTACTACACATGGGGCGTGCCGTCTGATCAGGACTGCAAACGCGTTATCGGCAAAAGTGCCATCGAAATGATGTGGGACGACACGTTGGGCGCCGGTCTGCAGATGGCGTTATTTGACGCTGTCGGCCGCACCGCGCAGGTTCCCGTCCATGCATTGCTGGGACGCCAGATTCATAGTACGACTCCCTTGAGCTGGTGGAATATTGATACTTCAGCGACGGATATGGCGTCCGAGTGTCAGGCAGCGATGCGGCTGGGATACATGTCTTACAAGACGAAAGGTCGACCCTGGTTTGACGTCTTTCATCAACTTGAGACTGCGACGATCAACCTGCCGGCCGATTTCAAGATCGACATGGATTTCAACGACACGCTGCTGACGGCCGAACAGGGACTGCCGATCCTCAGAAAACTGAGCCGGTACCCGCAGGTCGATATTTATGAAACTCCGATTCCTCAAAGTGACGTGGAAGGAAACCGTCGCATTTGCGACGCAACGCGAGTTCAGATTGCGATGCACTACGGCAAACCGTCGCCTCGAACAGTGGTTGAGTCGGGCTGTTGCGACGGGTTTGTGGCCGGTCGCGGAGCGTCGGAACTGACAGCTGCCGGGAATTTCTGTGAAGAAGTGGAGATGCCGTTCTGGCTGCAATTGGTCGGTGCGGGCATGACGGCCGCGTTTTCACTGCATTTTGGCGGAGTCCTGAGACAAGCTCGCTGGCCCGCTGTGAATTGCCACCAGCTGTTTGAAAATGATTTACTGACGACTCCCATCACTCTGTCCAATGGGCATGCACAGGTGCCGGACCGGCCCGGCATCGGTTACGAGGTTGACTGGGGCGTTGTGGAAAAACTGAAGGTCACCATGCCGATGTCACGTCCTGAGCCTCAGCGGCTGATCGAAACGACATGGACCAGCGGTCGTCGCATGTACACGGCCAACAACGGCAAAGTGAATTTCATGTTGACCGCGGCCAATCAGGGACGGTATCCGTATTACGAAGCCGGAGCCGATACGCGATTGCTGCCCAGCGACGGATCGGACCGTTGGCAACAGCTGTACGATCGTGCCCGCCGGGAAGGACCGATCGAAGCGTGATGAGCAAAGTAGGGTGTGTGCTTGCGCGCACCATTCTCGGGGTGCATCTTCCCGGTAGTCTTCACAAATCCGCGGTCGCACGTAACTATGCCCACAACTGCACCGCAGACTCAATCAGGATGAAAACGGAAAACACTGCGATCTGAGTTGGGCCAGGATGACGAAATAGCACGATCTTGCATCGTGATGCGTGCAAGCACGCACCCTACTCGACTACAGCAGGCATTCGTGCAGGACTCGACCGTCTGAGACAGGCATGGGTCTGGTAAGGCGGTCGTGGATGGTGGTATCCGGCGGAATACCCAGTGACTGCCACATCGTGGCCAGCACGTCCGCGGGACTGACTGGTGAAGACAGGACTTCGGCCCCCTTGGAATCACTCGCTCCCATGACCATGCCGCCGCGAATTCCTCCTCCGGCCAGTATGGTCGAATAAACATTCGGCCAGTGATCACGTCCGGCTTTGTTGTTGATCTGTGGCGTTCGACCGAATTCACCTGCGTTGATGACCATCGTGGAGTCCAGCAGGCCACGGTCTTTGAGGTCTGTGACCAGGGTTGCGAAGCCACGGTCGATTTCCGGGACGATCTGTTTGTACCGGCCCTCCAGCCCTCCGTGAGTATCCCACTTCTGGTTGAATTCGTTGAACGAAACAAACTGTACTCCTGCTTCCACCAGCCGACGCGCCAGCAGCAGGGACTGACCAACCCGATTACGCCCGTAGCGATCACGAAGAGCATCAGGTTCGGCCGACAGGTCCAGTGCTTTGCGAATTGTGCCGCTGGCGACCAGATCAAAGGCAGCCTGCTGCAGATGATCGTGTCGCTGACTGAGTTCCTTTTCGAGATACGCTGCCGCCGAATCCAGCTGTCGAGCAAGATCGATACGTGTGCTCATTCGAGTGCCGTTCACTCCATCCGGCATCGACAATGACAGGGGACGATAGTCCTTCTTCGACGGATCACCTTCGATCAGGAACGGGTCGCGAACGCTGCCCAGAAAACCGGCAAACTGACCGGGCATGCGATTCGACGGTCCGGGAATGCTGAGCCAGTTCGGTAACGATACACTGCGCGGTACACGATCTCTGGAGCTGAGTGGTTGTAACTGATTGAGGATGCCTCCTGGCCCGGGAAAATCGTCGCCGTGAGCTTCACGATCCCGATCCTGCTGATTCGAGGATCCTGTCAGCGTAATGTAAGTGCCTGCGATGTGATTTGTGAATTTGTGTGTCATCGATCGAATGACGCACACGTCGTTCGCCACACCGGCGGTCTCATACATCAGTTCGCCGAATTCCATTCCCGGCACAGTTGTGGAAATCCGCCGAAACGGTCCTCGGATTTCCGAAACGGCCTGTGGCTTCGGATCCCACAAATCGATCTGGCTCAGGCCTCCCTGCAGCATCATGAAAATGCAGCTGCCACGGTGCTTGGAGGTTCGAACGTCAGCCGCCAGCGACGTAGCAGTACCCAGGATGCTGACCGCACCGATTCGCAGAACCTCGCGACGTTGCAGGACGTTAGCATTTGGCTGTGAATGCAGTGGCATGGTCTCAGTCTGTGCGCAGTGGGTGGGAAGATTGGCGGGGACGTGTCAGGTCTGAAGAATATCGTAACAGACGACGGCCACCGGCGTAAACTTTTCTGTGGCAATCGGTACGTTGTTCGTCCCTAGTGACTATCGCCCCGATACATTATTCTGCGCCCAGGATGTCGAATCCTTCCGCTGTCAGAAGTGCGGTGACCGGTGTTCCTTTTCCTGCCTGAAAGCACACGTGGTTCTTTTCGGCCACGACAGATGCCGCTTCAATCACCTGGACAATTTCTCGCTGGCTGGCGGCCGTTGGATAGGTATCTTCCAGGTCGTCCATCGATTCACCGAATATCCGCCGCCGAATGATCGCCAACAGTCCGGCGGCGATCGACGCCTTACCGTAGCCGAAGATTTCCAGGTTGCCGCCGTGATGCCTGATACGGCCTCCAAACGACGGGTTGCGCGTGCGTGATCCGTCACCAATAATAGCCTCTCGATAGCCGCGTTCCTGTTGATCCACCATGCCGCGACCGTAGATGCCGTACAGTTCAATCTCCTGGTTCACGGCCCCTTCGAATTCTTCCGGATTGATCCAGTTGTTGTTGTAGTCGCCCCGCATGCCGTTGTCGTATGTCACGGCGACATCCATACTGTCCCACGTGTTGATGGGACCCTGCCGCTTAAAGGAAGCCGCATCCACACCGCGACGACGGGCGATTTCCTGATGGTGTTCGTCCCAGTGCAGCAGCAGATTCTTTTGGCCGGTGGCGAAGACCGAGACTGGCTTGACCTGCATATAGTGATGCACCACGTCCAGCCAATGGCAGCCAACATAGGCAAACGGATTGCTGTCTTCCGCCCAGGCGAAAATTTCGGTGCTGACCTCCAGCGGCTCCTCCAGAACAGCTCGAATTCGGTTGATGGGGCCGTATGCCTTCGGTGCCTTCAGCATCATCTCCCGGACAAACGGGTCGTATCGCTTGTGCATGTCCACGGAGACGATGCGCTCCAGTTGTCTGGCTTTCTGAATGATCCGATCAGCGTCCTGAGTGGTCAGACACAGCGGCTTTTCGGTCACCACGTCAACGCCTGCGTCCAGCGCGTCAAGAATCGGCTGAGCATGCACGTTGTCGGGCGTTGCCACGAACAGAACGTCCGGCTGGTGGCGTTCCAGGATTTCCCGCCAGACCCCCTCGCCGTAACACGCTTCGATCGACTGATCCGAAAATTCCTGGGCAAACCAGTCGACAATGCGACCCGCCGTGCCGCTCTTTTGGCTGCGAGTTCCGACCGCACAAACATTGATTTTGACGTCGGCGACCGCTGGGGCCAGGTGGCTCATGCCAATGCTTGTGAGGGCCCCCGCGATGCCTCCGCGCATGAAGTCTTTAAAGCTTTGTCCGATAATCTCGTCGAAGAACATTCCGCCGCCGATGATGGCGACTTTCAGTGGAGGCTGGGATGATGTCATGAATCTGAAAAGCTCTGTGGGGGGAACAGCAGTTGAGGAGGGCAAACGGCGAGGTGACGGCCCGAAAGCCTACACGAACTCGGGGAATTGAACCACCATCACGACCTGCGGCGGCCTTCCTGGGTTGATGAATCGTCCGCCGGACAGAACACACCTGACGCTTATCTTCTGCGACTGGCATGTCTTGCCACGCCCCTTTGGCAGAGAGCGCGGCTATGCCGCGCGCCAGCCCCGCTTCGATTTACGACAGCCTCTGGACGAATATTTGCGGCGGGCAACGTCAGCGGAAATACTCGAGTCAGCACAAGGCTGGTCCGTCGCCCACGTATTCAACATGCCAACACCGGTCGTTTGATCGCAGCTCTGCAGGTTTGGCCTTGAGAGTTTCGCGATGATCGACTACTTAGTGGCAGGCCGCCCGAGACGTCGTAACGCCGACGACAGTCGGTGCATCGTGGAAGGCTGATTCTGAGCTTTGTTGTTGCTGGCCCACGGAAACGCGGGGGCATCCCAGATCGCGCTGGTTTCGGATGAATCATCCGATTCTTCCAGCATTCGGCGATTTGAGCGTCGCGCACCTTTGGGAGCCTGCAGGTTTCTCTTCTGAGTCGGCTGCGCCTGCTGAGCCTGCCGCATCGGCTGAGTCTGCTGAACCGGCTTGCTTTGCGTGACGAACTTGTGTCGCTTGACTGTCCCGGAGGCATGGATTTTTCCACATTGCCTGCACGGGACGCCGGCGAGTGATGGTTGCTTGATTGTTTCTGTCGCGGGTTCAACGTCTGCCAGTTTGAAGCGGTACACGTGTTCATATGCAACTTGCTTCACCAGGTTGCGTTCTTGAGGATTCGTGTCGTCGATCGCGGAAACGAGGTTTGGTTTTACGGGCAATTCTGCCAACTGAACTGCTTCGACGAGATCCAGACGCTTTAGTCCTGAAGTGGACGTGGACGGTTTGTTCTGACTGTCTGTGCGAGCGACCACCGAGGAAGCAAGGCGTGCTTCTGACAGCCATGCGATGTCTTCTCTGACAAGAAACGGACGGTCGTCGGATCGTTCGTAAGACGCGTTCAATGCCTCAGCCTGACCTGCGAGATCAGTCGCCCGCGGCAGCTCGCCAAGCGCGATGGCCGTCCGTGCCTGTTCAAGCAGTCGCATGGCCTGTTGATGATTCTGATCGACATCTGGCGACCGGCTGGGCGCGGACGTCGTCGCCAGAGCAGCAGGGGCAGGAAACCTCTCCATTCCTTCGCCGCGATCTGTCTTCGCACGCGGAGGTTGTGGATCTTTGTATTGCGGGCCGCCGGCAGACGCCAGACTTCTGGCCTGCAGCGCTCGCGAGAGAGCGATCGCCGAATCACCAGCCGCCATCGCTTCTTCAGCTTCCTGCATCAGCCGTCGAGCTTTGTACGCCAGCAGCAATTCGGATTGATCGGCGGGGGAATCGGACATTTTGGTGATCGTCGTCTGCGGCGGAATCTCATGAGCTTTCGGGAATCGTCCGCGGGTTTTCTGTTCCCGAACTGAAGCTCCGGGGAAATGCACACCACTGGTCACAGGTGGACTGCGCAAAAGGGACTCAGGGGCCGAACATTGCGGCAGGAATTTCGTTGTGGCCGCCGCGCTGTTTTTCTGCACGAAGACAGCAGCGGGAGAAGGTGCCGGATTACGGAGCAGAGTCGGTAACTCAGCCGTTTGCTCCGTCAACCCACCTGCCGCCACAGAAAATGGCGCCGGTTCAGAAGTGGGCGGAACGTTAAAGAGTGTCAGTGGTGGGCCGACCGGCGTCGACGGCGCTTCTGTTGGAGGCGTCTGCAGTGGAGCCATTGGCGTTGCTGCAGGTGGAGCGACACCGCCAGCCCCCGGTGATTCAAGGCCCGGAACACCGGGATACCACCCAGGGCCAGTGGCCATTCGTGTCATGGGCGCGAGAAGAACCGCCGTCTGCGGAGCTTCTCTCAAACGTGCTCTTGCAATTTGAGATTCCAACTGCCGCTGCACCGAGCGGATTTCCTCGTACGCGATTTCAGCCCGTCGCCCCTCAAGTGAAATCTCATTGACCGTCTTCTGGGTTTCGATTTGAAACTTTTCAAAGGATCTAACAATGTCCTGCAGGTTCTGATTTAGTTGAGCCAGTTGCTGCACCTGCGCACTGTTGTCAATCTGTCGGCCAGCTGCTGTAACTCCCAGTTCCTGCCGGACAAGATCTCTCGACTGGAGCAGTTTTTCGAACCGTTCGGTCATGGTGGCCATTCGATCTGCCATGACTCCGCCGTCAACGTTTACGGTGACGGGATGAACGGTAACGGGAGCATAGAGAGAACCTGGTGGAACTGTCTTACGTGAATTCTGAGAATCCAGGGCGTCAAATGGCATGTCGTTTCGTGCAACGTGGCCACGATTCTGCACTATGTATTGAGTGCGTGCCGTTGTGGCCGAATTTGTGTTTCGCCCCGCCGTCGGCCTCGCAGGCTGTTGGCCCGAGGTCACTGTTCGTTCTTCGGTCACCGACTGTTTTGATGATGAATTTGCCGCGTGGGCTGGAGGCAGAGAGGTCAGGGATTGAGCGGCAGGATAGAAATCCGCCAGAGTCTGGCTGTCTTGCAGCAGCTCGGACGTGCTACTGGTCGGCTGAGACGTTGACTTGCCTGACGGCAATTCGGTCTGGTTGAAGAACGGCACCACGATGGCGACGGCGAGCCCTCCACACATCACAGTGGAAGCGAGAAGGACCAAACGCCCGGTTTGGAAATCTGAGGATCTGTTCATAGGACTGACCAGCTGGACGAACGAGACAACCGGAATTCTGCGTAGTCGTTACGCAATTCGGGCTTATCGAGTTCATCGGTCAGTCGCAGACTTCACCTACACAGAATATTCGGAAGAATCCGAATTTCTGGCCCAGTCTACGCATCCTCTGATGCCTGCCGGTGGCTCCCCGGGGGGGTGTGCGGTACGCCCAACCTGACGGAGCGCACGAAAAAAGCAGCGCGATAAGGTCCCCTCAAAGCTCCCAGCTTTCCTTAACGCGCTGCTAGTTCGTGTATATTATTCAGGCTGGCCGACGCCCGTGGCGTGTCCAGCACAGTCAGGTTGAACTCTCGTTCTGTTGACACCGGAAACATAGGTTGAGAATCGTCCCCGTCAAATCTGCAGCCTGGAAAATGTACCATCTGGCGAAAGTTTACGTGTTGTACGAAATCTGCGTAATGTTCCGGGGCTCTCACGATCTGCGATCAAGTTGGCCAGACGTTTATTGCCGGCAAATGAGACGTTATTCCCTGTGGCAAGCTCTGATTCGCTGTTCGTGGCTTGCGGAAAGGCGGATGCCCGCCTAAGAATCCGCTAGTGCGAGTCGCATGGACGTGTAGCGGGTCCGGCGAGCAATTTCGCAGCTGAACGGTGGCCGATGTCGCTACACTTCGTGTAAGTGCGCTCTTGTCTTTTCCCATCCTGCGGCTCTTTCTTCTTCTGATTGCCTTGAGAGTCGATCCGATCGGTTTCATTTTTCGTTTATGACTACAACACTCATTTCTCAGCCTGAAGACTTCATCGAACTCTGCGACCATATTCGAAAGTCGGGACTTGTCGCCTTCGACACGGAATTCGTGTCGGAAAGTACCTACCGACCAGAGCTTGGCCTGCTGCAGTTTGCGACCGATGACCGCAGCGTTGCTGTTGATCCGCTATCCGTGGGTGATATTGCGGAGTGGTGGGAGATCATGGCGGATGATGAAACCACTGTTGTCGTCCACGGCGGGCAGGCCGAGGTTCGGTTTTGTCTTTATCAGATTGGGCGAGTCCCTCGCCGGCTTTACGATATCCAGATCGCAGAAGGATTTCGCGGTCGCAGCTACCCGCTTTCTTATTCCGCAATCGTCCAGCGGGTGATGGGTAAGCAGGTCGACGGTAGTCAGACGCGTACGGACTGGTTGCGGCGTCCGTTGTCTGATGAGCAGTTGAAGTACGCTCTGGAAGACGTTGACCATGTGCTGGAAATCTGGCGACGACAGCGAGACTGGCTGAAAACCCGCAATCGGCTGGACTGGGCCGAAGCCGAGATGCAGCGTCTGGTGGACGATATCGTGACAGATGATGCCACGGCTCCATGGCGACGGATCTCGGGGACTCACAAATTGTCTCGTAGAGATCTGGCGGTCGTCCAGAAGCTGGCGCACTGGCGAGAAGAAGAGGCGGCCTTCCGCAATCGTCCCGTTCGCAGGATTCTGCGTGACGATTTGCTGATTGACCTGGCTCGCCGCAAGCCCACCACTCGACAAAAGGCGCTGGCAACGCGAGATATGAATCGGCCTGAGTACAAGCGGCGGCTTGACGACATCGTGGAAGTCATAGAGAGTGCGTTGCAGATCGCAGATGCCGATCTGCCTGAAAACCCCCGCAATCGGCGTCAGGAAGCATCGTCGGACGAGCAGGTAATTTCCAAGCTATTGGCTCTGGCACTGTCGAACCGTTGCGCAGAACTGGAGGTCTCACAGACGCTGGTGGCGAACAACAAGGACCTGACCGAACTGGTCCGGCACCATCGCCTGGACCCGGAGAAAAAGGGGCCGGCCAAAATTTTGGAAGGCTGGCGTGCGGAAGTCTGTGGTCAATTATTGTTGGATGTGATGGACGGCAAAGTCGGATTCAGAGTCGCGCCGGTGGGATCGGCCACGCCTTTGACATTCGAAACTCGCGTACCAGACGGCGTCGGCGGGTAACACCGGCCCGCCAGCATAATGCAGGCCATCCAGACGGGGAGACCTCCGGTCAGAACGGGTGCGAGGTCGGGAGACCCACGCACAGCACGCCTGCAGTTCGTTTAACCACGTGGGCACCGCGCCCCGTGCGTTTTGGCTGGAGGACGTCGTAAACGACAGCACCGCGCGCTATGACACCGCTGCTTGCGCTGGGAAGGTCCAACACTGACCCGAACACCGTGAGTGTCCGCTGATGACCGTGTGGATGACCGTCAAACGCTTCCCAGGGACAGCGGCACGAATACCGGTGGTCGAGGTAGTGGGTCACCGGAATCAGGGTCGAGGTGTTCCGCGGCCGTCGGAGGTGTGTCGCGGGCGAGGACGGTTTCCACGAAGAACTGCAGTAGTGCCTGAATTCTTTCGTCTTCAATATCGGCCACGATGGCCTCGGCTCGTTCCTGCGATCGCTCGACAAGCGTCTCGGCTTTTTCGAAGACGTCGCAACTGTCGAAGATCGCCCGCAGTCGGTCCACGCGGACTTCTTCCGGCAGTTCGTCGAATTTTCCGGAAAGCACGTCCTGAAGAACCTGACGCTGTTCGCTATCGGCGTCTTTCAATGCCAGTGCCAGCAACACGGTTGGCCGCAGAGCAAGTGCGTCCTGACCGCTCTTCAGCTTGTTGTCTCGGTCTCCCTGCCAGTCCTTCAGGTCGTTCAGGATCTGAAAGGCGACTCCGACGTGTCGACAGAATGACGCCACCTCTGTGCTGGACGCCAGTTCATGCTTTGCCAGACGCAGGCCTGCGTATAAGGCAGCATGAAACGCCGGTGATGTCTTCAGAGAGTAAATCTGCAGGGCATCCAGAGGCGTGATGTTCCAGTCAGGCGATTTCTGCCAGGACATTTCCGCTCCCTGCCCATCGCACAGACGGATGTGGGCCGTCGACATGCTGTCGGCGATATCGAGCGCAATTTCCGGATCCAGATCTCGGGAACTGTGGATCAGCCGGTATCCAATTCCGATCAGGTGGTCGCCAATGTTAATCGCCTGGCCGATGCCGTGTTCGCGGTGCAGCGTATCGCGACCGTAGCGGAACTGGTCATCATCCTGAATGTCGTCATGGACCAGCGACGCCTTATGAAAGGCTTCAATCGCCATTGCCACTTTGGCAACAGAATCGGGAACTTCCGGCGTGGGGTCGCCGGCTGTCAACATGTCTGCGCCGGACGCGGCGTGCCACGCCGCCAGCGTGATGAATGGTCGAAAACGTTTTCCGCCGTTGGCCAGCCAGTCGTAAGCGACGGATTCCGTGAACGCGACGGGACTGTCCTTCTTTGCTGCGTCCTTCGTGCGGATGCGAGGCAGCAGACGTTCGAAGTCGTTTTCGAATGTCCGTGTCGAAGCACGCATCAGCGGGACGTAACTGGCGGTTGGTTTCTCCGGCAGCGGTTCGTACTTGTCCAGCACATCCCACACCCACGCTTCGTCCAGCGTGGTATTCATGCAATCGCCGGAATGCAGTGGCACGGCGTATGACGGTACGCCAGCGATCAGAATCTTGTCGATGGCTTTTTCCAGCACGTTCAGGCAGGCGACGCCCAGAATCCCGTCGATGTATCCGGACACAATAATCTTCAGCACAACAGGCGAGCCTTCGGCCACCAGAACTTTGTAGCCCAGCTGCTCAGCACGCACCTTGTAGTCGGCGATCGAACAGGCACCGCAGCGTTCGCAGTCCAGACCGAATTCTGAATATTCGGCGGGACAGCCTTCCGCGTGTTTCAGGCAGTGCGGCAGCAGCAACATGCGACGTTCGAACGGAATCGCCAGAAACTGCTGTTTCCAGAAAAAGTTGCCAATCATCACCATGGCGAAGCCAAGAAACTTTTCCGGCAGGCCCATTTGGTTCAGCAGTATGCGGCTGTGGGATTCCAGTTCGTTCTTGTTGAAGGCACGGGACCTGTTCAGTCCGATGGCGTATGCTTCTGCCGCTTTCTTGAACGTCTCGCGCTGTTCCAACGATTCCGGCACAGCCTTCAGATGACTGGTGCTCCGCCGCTTGCCCTTCTTACGGACAGGCTTCGGATCGTCAATCAAATCGGCATCGTCGCCTGGTGCTTCGACGTCGGCGGGAAGGACTTCTGAGATTGGAACTATTGACACACGTGACTCCTGCGGACGCATTCGTCTGTTGGTGGGATGAGAAGTTACGGAAGATGGAACTCTTGGTGTTGACCACCTTAACCCCGCAAACCGGCAAAAGTGCCGAAAAACGCGAGACTTGACGATCAGACTGTGTTGCAGCAACCGTCAACCGAGATTTCTGGTTTGCAGGCACCGCCGAAGGGCGCCTGTTGCAAATAAGATGGGGTATAGACGCTCAAAATACCAGAGTTTCGCAAAATAGAAACCGATTGGAGACGGATCCGCCACCGATCCGTCCTGGACCTTGCCGACAAGCCAGTTTGCACCGGAAATAACAGCGGAATCGGCTTCGGGAACGCCGGCCAGAGCTTCCACGGCCAAAGCGGTCTCTTCCGTCGAACTCGGCAGCCCCTTCCGCCCGGACCACCCTCTATCATCGTTTTGATTGCCAATCAGCCACTGAACGCCCCGAACCGCGAAGGGCTCGTGGCCGCGTCCGATCTCCTGCAGCGCCAGCACTACCTTTGCCGTTCCGTACAGCGGGTTCTCGTCGTTGTGATTGAATTGATTGCCAAACCACAGGGGCAACCAGCTGCCATCGTCCGCCTGAGTTCGCGACAGGAACCTCAGCCCGCGCTGCACCGCAGAATCGCAGCGTGCCCCAATTTCACTGGTGATTTCCGGAATACGTGACTGCCAGAGCGTCAGCGCTCGTAACACGTGCGCCGTCAGGTCATTGCTGCTGCGGTCGAATGGCAGAGCTCCCCAGCCACGGCAGAACGTTGGCCAGCCGCCGTCGCGGTTCTGCAGATTCAGCAACCATGTCGCTGCATTCTGCAGTGCCAACATTTCCGCCTCCGAATACTGCTGGCCGTTTTCACGAAGATTTAGAATCGCCAACATCGCCCCAGGGGTGTCATCCGCGTCAGGCACCCCCCCCGGCAAATCCGTCCATGACCATCCGCCGGGTGGTGAATTCGTGTAGGGATGCACGACGTTATACTGCTGACCCAATAGCCAGGTGCGGATCCGCTGCCGATCATCCGGTTTCAGTGTAGTGGTATCACTCTCGCCCAATGCTGCCATTCCTTCACTGCAGAATGCGTTGACGCTCAGCGTAGTGACCCAGGTCGCCAGATTGGTGTCAATGGGCCAGCTGCCGTCCGGGCGAACCGACGTGACAATGAAGTCCAGGCAGCGTTTCGTGACCGGGTGATCGTGGTATTCGCAGCCCAGCAGACTCATGCAGACAAAACTTGTAAGCGGCGTGGCTTCCAGAAAGCCACCGTGTTCGGGCTGAATGGACTGCAGTACTCTCATTGACCGCTTCGTGGCACCTCTGCGAATCCAGCGAACGACCGGATTCCAATGTCCGCGTTTCTTGAAGACGACCTGTCCGATGGCAATCAGTGCCGGCAATGCGTAACTGACGACCGGCAGTTGCACGGCCGCGTAAAAGCTGGATGGAATGCACGAAAGTTCGAACGGCAGCGGAATCACATGCCGCCACTCCACAACCCCAGCCAGCGCGCAGTGAGTCAGAATAGGGACAGAAAACGTTCTGTCCTTCCCGTAGCGTTTCAGGACTGCGTCTACGCCGCCCGCGTTATCGATGTACTTCTGAGACGCCTGCACGACGTTCTGATAGTGGGCCGACTGTTCCGTGGCGTGGAAGACGGCATTGGCCAGCATTGTCGTCGAGATGTTGCTGACGCTCAGAACGGTGTCGCCCCAGCCACCATCGACGTTTTGGTGATCCGCCAGCCACTTCAGACCCGCCTGCACCAGCTCGCCGAACCGTAACGCCTGAGTTTTATCGCGGGCGGCGGCATCCGCCATGCTCAGAGCCATCACGGCCGTTGCGGTCGACAGCGCTGACGTGGACAGGTGGCCTTCCCACCAGCCGTCGTCCGTCCGTTCTGCCAACAATGTTGCGCTAATGCTTGAATACGCCGCAAGAATGGCATCGTTGTCCGGATCTTGCTGCGGTCGTACGGTCATGTCGGAACGGTAACAGAGTGTTTCGTGTTTGTCGTCGACGGGGCAGGACTGAGCCTGAGAAGGCAGCCCCCGGGGTTTCAACTCGTCCATTGGGTGGCCCTGTTGCTTGCAACAAGGGTTGCGCAGCAACAAGAGGTTCCAGCCACGTAGGGTCCCTCGTGTGTGTGGACCAGCGTCGGATTGCCCAAAGATCGTTCCATCATGGCCTCCTGTGCCTGCGGCACCCACAGGTTGCGAGCCACCTGGGCTACCCAATACGGTCGGGTCGTCCTGTTGCCTGCACTAAGAGGCCAGTGTCTGCGGCAACGCTTGCCAAACGTTCCTTAGTGCGGAGAATGCCGTTTTCGCCCCATCAGAGCAGGCGTCCCTGGTTCCGTGAAGCCCTTGAACACAGACGTGTTCCGTCGTCTTCGCAACGCCATTCGGACGATTGACCTATGCCACTGACAACCATCCTGCCGGTCCACCTCATCCTCATACCGTTTTCCGTTTGCGCGATGGCATTCGACGGCAGCGTTGCCGAGAGAACGCTCAACCTGCCGGCCGTCCCATTCAATTACAACCAGGTCGAACTGCCGCCACACTTCGCTGAAATTGCGGCGAAGTACGACAACACTCCGCCGCACAATCCAATCACCGATCACGGCGCGACACTTGGCAGAGTGCTGTTTTACGACACAACGCTGTCGGCGAACCGCACGGTCTCATGTGCATCGTGTCACAAACAGAAGCTGGCGTTCACTGACGAGAAACAGCTGAGCGTTGGTTTCCGCGGCAAACAGGTGACGCGGAATTCGATGAGTCTGGTGAATGCCCGTTACTACCGCAGTGGACGATTTTTCTGGGACGAACGGGCGGCAACGCTGGAAGAACAGACGTTGATGCCTATTGAGAATCCTGTGGAAATGGGCCACTCCCTGCCCCGGCTGGTGAAGCAACTCCAGACAGACGAAATCTATCCTCCACTGTTCGAAAAGGCCTTCGGCAGCAGCGACGTCTCGTCGCTGCGCATGGCCCGGGCGATGGCCCAGTTTATTCGTTCGATTGTGTCGTGCCGTTCGAAATACGACGTCGGTCGAGCTGCCGTAGTCTCTGTCTATGATCCGTTCGCCAACTTCACTGACCAGGAAAACTACGGCAAGCAGCAATTTCTTGAACGCGGACAATGCGCGCAGTGCCACCTGCACGATGCGACGACATCAGACAGGACTCGCCAGTCCGCGTTTTTCTTTGTCAATGGCCCTACGGTGAATGGTGTGGACGGAGAGATTGGTGGCTCCGACGTCGGTGTCGGTGGCAGGACGGGTGCCGTGAAGGACATGGGGGCATTCAAGACGTCGTCGTTAAGAAACGTCGAACTGACGGGGCCATACATGCACGACGGGCGATTTACGTCTATCGACCGGGTGATCGAACATTACAACTGGAGCGTCCGCCCGCACCCAAACCTGGACTCACGCCTGGATGAAATCTCGGCGCAGGGTCTGGCGTTGCCGGAACGGGAAAAAGTCGCCCTCACGGAGTTCCTGAAGACTTTGACGGATTACGAATTGATCAGCGACCCAAAATTATCTGACCCGTTCGTGCGTTGATTCGGCCCGGATTCGATCGCGTGTTGCACAACCAGAAATCCCCAATTCTGCTGGTAAGCACTCATCGGTCTTTGCTGTTTTTGTTACACGCGTGCAGCGTCAGCAAGAGTGTTTCTGATCCGTACGAGACCCACTCGCTTGTGCGTCGAGCTTATATTGCGGTGACGTTACGCGGCGTTCGACACAGTCTTGTCTTCGTTTTCCGGCAAGCTCACTTCAGTCATGGCCGCAAGTTCTTCCGCCAGGCCGGCGTAGTCGCGGGCTCCCGGGCAGGTCGACGCGTAACCGAAGATCGATTGTCCAAAGCTGGGGGCCTCCGCCAGCTTGATATTTCGACGAATACGAGTGCGAAAGATCTTCGCGTCAGCCCACGGCGTATCGCCATCGCTGGTCTCAAGAAAATGACGCAGGTCTTCCGTGACGTCGGCCGCCAGTCGAGTGCCCGATTCGTACATACACAGAGCCACGCCCGACACTTTCAGCTGGCGGTTCAATCGTCGAGTCACCAGAGCAGTCGTCTCAAACAACTTTGACAGCCCCTGCAGCGCAAAGAAATGCGGTTGCAGCGGGATCAGGACTTCCTTTACCGCACACAGCGCGTTGATGGTCAGGACTCCCAGCGACGGCGGGCAGTCCATGACCACATAGTCAAAACGGTTCTGTTCCTGCCAATCCTGCAGCGCATCGCGCAGAATGAATTCGCGACGCTGCATTCCTGCCAGTTCCACTTCGACGGCGGCCAGATCGATGTTGGATGGCACGACCGAAAGATTCTCAGCCACCAGCTGTCGCGCCTGGTCAGCCGTTGTCCGTTCAGCAAAAACGTCGTAAATGGACAGTGTGCCCGCACCGCACTCCAGGCCCAGATGCAGTGAGGCATGACCCTGGGGGTCCAGGTCAATAATGCATACCTTGTGTCCGCTGTTCGCAAGAGCGGCGGCGATGTTGACGCTGGTGGTCGTCTTGCCGACACCACCCTTTTGATTCATCACTGCAATCGTGCGCATAACTGTTGTTCCGCAATGGGTCGATACTTTGCTTCGGGCCACCCAATCTAGAACGCAGGCTCGGAAGCGAGAAGACAACTCTGCCCCTCGATCGAGGCAACACCGTGACAATACCGCCTTTTGCGCTGCTCGGTCGTTGCAAAACGGCACGACGAGTGCTCAGTGATCGAACGACAGGCAGAAAATGCGCCCCCACGTTTCGTGCCGGTACGGCCGAAATCCCGCAGAATCGCATTTGGCACACGACGGTCATCGATTGCTTCCAGTGAATTGACTTCCCCACGGCCCGTCGTACAGTCGCTTTATGGCTGTAGTTTGAGTGCCAATTCCTACCGATGGATTTCCAATGAAAACCGAACGTCGATTCTTCCTGCGTCCTGACTATCGTAGATGCGTGCGTGTGCTGAGCGTGGCCTTTGTTGTCATGGCGGTCGGTCTGCCGGAGTCGTGCGCAGAGCGTGATCCCATTCGGCTGACTCATGGCCCCATGCTTGGCCAGCCGACCGCAACATCGATGCTCGTTTGGGGGCGAACGTCAGATCCTGGTACCTTTACCGTCCACTATGGAACGTCGAAAAAGAACCTGAAGCAGATCAGCGAAGCGGCCACGACGACAATTGAGCACGACTGCACCGGAGTCGCCGAACTCACAGACCTGACGCCTGACACAAGGTATCACTATCAGGTCTGGGTCAACGATCGGCCGCACGGACTGCCAGGTCACTTTCGCACGTTGCCCAATGCGGATGTCACCCGGAACGAAAGATACAATCCGGCGGGACTGTTTAACTTCAGATTTCAGATCGGATCGTGTGCGAATCAGAATCCTATGCACGGCGGCGGGCATCGTGCGACGACGTACGAACACCTGAACCACGACTGGGTCGACAAAGTTCATTTTCACATCATGAACGGCGACTGGCTGTATGAAGAGCTGCGTGAATATCCCACGGAAGCCTGGCGACTGACGCAGAGGATCAGAGATCTTCCGCTGGCCGTGCAGATCATGCCGACGGTGGTCGGTGTCTGGGAAAACTACAAGCTGTATCTGAGCCGCGGCGTCGAGTTAGCTGAATGGCATCGTAACGTGCCGAGCTACTTTACCTTTGACGATCACGAGCTGGTGAATGACATCTGGGGCTCGTCAGAAGCCGGCAAACGTCATCGCCGGACCGTGTTTCGTGATATTGGAACCTACGCATGGTACGACTATCTGGGCTGGGCAAATCCCACCGAACACGAACACCCGCTTCATTTTGGTAAAGGCACCATGCGGGCTGGCAGTGATCTGCTGGTTGATCCGAACACAGACTTCACGAAACTGCCGCTGCAGGAAATGCTGAATCTGCACGTCCATTGGGGCACACCCGAGGCCGGCGTTAACGATATTCGCTACGACAACGACGACGGGAATAAAAACTCGTACGTCTACGACATCGTGGAAGTCGTCGACGCGCACACTCTGCGGTTGCATATGCCGGCCAAAGTTGCAGACGACGTCAGTTACTCGATCGGGCGCCGCAGCTACGGAAAGTTTCGAGTGTCCAACTGTGAGTTCTTTCTGATCGACACTCGAGGCGACCGGGACATGCACGACATTCGGGAACGTGATAAGCCCGGCGTGTCGATGCTGGGCCGCCCCCAGCGAGAATGGTTGCTGAAGTCCATGAAGGAAAGTGACGCGGATTTCTTCTTTGTTATTTCCACTGTGCCGTTCATGATTCCACACAGTGGCGCGGGTGGGTTCGAAGTTGACGCTGCCAACAAAGAGGAAGCGTGGACGGGTTTCTTTGACGAACGTGAATTGTTGATCAATGAATGGGACAAACTCGGCAAGAAGGTGTTCGTCATGACGGGCGATCTGCACAACAGCTTCGCCATCAAGGTGACGGACAACGTCTGGGAGTTCTGCTGCGGTCCGCACAACAGCGTCAATCATGTGCCTGAACTCGACGAAAGTGATCGGCCAGCCACCGGCAAATGGACGTTTGGCCCGCGAGAATGCGACATCCGCTGGAGCAGTTATATTCTGCCTGACCTGCCCCGACTGGAACGACTTTACCCGCATTTCTGCGTCGTTCAGGTCAACAACGTTTTTAATATGCCCCAAAAGCTGGGCGACGAACGTTGGGTCGCCTATCCGCATCCACAAATCATTTTCCAGTACTTTGATGGTCGAACAGGGGAATTGGCATACGCCGAAGCCATTTCGCTGGATCGAAAGTGATACACCGCCCGTTACGCGGACGCGGATTCGATGGCTGTCCGCTGACGTTTGGACATCACTGCGATTGTCGGATACGATTTACGGGCAGAGTCCCGGCCTTTCGTACAGACCGGGACTCTGATGCGTACCGACGTCGATTCTGAAAACAGTCGGAAAGCAATCGCCAATCTTCAGGAGTCAGGGCATTGGGCAGGTATTGGATTCGTAACCGCGGCAAGACTCAGGGACCGCTGTCGGCTGACAAGATTCACGGTTTGCTGCGACGCGGACGCTTCAATCGTCACTACCAGGTCTCGGAGGACCGGAAGAACTGGTACGTTGCCACCGATTTTCCTGAGCTGTTTCCGGAAGCCCCCGCGGGCCGTGGCGGGCGTGGCGGGCGTGGTGGCGGTGGTGGCGAAGACTATGACGACGACTACAGTGGTGGCGGATCGCCCTTCGAAGATGATTACGAATCAGCACCTCCCAAGCGTCGCGGTGGTTCGCGCCGCGGTCGCGACGACGATGTTCCCCGGAATTCATCGTTCAGTGACGACGACGACGACGAAGACGATGATGACGATGACGATGACGAGTATGAAGACGAGGTTGATGACCGGGACGACGACGACGACGATGACGACTGGGACGACGACGACGACGAAGGAGCCGTTTACCGTCTTGTCGGGTGGATTGAGCGCAAGTGGCAGGCGGTCGTCGTTCTTCTGGTGGCGGTCATGATTGGTCTGGGTTGGTTTGTGTTCGTTCGGGAAACCTTTGTTCAGGACCAGATCGATCTGGACTTACTGATGGAGGTGCATGGCCGGATTACGGCCAAACACGCGGGTGGTGTCGACTCAAATGGATGGGCACGACTGGCTGAAGAAACGAGTCTGGAACTGGCGGAAATGGTTGAGCGTCTTGATGCACAGGCCTCAGCGCGTGACCACATCAAACAGGAACTGCTGTTCGCGGCACGAGATGATCTTCGTCGAATATTTGACGAACTGCCCAACGGCAACGACTCTGCGGCTCAGCGAATGCTGAATCGGTTCCGCGAGATCGAGGCGATGATTAACGCCAAAACGCGGCAAAAAGACAATAACATGGTTGCGCCACCCGTCCCGGCTGCACCACCTCCCGCAGAAAATCCCGAGGCAGATCCGGAGGGCGGGGCTCCGAATGAGGGTGGAGTACCGTCACCGCCTGACAATTCCGTGGCGCCGCCGGTTGGTGCAAGCCCCGCACCGGCATTGTGATGAACGTCAGACTTGATTCTGTGCCGGCACTGTAGTGTAGGGGCAGCGGAAAGTGCTGTGTGGAATTGGAAGATCGTTTCTGATGAAACTGAATCCGCTGCTGCTGGTTTTGTCCCTGTCCGCCGTGGTGTCCTCCGCCGCGAACAGCGGTGACGTGCTTGAGCTTCCGGCGGATAAACAGGTTTTTCATCTGTTTCTGCTGGCCGGCCAATCCAATATGGCCGGACGTGGAACTGTTGATGAGCAGAGTCACGAAACGGACCCTCGAATCCTAGCGCTGAACCAGTGTGGCGAATGGCAACTGGCGGCGGATCCGCTGCACTTCGACAAGCCGAAAGCCGTCGGTGTGGGACTCGGCAGGTCTTTCGCGGTCGAATACGCCAATCAAAATCCGGGTGTGACAGTTGGGCTGATCCCCTGTGCAGTGGGTGGTTCAGCGATATCGACGTGGCAGCCGGGTGGGTATCACAGCCAGACCAAAACACATCCATTCGACGACACCGTCGTTCGAGTTCAACGGGCACTTGAATTCGGCGTGTGCAAAGGAATCCTGTGGCACCAGGGAGAATCTGACTCGAAGCCGATGTTGGCGGATGGCTATGAAGAAAGACTCCACGAGCTGATTACCCGATTTCGATGTTTGGTCGGCGACGAGGATGTACCATTCATAGCGGGGCAGATGGGGCAGTTTTCCGAGCGACCATGGAGTGAGTCACGGAAACTTGTCGATGCGACTCACCAGGCACTGCCGTTAAAGGTTGCCGGGACTGCATTTGTTAACTCGGTGGGGCTCACTCACAAAGGCGACGAAACGCACTTCGACTCACCGTCTTATCGCAGACTCGGCCGTCGTTATTATGCGGCGTACAGGCATGTCATGGCGCCGCGTCCTCCGAACGTGCTGCTGATCCTGGCAGACGATGTTGGGCGAGAAGTTCTGGGATGTTATGGCGGCCAGTCTTACCCGACGCCCAACATTGATGCACTCGCACAAACCGGTCAAAGATACACTCACTGCTACAGCATGCCGGTCTGTCATCCGTCGCGAATCTGTATGATGACCGGACGGTATCCGGCTGTGCTGGTGAATCCGAAGTGGGGTTCCTTCCCCAGGGAAGAAGAGCAGAACACCTTTGCTCCGCTGCTGAAAAACGCCGGATATGCAACGGCCATCGCCGGCAAGTGGCAGCTGTCGCTGATGAAGAATGATCTGCAGCAACCCGCGAGAATGGGTTTCGATGAGTGGAGTCTGTTTGGGTGGCACGAAGGCGCCCGGTATCACGACCCGATGATTTATCAGAATGGTCACGTTCGCACCGACACATACGGAGCATACGGCCCGGATCTGTACGTGGACTTTCTGACCGACTTCATCAAGCGAAATCGTCAGCAACCATTCTTCGCCTACTATTCGATGGCGTTGTGTCACGACGTGACTGACGATCTTGACAGACCCGTGCCATATGGACCTGACGGACGCTGGCTGACGTACGAAGAAATGGTTCTGGACATGGATCGGCAGGTTGGTCGACTGGTGTCGGTGCTGGATCGACTGCAGTTGCGGGACGACACTCTGATTCTGCTGACCACAGACAACGGGACCGCTGGCGCCTCCTACCTGCGATACGAAAAAGGAAAGTACATTCGGCCGAAAGTATTTTCTCGCATCAATGGCAACGAGGTGCAGGGTGGCAAAGGGAAACTCAATGACTGGGGAACGCGAGTGCCTTTGATTGCAAACTGGCCGGGGCGAGTTGCTGGCGGTCAGGTTGTTGACGACCTGGTGGATTTCAGCGACTTTCTGCCGACGCTGGTCGAACTGACCGGTGCAATATTACCTGAACAGGTGCCATTGAACGGCCACAGTTTTGCTGCCACGATCCTGGGTACCGGAAGATCTTCCCGCCGTTGGGCCTACGCTGAAGGCAGATCGGGGCTGCAGTTCGTCCGTTCTCGGGAACACAAGCTTTATTCCAATGGCGATTTCTACGACATGAACGCTGATCCGGAAGAACAGCATCCGCTCAGCGATGTCACTGCCGATGTCGCTGCCGTAAAGACAACCATGGAAGCCGCGTTGCAGGAACTGCCGAAACCGAAGTAGCGTTTTTCACGTTCTCTTCGCGGGAATCTGACGTGTGCTGATTCTGGCTCTGCCCGTTTTACGTGAGGCAACGCTGACAGCGTCCGTGCGTCCGGTTTTGTCTTGTCAGAACCAGGTTCATGTGGTGAAGTTGACTTGCACGTCGCCAAATGGCGGGGCTTCCACGCTGATGTGGCCGTCCTTATGGATCGGAATCAAATTCGGGATAGACCCGGTCAGGATAATCTGCCCCGCGGCCAGCTGATCGCCGCGGTCCCGCACTGTTTCCATCAGCCATTTCAGGGATGAGTGAATCGTCTGTATCAGCGGGAAGCCCGTACATTGATCCAATAATCGATCATCCGTGAAAATCCCCAGTGACGGTTCGCCACCTGCTTCCTGGAAGCCGACGCCGCTCTCTGCAACAAAACCGGCGTGCAGTGCATTATGAGCGATCAACTCTCCCGCGGACGGCTGATCACCTCGCATTACGTAATTGTGCAATTCGATCACCGGGAACACACGTGCCACGCAGGCGGGAAGCCCCGGTTCGAGAAAGTCAGCCTCCGTCGGTTCACGCGATAGCTCCACCGCCAATTCACCCTCGATCGCAAGGTTCGCGTACTTGCTGCGCGACAGTACCGCGCCGGACGTGTGTTGTTCCGAGTCGTATAACCGGCCGGTCACACAATGATCGATTCCCAGCTGTGCGCGGATCTTCGAAGACGTGCAACCGACTTTGTACCCGATGATCTGTTCACCCCGACCGCAACGCAACCTGGCGACTGCCGACTGAAGTTCATATGCCTGGGCCGCGTCCAGCACGACGCCTTCGGCAAACATCGTGCCGGGTTGGCACGCGTCGTAATCCGTCAGCTGACGGGACGCCCACTCCTGGATCTGTGCAGTGACAGGAGTTTCGGATGGGGTCATCGGCCTGTTGTCCCTGTGATTCGATCCGCGAAACGTCTATTCCTGCCCCAGTAACCTGTCCAGCTCCGACTGCAGACGCTGCAGTACCACAGCGGACTGCGGCCGTTTGATCGCGTTCTGCATTTCATAAGGATCGTGAGACAGATCATAGAGTTCATCCATCTGCTCAAGATCGTGATAGCGAATGTACTTCCATCGCTTCGTCCGGATCGCTCGATAACCCATTTTGTAAACGCGAGGAAACACAGTGTCCGTATTGTACTGTATCAGAAACGAAGTCCGCCAGTTCGGCGTCTGTTCCCCTTTAAGCAGTGGAACCAGACTGCGACCGTCCATGGAAGCTGTTGGTGAAACGTCTGCCATTTGCAGTAGTGTTGGTGCAAGATCGATGCTCAGCGCAAACCTGTCGATCACGCTGGCGGATGTGATCCATGCCGGGTAGCGAATCAGCAGTGGGATGCGGATTCCTTCTTCGTAGGCCAGACGGCGTTCGACGCTTAGCCCGTGTTCGCCGTACCAATAACCGTGATCGCTGGTAAAGACAAAGACCGTGTTGTCGAGTTCCTTCGATCGCGTCAGTTCGGTCAGCAGCAGACCGACACCATCGTCCACCGCAGCCAGCATCCGCAAACGGTCACGGACGGTTTCGTCGCTGGTGCCGGTTGATCGATTCAATGGTGCGACGCCGTCAATTCGGCGACTAAGTGCGGGCTTGTCGTCCGGCAGATCAGTCACATTTAAACGACGAGGAATTGCTTCATCCGCATAAAGCCCTGCATGCCGATCAGACGGCAGAAACTGTGCCGCTTTGGGGTCGGTGATACTGCCGTCGTCGCGTTGAGTGAGTTCCGGGTGCAGTGCCTTGTGAGCGATGTACAGGCAAAACGGCCGCTGCCGCGGCTGTCTCAGGAATTCAATCGCCTGGGTGTTCAATACGTCGGTCGTGTGTCCCGTGAACATCTGTCGAGTACCGTTGATATTCAGCACTGGATCGAACGACGTGCCCTGCCCTTTCATGCTGACCCAGTGATCGAATCCCGGTCTTGACGTGTCATCATTGCCCATGTGCCACTTACCGACATAGGCGGTGTGGTAGCCGGATCGCTGTAAGGTCTGGGGGAATGTTCGGAGTCGATGGCTTTGTTCGCTGCGATTGATGTTGTCCAGAATGCCATGATGATGAGTGTGCAGGCCGGTCAGTAAACAGGCTCGCACGGGCGAGCAAAGTGGGGTGGTGCAGAATGCATTGCGAAATCGAACTCCTTCTGCGGCGATCCGATCGATGTTCGGCGTCCGCACGAAGGGATGCCCACTGCAGCCCAGCTCATCCCACCGCAAATCATCAACCAGCACAACAACGATATTCGGACGTTCGGCGCTGCAGGCGTCGCCGGCAAGTGCGGGACACAACAGCAATGCTGCGCAAATGAACTGGTGCTTCACGGTATCCTCCGCATGAGATTGGGCTGATGGTTTTTTCCAGTGAATCGTTATGGCGACAGGCCCGGCCCGTGATTACCGACGGTTCGGCCAGCACCGTGCCGTTGTTCTGCTGAAATGAACGGACGATCCGCCCATAAACTGCAGAGATGTGCAGAACTTCCCTTGTTATTCTGCGTCGGCCTGTAGTAGTACGTCAACCGGGTGCAAAGTGCCAGCCATCCCGCCGCTGACATCAGACATGGATGCAGTAACCGGTCGGAATCCTCAACCCGTTATCGCACCCTGCCGGACACCGCGATGGCCTTCTGGATGGACTCAGGCAAAGCGAATTGTTGAAATACTCTGTGGCGGCAATCGCAGACGGATCGTTGTGCTGCAATATCCAACAGTCAAAATCACAAATGCGCCGTAAGCTGTTCGAAACTATTCTCCCGCAACGGCGTTCATCAGCTAATTGTGCAAACTCTATCCCCCTCCGTTTCGTGACTGTCTCTCAATAAGGATTGAGTAATGAACAGAATGAATCGCCGCAATCTGATCAAAGCCGCTGGTGCCTCAACCGCTTTGCTGGCCATGACACCGCTGCAGGAATTTTCGGGGCTGGTGTTCGGGAGCGAAACGAAAACCGACTCCCTGCCCATGCAGCTGTACAAAAGCCTGAGCGATGATCAGCGGCAGAAAGTTTGTTTGCCGATTGATCACCAAAGGCGTCAATACGTCAGCAACTGGTGGTACATACATCCCAGGGATCGCATTCCTGGCACGTTTAACGATGAACAACAACAACTGATCCAGCGCATCTTTGACTCACTTCACAGCCCGGATCACCAGGCGGCTGTCAACAAGCAGGTCGAGATCGACCAGTACGGCGAAATTGCAAACGCACCTGCGGTCGGATTTTTTGGGACGCCTGATGATGACGATTTTGAGTTCATTTACACCGGCCACCATGTGACTCGACGCTGCAACGCACATAGCGACAAGGGTCAGGGCTTTGGTGGAGCTCCCATCTTTTATGGGCACTTCCCGGAAGAGTTCAATGAAACGAAGGATCACCCAGGCAATCCGTACTGGTCTCAGGGAAGGGTCTTTAATCAGTTTGTGCAGGCGTTAAGTGGCAGGCAACAGCAGCAGGGTCTGGTTTCCACCAAACCTCGCAGTGAAAAGCCTGATGCGGTCGTAAAGAAGAAAAACGCCGGGTGGGCGGGACTGAGTGGCGCAGATCTAAGTTCTGATCAACAGCAGCTGCTGATTGAAACGATGGGCAAAATGATGGCCATGTTCCGCAAGGACGATGTGACGGCCACGCTCTCGACGATCGAGAAGAAAGGCCTGATGGATCAACTCCACGTGTCGTGGTATGCAGGCAAGTACGACATCGGTTCAGACAAGGTGTGGGATACCTGGCAAATTGAGGGGCCGGAAATGGTCTGGTACTTTCGCGGACAGCCTCATATTCACAGCTACTTTCATTTGAAGAGCTGAGGCTCAGCACGACGGTAAAGAATGATCACTACGAAGGGGTTGACCATGCGGTGCTGCGCAATGAGTGGATGGTTGTTGGGATGCCTGCTGCTGCCTGTTATGGAATCGGCCGCCGATGAGATCACGTGGAAGGATGCGGGCACAGGAGGTGTCGTGGCCGCCGGCAAATCAGAGTCAGTCGCTGCCGGCATACAGATCCTCAAACAGGGCGGCAACGCTGCTGACGCTGCTGTTGCGACGCTGTTGGCGTTATCTGTAACCGATTACGGATTGTTCGCGATCGGTGGCGAGGTTCCGCTGATCATCTACGACGCAAAGAACCAGGAAGTCAAAGTCCTGAGTGGTGTCGGCGGGGCTCCGCTTGATCCTGCGGCCATCGACTGGTTCTACGAGAACGGTATTCCCGCGAAGGGCAGTATGAAGTCGGCGCCCGTACCGGGCGCGGTGGACCTTTGTGTCACGGCGCTTCGGTTGTACGGAACCATGTCGTTTGAACAGGTCGTGCAGCCAACGTTGACGCTGCTGGAACCAGGAAAGAAGCGATGGCATGGCGCACAGCATAAAACTCTGCAGAAACTGGTCCAAAGGGAACGAGAAACGACGGGTTCTCGTGACCGGAAGCTCACTGCAGTGCGGGACCGATTCTACAAAGGCGACATCGCGGACGAACTGGAAGCATGGTACATCAAAAGTGGCGCGCTATTGCGGAAGAGCGACCTTGCGGCTCATGTGACGCGCGTCGAAGACCCCGTTTCTGTAACGTATCGCGGTTACACGGTTTACAAATGCGGACCGTGGACGCAGGGACCATACCTGTGCCAGACGCTGCGGTTGCTGGAGGGGTTCGATCTGCAGCAGATGGGACATCTGTCTCCCGACTACATTCATGTCGTGATCGAATCGTTGAAGCTGGCGCTGGCAGATCGCGACGAATACTACGGCGATCCCCGGTTCGTAAAAGTTCCCCTGGCGCAGCTTTTCTCCGATGATTATACCAATCTTCGCCGTCCGCTGATCGACATGCAACAGGCCTCGCTGGACAGGCGGCCGGGAGACCCTCTTGCCGTGCGTGCCATCAGGGCGCAGGCGGCGCCGGAAGATTCGACGGCCAGTATTCCTGTACAGGACACGACAACGTGCGTCGTGGCGGATCGCTGGGGCAACGTGGTGGCAGCGACACCCAGCTGCAATCTGGTGGGCAACAAGCCGGGGCCTTCCGGCGTGACGCAGGGAAATCGGGTACGCAGTCTCAACACAACGGCCGGGCATCCAAATCGGGTGCAGCCTGGCAAGCGACCTCGCATCACGCTGACGCCGACACTGGTCCTGAAGGATGGCAAGCCCGTTCTTGCCATCAGCGTGGCGGGCGGCGACCTGCAGGATCAAACCACTCTGAACGTGCTGCTGAATCACATCGAATTCGGCATGCTGCCCGAACATGCAGTCACGGCCGCGCGGTTCAACACCTTCCATCACCAGAACTCGTTTGATCCCAATCCCGATCGGAAAGCGGCGTTCAAAGGGGCGGGGAAAATGCGAGTCCATGTGGATATACCGGAATCCGTGCGTCAGGCTCTGATTGCACGAGGGCATAAGGTCGACACCACCAAAGGCCCGATCGCTCATCCGATCATGCTGCACATCGACCATGAAACCGGTGTGATCCACGTCGCCGGTGATCCGCAGGCCGGGCGGCATGCGGCGGCCCTGAAGTAGCGAGCCATAGTTTCCATGAACAAAGCCTTCGTGCGCGAACCGGATTTCGATGGCCGAGTCTACTGTCCAGGCTGCGGGTCGCTGGGCGTACCTGTGACCAGGGAAACGCTCGACCATCATGTGCAGACACAGTCCCGAAAGCATTTGGGAGACGCCGCGTGGTTCTGCGATTTTGCACAATGTGAGGTGGGTTACTTCGATTTGTTTGAGCGTGTTGTGGCGGTCGGCGAACTGCAGTCCACGGTGTACCCGAAAGATCCGGATGCCTCGATCTGCGCGTGCTTCGGCTTTACGCTGGACGACATTGAAGACGATGTGCAGGCGGGGACGCCAACACAGATCCGGGAACTGCTGGCAAAATCACAGACCCCCGACGCTAACTGCCAGATGCTCGCGGCAGACGGTCGCTGCTGTATGCGCGAAGTGCAGCGGCTCTATACGAGACGTACTGCGGAACTACGTGAATAAGAAAACGGGGTGCATCCGTTGGTTGGAGAGTGTTGAACGGGAAGCCGACGGGCATTCCTTGGCCTCCTCTCCCCCGACGTGGAGATTACAATATCTGAAACTGTTCCATCGGGGGAGAGGGTCGGGGTGAGATGAAAGTGCGAGGTCTGGCCCCCTCACCCAGCCTCTCCCCCGCTTGCAGACCGATTCGCAGGACAACGAACTACGCGGGGGAGAGGAGCAAACTCAGGGCGGCGTCGCCCCTCCAACGATCCGATGCACCCAGGAAAACGCGTTCCACGAGCGGTTGATTGACTGTTGCCGCATGCGCATGAGAATGACGGAAGTTCACCCTCGTAAAGGTCCCGCCATGAGCCATCCCATCTCGCGTCGTAGTTTTGTCAGCAGTAGTCTGAGTGCAACGGCCGCCAATTCTGTGCGCACGGACGCTGCGGCAGGGACACGGGCTCCGATGGAAGCCAATACTCCGCCCAACATTCTGTGGATCATGACGGATCAGCAGCGCTACGACTGCGTCGGCGCCAACGGCAATCAACTCATTCAAACTCCGAATCTGGACCGGCTGGCTGCCGAATCGGCGAATTTTTCTCACGCCTTCGTGCAGAGTCCTGTCTGCACGCCGTCACGAGCCTGTTTTTTCACCGGGCGGTACGCCCACGCTCATCGCTGCCGAGTGAACTACACCGTGCTCAATCGCAGCGAAGTCCTGCTGCCGCAACGGCTGCGCGACGCGGGCTACGACACTCGCCTGGTCGGAAAACTGCATCTGGCTTATCAATACCCTGCCCTGCCCGAATCCGCGCAACAGATGGGTTTCGACCATGTCGAACTTCATGACGGATCTCGTCACACCGACGATTGGTCGGATTACGTGAAATGGCGAAATGCGAAAGATCCGCAGGCCGGCATTTATTATCGAAAGACGATCGGTGACAAGGCACGCCCTGGACAGAACCCGTACACAGCCATCATTGATGATGAGTTCACTGACACCACATGGACGGGAGAGCGAACGCGAGCTCATTTGCGTGAAGCATCCACGCAGGGGAAACCATTTTTTCTGTTCAGCAGTTACTGGAAGCCGCATGCGCCGTTCGAGGTTCCTGCCCCATTCGATTCGTTGCACAACGCCGATGACATGCCGTTACCGGCGGCCGTCGATACGGACAACATTGAGTCGCTGCCGTTGCCGCTGCAGAAACTCATTCTTCGTGGAAATCGAAAACCGTTCGAAATGGATCGTCAGCAGCTGTTATGGGCATGGCGAAGTTATTACGCCAGCATCACACATATCGATCGTGAAGTCGGTCGGACGCTCGATCTGCTGGACGATCTGGGCCTGCGAGATAATACGGTTGTGGTCTTCTGTTCGGATCACGGTGACCAGATGCTGGAACACGGCCTGATGGGCAAGAACGTATTCTTTGACGAATCCATTCACGTGCCGCTGATGATCCGTGCGCCTGGACAGATAAAACGGAGGCGTTCAAATGAGCTTGTGGAATCCATCGACGTCATGCCGACGCTGTTCAGTCTTTGTGGGCTGGACGCCCCCGAACACATTCAGGGACGCGACCTGACGCCTCTGCTGACTGGCGACGGGGATTTTGAATCACGCGACGCTGTCTTTTCTGAAAACATCATTCCCGAAGTGATCACGATCCCGGGATATCAGTTCGATCCGGACCGCGGGATCGCAGGCATTCGGCATCCCGATGCGAAAATGGTCCGCACACGAAAATGGAAGTACAACTATTACCCGGAAGGTTACGAGGAACTTTACGACCTGGACACGGATCCTAAAGAAACGCGAAACCTGTCAGCGGTGAAGAAAGGTGTCGCGATTGAGCTGCGAGGACGGATTCTGGACTGGTTGCTGACCGCTTCAGAAAGCGAACAAATCGCTGAACACTGGCTGGTGCCGTGGAAAGCGTAGCAGCGTTTCACGCTGACTTGTGGCCGCGAAGAACCCTTTTCGATAACAGTTTCGTTACTCCCACGAGCCAGTATCGTCTACCCCAATAAGTAAACTGCTCCTGAGGGGGGCCGTCGGAATTCCGGCATAGACGAAGAGTCACGGTCATGTGGGAGCTCAGCAGCAGCAGGCAATCTGACGCCGCGCCAGATTGCCTGGCTGCGATCATTCGCCGTTCAGAACTCGATGTTGTAGCGTTCCGTCATCAGGCGACGCATCTCAGACGTTGCGTTGTTGATCCGCCGGAAGCCCTCGATCTTGGTGTTGGATGCGCCGACCGTTTCCTCAAGCTTCGCCGTGTTCATAGCGCTCATTGTGGAGCGAGCGGCAGCCCGGCCGTTGTAGTAACCACTGTTACGGTATCCATTATTATAACCGCCGTAGCCACCGTAGCCGCCCCCGCCCGACGAAACGATGTTGCTTTGACGAACGCCGGCTGACATGTTCGCACTCTTTCGGGCTTCGGACATCACTCGAAAAGTTTCGACAGTTTTTTGGCCGAAGTCCAGCAGGTCCGGATCGACGTGCAGAATCGGCAGCCGATCGATCTTTTGAGCGTATCGGTCCATCCAGTAGTTGTCGCCTCTGCTGGATTTGCTGTTCTTCTCAAGGTCGTCGGTCAACTTCGTGATCGATTTGAAGTAGGCCAGCGAGTTTTGGGCCATAACGTCTCCGGTGGCTTCGTTAGTGTCCTGCTCCTTCAGGCTGCTGAATTTTGTTGTGGGGATCTCCAGCATACTGAGGATGCGGCGGAGGGCGTCAGGTTCGGTGTTGCCGCTGCAGAGGATCGTGTTGCCACTGACTTTGACGTCCCAGTCCTCAACGCCCGGCAGTTCCGCCTGAAAGTTTGTGAGTGCTCCCAGCAGCAACCCCTTAGCGGCGCGTTCGTTGAATGTTACCGGCTTGCCAAAGTCGATCTGCAGACTGCCGCGGGCCTTGTCAGTGATTGTGATACGAAGCTTCAACCCTCTCATACTTGTCATCACGGAGGCAATTTCGTCGACATTGAGTTTCTGTTTCTGGACCACTTCGGATTGGGTAAGTGACTGATGCACGCGATGTGGTTGCACACTGTTCTGAACATTCAGGGCCAGCACGATCTGCGGCCCGGCCTTGACTGCACTGACGGCACCCAACAGATAGTCCGAGACTGGTGATGTGGCTCTTCGCTTCTGGAGTTCTGCCCAACGTGCAACGGCCTGACGATTGGCCGGATGCATCAGTCCCATTGTCATTGGTTCAATCTCGACGAAATATGCGTCACTGGGCACCCACGCCGCTTTCATGCCTTGAATCGTGTCCGTGTAGCCACCTTCCGCTTTGGCAATCAACCGCATCGGCAGCGATTCCTTCAGCCCCATTATGGCCACTTCCCAGGCACGGGCAAAACCTCTCGCAGGATCAACCTGTGCCGCAACCAGTACTTTGTCGGCTTCCTGAGGCAGATAGACCGGCCGGCTGCCATCGTCTGCGCGACCGCCCCAGTTGTTCTTCACGGCCATCTCAGACGCCATGACTTTGTCTACGTCGATCGCCAGCAGTACGTTCGTGCCAGCCGGCAGCTTCCTGGCGAGTGCGTCGAAATCAGATGCGAACGCCATCGTTGGCAGCGCAAGTACGGCGGCCAATCCGAGGGAGACTTTATACATTGGGACTATTCCTTTGAATTGGACGTTCGGATGCGAGATGCTGAGCTAGCCGCTGCGTTTTGTTGTGTGTTCACGGAGCGACGCACCACGCCGACACAGGGTTTCACATGATCCGGCAAATGAGGATTTATGCAAGTGACCGACCGGTGAACGCAGCTGTTTATTTCCGAACGAGGAGGAGATTGGTGCACTGGTGTGAGGGCTATGGACAGTGATTCACCTACTTAATACTTATGGTAAATCACCCGTTTTGCTGGTGAGCCCTCATGAAAATTGGCCGTTTAGATACAAGCACGCAGCGCGAACAAGTGTGTTTCACAAACGCGAGACCCACTCGCTGGGCTTCGAGCTTGTATTGTGGCCCCTTCCAGGTGTCGTTTTCACCCACTGGCTCGGTCGGCACGCGCGCAAGCCCGAACTGTTCACGAGACTGGCGGAATTGCCGTCAACGACAGGGGCCGACGCGGGGGGTGTGTTTGTGTCCGTTCGGTCGATTGCATCAAAGATCCAGGACACGTTCCGCGTTTCCGCGGTAGATCTTTTTGCGAACGTCAGGCGGCAGATCAAGCTTCCGGAAAACTTCAAACTGAGGCACCTGTTGCCCCGGCTGCAGATAGTCCGTTCCGAAGCAGATGCGGTCCTGACGACGAATCAGAAACTCGCGGCCGAATTCCAGATCCCGGCTGATTGCATTGGCCCCCGATCCGGCGGACAGGTCGCCGTAGATATTCGGATAGGTTTCCATCAGCCGATCGATGGCCCCACCTGGCAGAACTTCGCCTTTCGGATAGCCACCGAGCGATTTCTGATCATCCAGACCCGAAATCGATGCCCACCAGCCCGGGCCGTGTCCGATGAAATTGAGTTTCGGAAATGACCGAATGGCGTTCTCAAGTCGTGGCAGACCGGGTTTGTCCTTGCCTCGAATGTTGTCGATGTGGAACAACAACGGTATTCCGACTTCCTCGCAGGCCTCGTAAACACGCATCATCAGCGGATCGTCAAAGTCGAGACCGACTTTGTGTTCACCAAAGCCTTTGGCTCCCTGATCCACGTATTTCCGCAGGATGCCCACCAGCCCAGCCACGCCGCCGCGGATGATGGCACGCGGGTCGATCGAACAGAACGGAATCAGGCGGTCCGGAAACTCCTTTGAGGCCGTAATCGCTGCATCCGGAAGCTGCAGATACGTCGTGGACTCGGGAGACACCAACGGCAGCACGACGGCCTTTTCAATGTTGTGCTCGTCCATCCATGTCACAAGTGCCTGCGCCGTCAGCTCCTTGTTGCCGTTGGTGTATGTGCCGATATGCGTATGCATATCAATAAAGCGTGGCGTCTGGTTGTCGACGGCTGCCATCGCCGTCGTTCCCTGCGAAGCAAAGGCGGTCATTGCAGCAGCCGAAGTGGCGAGCATTTTACGACGGTGCATAAGTGTACTCCAGAGGGTGGATCGAGGGGGGAGTGAACAGGGGGACGAAGAGGACAGCAGTTCGTTTCGACGATTGTCTGTATTCTGCGGAGCAATTCCAACGCAGCGGCGGGAAATACAATTTAGATGACTCAGAATGCTTTGGTTCCGCCGATGGGCAGACGGCACGCTGGTCTTCATTCGAGAACTGCTGCGTCGCCGGCTTCGTAGGTCAGTGGCCATGCGACCATTGGGCTCTACACAACGATACCCTCCCGTCTTTACGGGAGGGTCGGACGCGGTAGCGGCTGGGGAGGGCGATTGGACGTCGAGGTGCGTATGTATGGTTGAGGTTCCAAAGCCCTCTCCGGGCCTGATAGCCCGACTCTCCCGCACAAGCGGAAGAGTAAATACGTGAAGCGAACTGCTTGCAATCGCTTCTGTCTTAGGCTTCGCATTTGCGTAAATACCGATGCCATGCGACAGTTTTGCTTCTATGGAATACCATGACGGCATGACCTCGGCAAACTTCGTCCCACCACACCTCTGCTCGAACGATTCAATGAACCATACTCCTGCCCTACGTTTGATATTCCCTGCCACTCGATTGTTCGGCCTGTTGATACTGCTGATCGTGGTGCCGCTCACGGCCCGAGCCGAGCATGAAGGAAAGGTGCAGGTATTGTTGCTGGGTGACAGTACGACGGAAGGCAGCATGCCGAGATTGCTGAAACCAAATGGGCCACATCTTGAGACTGTCCTGGAACAGCTACTCGCTGCCGAAGCAGATCTTCTGCCCTGCCATGTGATTAACTCCAGCCTCAGCGGTGAGTACATTCGCAGACTGATTGATTCCGGCCGTTACGACCGCGATGCCGCAAAGCTGCCGGGCGTCGACTACATCTTCATTCGCTATGGCCTGAACGATCGCGCGAGAGTAAAGAACTTTACCAGCGAATTTCCAAAGCACTTTCACGAGCTCATCGACCGCCTGCGGAAAGATCATCCCCATGCGTCACTGATTCCCATGACCGTCATTCCGTTTGCCAACGAAGAGGCCATTCAGGAAATCAACGATCTGGTGAGGCAGGTTGCAGAGCAGGAACAACTGCCCGTCTTCGATATCTATCCCCGCTACGCCGCGGAACTGAAGAAGGGGCACAACATGCTCAACTATCGTCGGTATCCGCTGGCAAAAATTCCGCAGAAGTACCACGAGTTGGTGAAACCATTTGTCCAGAGAACGAGTGTACTCGTCATGGCCAACGAACTCGATCCGATTCTTGGACATCTGCCGGGCTGGTACAGTGACCGTCATCCCAATCTTGCTGGCTACAACGTGATCGCTGACGAAACGGCGAAGTACCTGGCCCGGCTGCTGCGCGAGAACATGGCGGACTGAAGACTTGCGTCGAAACGATTCTTCGGAACGCGGCTGCCGTGACCGACGGAGCCTGCCGAATATCGTCACACGGAACCATTGAACGATGAAGGAACAACACAGGTGGATCGCCCTACTGCTGACATTCCGGACGTCATCATTGTCGGTGGCGGAGGCAGCGGCCTTGCGGCGGGTGTCAGTTGCCTGGAGCGTGGGTTAAACGTCCTGTTGCTGGAGAAGCAGCCTCAGCTGGGTGGTACGACGGGCATTGCCGTGGGTTCGTTTACCGCCAGCGGCACGAGGCATCAGCGGCGAAACAACATCAACGACAATCCACGTGACCACAACGAAGATGCGGGCCGCTTTGCACGGTCGGATGTTGAGGCTGCCGGAAACCGCGAATTGCGTGAGTTCTTTCTGGGCCATGCGGCGGACACGCTGGACTGGCTGGAAGCCATGGGGCTGCGTTTCCACGGCCCCAGTCCCGAACCGCCCAATCGTGTGCCCAGAATGCACAACGTGATCCCCAACGCGAAAGTCTATATCAGTGCCCTGCAAATGCGTTTCCTACGTCTCGGCGGGCAACTGATGACAGATGCGTCCGTCGAGGGTCTGCTGCGTACGGACGGCCGAGTGACCGGTGTGACCGTGGACGTGAACGGGATACAGCGTGAGGAAACATCGAGATGTGGCGTCGTGCTGGCTGCCGGTGACTATGCCAACAATGCTCAGATGATCGCTGAACACAAGGGCCAGGCGTTTGCTGCGGTTGAGGGCATCAATCCCGACGCGACGGGCGACGGTCACCGACTTGTCGCGTCGGTTGGTGGCCAATTGTGCAACATGTCCATCACCTACGGTCCGGAGTTGCGGTTCGTTCCGCCTCCGCAAAAGCCGTTCTCTCAATTGCTGCCATCCAGCGGTGCGGCCGTGAAACTGATGGGCGCTCTGATGCCGCTGGTGCCAAAGTTCGTGGTCAACGCGTTCATCAAACGGCTGCTGGTGACGTGGCAGCACCCCGAGGACGCCCTGCTGGACGACGGAGCCATCCTGATCAACAAACTCGGCCAGCGATTCTGCAATGAATTGGCCAGTCCTGACCGGGAACTTGCGGTGGCGAATCAGCCGGGAAAGGTGGCCTGGATGCTGCTGGATGAAACGGTAATCAAACGCTACAGCCAATGGCCACACTTCATCTCCACAGCGCCCGAAATTGCTTACGCATACGTTGACGATTACCTGCGGCTACGGCCAGACGTCGCGATGGCAGCGGGCTCGCTTGAGCAACTCGCCAAGGCCCGGAACCTGCCGCCGGCAGAACTGGTGGCCGCTGCCGCAGATACACGGCAGATCGAAGAAGTGCCGAAAATGCACAGACCGCTGCAGGGAAACCGTTGGGTGTTACTGGGCCCCGTTAAATCGTACTTCACCACGACCGAAGGCGGAGCCGCGATCGACAAGTCGTTCCGTGTTCTCGATCAGCGCGGCGAAGTAATCAGCGGCCTGTACGCCATCGGTCAAAATGGATTGGGCGGCCAGATTCTGTGGGGCCACGGCCTGCACATCGCATGGGCCATGACCAGTGGACGCCTGGTTGGGAATGTGCTGGCGGAGAAAACTTCCTGATGCAGCACAGTTCAGGAGGGGCGCTGCAGAAGTTGATCCACAATATTGCCGGCCACGTCCGTCAGGCGAAAATCGCGGCCCTGGAAGCGATACGTCAGCTGCTTGTGGTCCAGGCCAAAAAGATGCAGCAGCGTGGCATGCAGGTCGTGCACATGCACGGGATCTTTGGCGACGCCCCAGCCGATTTCGTCCGTTTCGCCGATCACCTGACCGCCTTTCACTCCGCCTCCTGCCAGCCACATGCTGAACGAATACGGATGATGGTCACGCCCCGTCACCGTTTTGAAGTTCACTCGGTTTTCACCCAGAGGTGTCCGACCGAATTCACCGCCCCAGACGACCAGTGTTTCGTCCAGCAGCCCCCTTTGCTTCAAATCTTTCAGCAACGCCGTGACCGGTTGGTCGGAGATCTGCGTGTAGCGTTTCAGGCCGCTGTCCAGATAGCTGTGATGGTCCCACGTCGACAGGAACAGAGTCACGAAACGCACTCCACGTTCAATCATGCGGCGAGCCAGCAGGCAGTTGCGGGCGTACGATCCCATAAACCCCGTCGTGGAATCCTTCGCATTATCCGGACGGTCAAGTCCGTATGCTTCCAGAGTTGCTTTCGATTCTCCCGACAGATCGAGCAATTCCGGAGCGGTCTGCTGCATGCGAAAGGCCAGCTCATAGGCTTCGATGCGGCTGTTGACTTCGGGGTTGCCGACGCGGTCGAAGCGAATGCGATTCAATTCGTTGATGGTCTGCAGACTTCGTGCCTGCACGTCCCGCGATATGCCGGGAGGATTGGCAAGATTCAGCACGGGGCTTCCCTGATTCCGAAACAGCGTGCCGGAGTGTTGCGACGGCAGAAATCCGCTGGACCAGCTGGATGCTCCACCCGGCAGTCCGCGTCCAAGTGTCGTCATCGCTACGTAACTGGGCAGATTCTTCGATTCACTGCCCAGCCCGTAATTCAGCCATGACCCGAATGTCGGCCAGCCCTGCAGAGCGGAACCGGTCAGCATCATCAATTGTCCCGGCAGATGATTGAACTGCTCGCCGTGCATTGATCGCACGAGGGCAATGTCGTCAACACAGGTGCTCAGGTGCGGCAGCAGTTCGGACAAATCCATTCCGCATTCACCGTGTCGACGAAATCGACGCGGACTGCCCATCAGTCTGGCACTCTCCTTCTGAATAAACGCGAACTTGATTTCATCCAACAGCGATTGAGGCATCGGCTGCCCGTCAAGTTCATTCAGCTTCGGCTTTGGATCAAAAAGATCCATCTGGCTTGGCCCGCCCTCCATGAACAGGTAGATGCAGCGTTTCGCTTTGGGAGCGAAGTGAGTAAATGGCAACGGCGTCTCACCGGCCAGCAGGCCGTCTTCCTGCAGCAAGGATGCCACCGCCAAAGTCCCCAGACCACTGGCAACTGAGGTGAAAAACTGTCGGCGCTGAAGGTCGCATGGATTGTGATTGGAGGCTGTCATGTCATTCAATCCCGCGTCACAAACTCGTCCAGATTCATCACGATCCGTGCGACGGCGCCCATTGCGGCAGACCTGTCTTCACTGCCTGCATTTGTCGCTTCAGCTTCCATCAACAGTAATACATCGTCGTGCGCCGCCATCAGGTATTCCAGTTCGGTTTCAACGGGAGGCCTTCCCAGACATCTCAGGAAAATCATGTGGACTGCTTTCCTGGGCTCCTCAGTGAACTTCAGGCAGGCATCCGCCCCCAGCGCTTGAGCACATTCGAAAAACACCGGGTCGTTCAACAGAGTCAATGCCTGCAGAGGCGTGTTCGATCGTTCTCGCCGACTGCAGGAAACGGTGGCATCCGGCGCATCGAACGTCATCAACATCGGGTAGGGCACGGTGCGTTTGAAGAAGATGTACATGCCCCTGCGATATCTCTCACGGCCCAGACTCTCCGGCCATTTTACACTGCGTCCCACCTCGGCCACGAATGCCGGCAGCGGCGGCCGGATTCCTTTTCGACCGATTGTGCGATCCAGCAGCCCACTGGCAGCCAGATGAACGTCACGAACTGATTCGGCACCGACACGAAAGCTGTTCTGTCTCCACAGCAGCTGATTGTCGGCCTGCCGTTGCTTTGGGACAGAATTTGAAGCTGACGAAAGACGGTATGTGGACGACGTCACGATCAGCCGAATCATCGCCTTGCGACTCCAGCCCAGTCGTCGATACTCCGTCGCTAACCAGTCCAGCAGAAGAGGGTGAGTCGGCGTGGCTCCCTGAGTTCCAAAATCGTTGGCCGTTGCCACCAGCCCCTGGCCAAACAACTGCTGCCAGATTCGGTTGACAGCCACACGTGCGGTCAGCGGGTTGGCTTCATGAAACAACCACCGTGCCAGGTCGAATCGGTCCGGCACAGTGCCTCGGGACTGAAGCGGCGGCAGTGTAGCGGGTGTTTCAGGAGCCACCTTGTCGCCAGGGCGGTTGTAAACGCCGCGAACATGGACAAAGGTCTCACGACGATTCTTGCTGCGCTCGGCGAATACGCGGGCCCTGGTCGCAGGTGGCACAGGTTTCTTTTTGATGTGAGCTTCCAGCCGGGTTTTCAATTCTTTCCACCCGGAGTCCTGTGTGCGGTAGAAGCTCTCGATACCGTTCAGGCTCGTCAAACTGTTGATTGCCTTTTGCTGCTTTGCGAGCTCGGTTTTCTGTTCTGTCGACAGGTCTTCCGATTCGAACGGTCGCAGTTCCTGCAGCAGTTCGTCCCATCGCGGGCGCCAGGTCAGCATGGCGTCGTTGTGCTCGACAATCTCCCATGGCCTGGTCGCGGTCACTCCCACGTCGTCGGCGTTGTTGAAAAATGCATACAGTTGATAGAACTCTTTCTGACTGATGGGGTCGTTCTTATGGTCGTGACACTCGGCGCAGCCCAGCGTCAGACCGAGCCAGACCATGCCCGTCGTGTTCACTCGGTCCACAATCTCCTTGGTCCGATACAATTCCAGATCAACTCCTGCTTCCGTGTTCCGCAGAGTGTTGCGGTGAAATCCAGTTGCGATCTTCTGTTCCAGTGTGGGTTCGTTCAAGAGGTCCCCGGCCAGCTGTTCGATCGTGAACTGATCGAATGGCAGGTCGTGATTGATCGCGTTGATGACCCATTCGCGATAGACCCACGCATGAGGCCGTTCGCTGTCGCCCAGATATCCCTCGCTGTCCGCATATCGAGCCAGATCCAGCCAGTATCGTCCCCACTGTTCGCCGTAATGCGGCGAGCTCAGCAATTCATCGACCAATTGCTCATAGGCCGAATGTTCCGTGTTCCGTACAAACGACTCAACAGCATCCGAAGACGGCGGGAGTCCCGTCAGGTCAAGGTGCAGCCGCCGAATCAGAGTGTGTTTGTCGGCCTGGACAGCAGGAGTGAGTCCGGCTTCCGCATGTCGTTCCGCAACAAACACGTCAATGGAATTTCGGATGGGAAACTGGTCGCGCACCACGACGTTATCAGGAACGTCGGGACGAAGAATTGGTTTCAGTGACCACAGGATCGGTGGTTCCAGGAGAACGTCATCCGGCCATGGGGCATCGGATTCGATCCATTTCCGAATGATGCCGATTTCCGATGCGTCAAGTGGAGCCGCATCCTTTGGCATTTCCGCTGTTCCAGCCTCGGGCAGGATCAGATCCAGCAGGTAACTGGCTTCAACGTCGCCCGGAGTCAAAACGGCACCGCTGTCCCCACCGGCCTGTACGGACCGCATGGACTGCAGTGACAGTCCACCGCGACGATCACGTTCGTTATGACAACTCAGACACCGAGACTGCAGAATGGGGGCCACATCGCGCCGAAAGTCGACATCGTCCGTCGCGATTGACCTGGCCTGCCCGGACATGAGCACCAGTGCTGCGGTTATCAGAAATGCACGAAGATTCGGTTGGGACATTCTCAACTGTGCGCCAGCTGCGCCGATGTGATTGGGTGGGAAAGACGGGGCCGGGATACAGGATCATGACGATCGGCCCATGGGACAGTCGAGGGTATCAGGACAGAATGCCCGAAGCCATCCTGTCGTCTGAGGATCGTGACAAGACAGGCATTGTTAAGTTAGAAAAACCGCTGATCCGGCATCGACGTGAAGACGGCGGCCATTTCAGATAAATTCCATTGTTCACCGGAAGAGGCAAGAGAGAACAGGAAGAAACGTTGTACATATACATTGCAGAGCCGGTTCTGCTTTGAAGTGACAGGGAAATCAATTATCGATGGGCAAGCAGACAGGACTTTTCGCAATAGCTGTCGGGTCCGGTGACGCCGCAGCTGTCCGCCGGATCTGGTCAGAGAATCCGGGACTGCTGGATGGAACTGGACTTTCACTGAACCATTATCTGGACGACGCCATATCAAATAATCACCTGGACGTTCTGGGTGCGCTGGTGGAATTGGGAGCAGACATAAACTCGCGGAATGCTGGTCGTGATGATCGAGGACGTGCCTGGTGCGCAGTCTCTAACGACGCGACGGCGTGCCTTGAGTGGTTACTGCAGAGAGGCGTAAAGATTAATTTTGACACCGCTGAAGCGACCCGCTGTTTTGCGCTGGAATGCGCCTGCGCCATCGGATCACTTGAGCTCGCAGAACGGCTGGTGAAACATGGTGCCGTAACGGATTACAAATGGAAAGACGGTGGACGTCCTCGGGGAAATCCGCTGACAATCGCGATTAACGGAGGGCACGAAGAGGTTGCCAAATATCTGCGATCAGTTGGCACGCCGGAGCCGGAACTCTCCGTTTGGAATTACGAAGAAGTGGCAGATCCGCTGCGGGAACACTTGTCGTCTTACTTCAGCGAGCCTGAAGCCGATGAGATTCGTCAGGTCGTTCCAACGCAACCGCCAATTTCGATCGTTGTTGTGCGGGTGGCCGATCAGACAGTTCTTGTCACTCGCGGCATGTCCGCTGCCCCAATCACTCAGAACGACGGCACTCGGTTGTATGCCGAATTGATGTTGCAGGCACCGACAGACTGGCCCTTCGGCACTGACGCTGAAGATAACAAGTCGGACTGGGCCGTTGCCTGCCTGCAACAACTGGCCGTGTTTCCACACATCACCGGGTAACCGTTTCCACCCTGCATGATGTGCCCCAACGGCATGCCTGCACAGCCCATCCTTGATGGTTATGATTTCACCGGCGTGATGACCATTCAGGCCCGGGCAGATTTCGCGACGTATGCCGACGGAGACAGAGTCGTCACACTGTACCACGTCATTCCGCTGTTCACGGAAGAATTCGAACTGGCACAGTCGGCCGGAATCGGAGAATTGCTGAACCGGTTTCAGACCGAGGGGATCGGTCAGCTCATCGACCTGACAAGACCCAACGTCGCCACGACGCAATGAGCAAGTCGACCATTCAAAACAGCCGTGTAGGGTGCCGTGCTTGCACGCACCACGTTGCTTAGTTCGTCATTCTGAATCCGTTTGGTGCTAACGAAAGGGTCGGGAGTCTTTTTCGGACGAGGCACCGTCTGTGGTCATTGTCGTAAATCCGAAAAAGACTCCCGACCCTCTTGATCCTCTCGGTACTGGCGTGAAGACGGCTGCATATTCAGGTACTCTGGGCTGACACGCTTGTGATTATTCAATCAACCTTTTGCTGTCGGGGTCCGTCGTGCGATCAATTGTTTTACTGATCATTGTGTTGGCCATGTTTTCCAATGATGTATGCGCCCAGGAACCACCGCAGCGCAGAAACCTTGTCTTCGTTCTGATTGACGATCTGCGTTACGACACGTTCGGATTCATGAACCACCCCTTTGTGGAAACCCCGAATATTGATGCGTTGGCGCAGCAGGGCCTGCAGTTCACCGACGCATTTGTCACGACTTCTTTGTGTTCGCCGTCGCGAGCGTCCTTTCTGACCGGCCAGTACATGCACAACCACAAGGTGGTGGACAACGCTGACCGCATGCCAAAGGACACTCAAACATTTCCGCAGCTGCTGCAAAAAGCTGGTTATGAAACGGCCTTCATCGGCAAGTGGCACATGGGCGGCTCCAGTGATGCAAGACGCCCCGGCTTCGATCACTGGGTTAGCTTTCGTGGACAGGGCACGTACGCACCTGGAAAGCAGACCCTGAACGTCAATGGTCGCCAGGTTCCACGAACGAAATACATGACCGACGAGCTGACGGATTACAGCGCTGAATGGCTGAGTGATCGCAATGGTGACGCACCGTTTCTCTTGTATCTGTCCCACAAGGGAGTGCACGGCCTGTACGATCCGGCACCTCGGCATCGCGATCGTTATCAGGATGCCGTGGTGGCAGTGCCGGCAACGATGGCCGACACCGCGAAAAACCGCAGCGGCAAGCCGATGTGGGTCCAGGACCAGAGAAACAGCTGGCACGGAGTCGAATTTCCGTACCACGGTCGAGCAAAACAGTCGCTGACGGAAATGTACCGGCACTACTGCGAGATGATTCTTTCGATCGACGACAGTGTGGGGCGAGTCATGAAGACTCTGCGGCAGAAAGGACTTGATCAGGAAACTCTGATCGTGTTCACCAGTGACGGAGGTCATTTGTGGGGAGAACACGGTTTGATCGATAAACGTTGTGCCTATGAAGAATCGATTCGCATTCCTCTGCTGGCGTACTGCCCTGCTCTGATCGCGCCGAATCGTCGGTGCAGTGCTGTCGTGACCAACATCGATATCGCACCAACATTTCTGGAACTGGCCGGTGTCACTCCACCGCCATGGATGGACGGGCGCAGCCTGGTGAACCTGCTGCAGGATCCCTCGGCAGGTGAGTCACATTTGGCCACACTGCTGTATGAATACTATTGGGAACCCAGTTTTCCGCAGACACCGACGACGTTCGCCGTTCGCGGGATCCAGTACAAGTTGATTCAGTATCACGGCCTGTGGGATACGGATGAACTGTACGATATTGTCAATGATCCGCTGGAAACGAAAAACCTGATCAACGAGGCCGGTCAGCAGAATCGTGTGGCCCAGCTGCGTCGACAACTCTACGAACAGCTGGAGGCGACCAACGGTCTTGCCATTCCATTAGGGTTCAAACGCAATCACAGAGCCAGCCAACGCAGTCCCGATGGCTCGAAGCGTGCTGAATTTCCAGCATCAACGATCATGGGAAGGTAGTTGTGAACTGTGGCGATCGTGTGCGCGAGTTGATGGTTCTGACTGTGAGGAGACTGTCCGGTTACGTCTGTTCTTGTCAGCGGCACGGCGCTAGCCGCCGGTTATTGACTGCGCATTCACCCGCGGCTAGCGCCGTGCGGCTCACTGTTTCAGGTATCCGGACAGGCAATTAAACCAGACTTTCCAACGTCTGTTTTGCTTCTGTCAGACTCATTGGGCTGCGTTTTCGCATCAGCTTGATCGCTTCCATTTTCTGACCTTCGATCAGCAGGTCCAGGATCAGGTCGTCGAACTCAGCGTCTGAAAGTTGATGCCAGTTCCTGCCCTGCTGCTGAACGCTCTCCAATACCTGAATATCGCGTGACAAAAATTTGATCACTTCTGCAACGTTTGGCGACATGCCGTTGTTTGGACCAGTCCAATGAATTCGCAGCGTCCGGTCGTCGACCAGGTTGACCGACGAGTGGTTCACTCGACCTGTCGATGTGATGCCCATGAAACTGCGTTCAGGAGTTTTTCGGCGGACTTCTTCGGTTATTGCTTTCCTTAGGTCCGTCGCGTCAACCCAGTCTGCCAGTTTCAGTTCCAGCGACCGTTGTTTAGCTGTCGCGTCGCCGCTCATGGAGGCACTGACCCAGGCGGTGCGGATCTGAGCACTGACGATTTCAGCAAACGAAATATTCAGGACCGTCTTCGCATCGGCAAAACGATGGTTGTACAGGGAACGCAGATTGATCCACAGGCCGTCGGGCTGAAGCACCATCGTCCAGTTACCGGGTCGCAGCAGACTCTTCGCTCGGGAAACTGTCACTGTGATCACCAACGCGGCAATCAACGTACATGCAACGACAACGGGCATGGACCCCTGGAAGTACCAACACAACACCGGCAGTCCGCCAGATACCAACACGCAGAATACCGACGCGATCAGGTTTTTAACGACCGATTGCCGACAGACGATCCCTGTCGGAGCATGATATGTTTCGTTGGTGTGGAGTAATTGCATGTGTGCGAACCTTACAGGCAAGCTTAGCACACAAATTGACCCCCGCAATTTGCCGTGAACCAGGCAGGGAGCGACAGCAATAACCGGAAAAACGGAGGCAATTGTCAGCACGTGATGATCAAAGGGTGCCCAATCGCAGCGTGCTGATGCGGTTTTTTCGGATAGATGACCGAAATGTTGTGACCCTGCGCTGGGAGCTGTTCACTGGCGATGCACCTTTCGTGATGCCTGACTGCATCGTCGCTCAGTCAGGCTCAGAGCGTCGAAAGTGTCGGATGACGTCTCTGGGGCGTCAGCACGTATTCGTTGCCGACAACAATCTACAGCAATGAAGCAATCGGATTGCCGGTGCTGGCCGGGATTGTAAATCCGTCCGGACTGATTCTTGATGCAGGATTGATGTCCATGGCGGCGAAAAGCGTGGCTGTGAAATCTTCCAGCGTCACACCATTGGACTTGACGTAGGCTGCGCGATCATCGGATTCGCCGTGCACGACTCCTCCCTGAATACCGGCGCCAGCGACCATGGCGGAATAGCATTGAGGCCAGTGATCGCGACCAACGCGTTTGGCGCCCTTGCTGATCTTCGGCGTTCTTCCAAATTCACCGACCAGTACCACCAGCGTGGAATCAAGCATCCCTCGGTCACTCAGATCTTCCAGCAATGTGGCGACCGCCTGATCTGTGCGCGGCAGCGCGAAGGGCAGGCCGTTCCAGCCGTCTTCGAAGATGCCCACATTGGCATTGCCGTGCATGTCCCATGTCTCAACGCTGACGAACTTTTCTCCTGCGGCCAATCCCGTCCATGCGACAATATTTACAAGCCGCACACCGGATTCGACCAGCCTGCGGGCCAGCAACAGGTTTTGACCCAGCGGATTCCTCCCGTAGCGGTCTCGAATCGCCGGAGTTTCGTTATTGATATCGAACGCGGCTTTTGCGTCGCTGCTGTGCAGCAAGTCGAAGGACTGCTGTTGGTACAGATCCAGCGATTCGAATTCTGTCGTGCTTCCGGTGTTCGACAGAGCTTGCAGTCCCTGTGATAACCTCCACCGCTGCTCCAGCCTCTGCAGCGAGACGTCTTTATTCGTATCGAAAGCGCGGACACGAAATCCTTCCGAAGCCGGATTGTCGTCATGTTTTTTACCGATCAGCATCGGCGCATATGCCATACCGAGGTTGCCGCCTGTCAGATAAGTGTGAACAGGTGGAGCTGCTCCGCCGCCAAACTTTTGCAGCCAGACGTGCGGCGGGATGCTGGCGGTGGCCGGCCGCAGCTTCGTGACGATCGCGCCAAATGACGGATCATCCGCCCCCGGCTGTGCTCGACCGGCCAGCAACATCGAATTGGCTTGATCGTGCAGGGACACGTTGTGCGTCATCGATCGGATGACGGCGAATCGTTCGGACATTCGAGCCAGTTGTGGCATCAATTCGCCAATTTGAAAACCGGGAGTCGCCGTTTCTATGGACCGGTATGGACCACGGATTTCACGTGGCGCATCGGGCTTCATGTCCCATGAATCCAGCTGGCTTAATCCCCCATACTGATGGATGAAGATGCATGATTTGGCGGACGCCGCGGTTCGATGTCCGTTCACACTGTCGCTGTCAGCCTGCAGTAAATTGGTAAGCGTCAGTCCCAGCGACGCAATGCCGCCGGCCTGCAACACGTTTCGCCGTGGAACGGGCATTCGTGATCCGTGTTTCAGCGGGTGGTGCATCGAGTGTCTCCGGAGTACGTCTGCAGGTTGATGTCGACAGACAGTACGAAAACCTATGTCCGTTTCCGTCCTGCACTCAGCTTCGCTTCGGGCTCTCCATCCTTACAGCATTGCATCGTCGAGTGACATGGCAACGTCAATTGTCCATCGGCGAAGCAGAGCTTCGAGCATATTCCGTCCCAAGCCGGAGTTCGGGACGGCGAAGTTTTCAAGTCTACTTGCTCGGAGTTTCTGACGCCAGCTTTTGGTGCTCGCTCTGCCAGTGTGTGGCTGGAATGCATGAAGTCGAGTACGCTTTGCGAGTAGACGGTGATCCAATAGTCTTCGGACAGCATTTCACCGAAACGGAATTCCATTAATCCCCCGGAAAGAAGCTCTATGCTCGATAGCCATTGTCGTTCATGTTGGCGCGTCATCGCGGCATGGGTTCTGTGTGTGCCGTTGTGCACTATGGCGTTCGCCCAGACTCCGTATTCGGTGAAAGTGACGACGGATCGCGCAGATGCCGTCTACATAGTCGGCCAGGAGGCCACGTTCAGCATTTCAGTGTGGCAGGGAGAGCAGATCGTCAGCGGCGAGGGTCAGGTGAAATTCTCTTTCGACGACTTCCTGAACTCACAGGTTTTTTCAAATGGCGAAGGGGCACCGGGTGCAGAGCCGACTCAGGTCAGCCAGGGCCTGAAGCAACCGGGGTTTCTACGATGCCTGGTGACTTACACGCCAAAAGAAGGCAAGCCTGTACGGGCGATTGCCGCGGCTGCGTTTTCCCCGGAGAAGATTGGCTTGAGTCTGCCGGTTCCCGACGACTTTGATGAATTCTGGGCGGAACAGAAACGTCAACTTACACAGATCCCGCTGGAGCCGAAATTGACATCGGTCGAGCAGCCAGATGCATCGATCGAATGCCATGATGTCCAGACCCCTGGTCTTGGCGGAGCACCAGTATCGGGATATTTTGCAAAGCCAAAGATCGCCGCAGCCAACAGTTTGCCGGCAATTCTGTGGGTGCACGGTGCCGGTGTTCGCGGTTCAAGTCTGAGTAATGCTGTCAAAGGCGCGAAAGCTGGCATGCTGTCCATGGACATTAATGCTCACGGTATTGCCAACGGCAAACCACCGTCGTTTTATGCACAGCTGAGTGCCGGGCCGCTGAAGAACTACCGTTACGCCGGGCGGGGAAATCGCGACACGACCTATTTTCGAGGCATGTTTCTGCGGATCGTGCGAGCGATTGATTTTCTGACGGCACAGCCCGAATGGGACGGCGAACATGTCATTGTGATCGGGCACAGCCAGGGCGGAGGACAGGCTTTGGTAGCAGGCGGGATTGACGATCGAGTCACCCTGATTGCTCCCGGAGTGCCGGCGATCTGCGACCACTCCGGACAGGCAGCCGGGCGTATCAACGGCTGGCCGAAACTTGTCCCCAACGGTGCCGACGGAAAACCTGACCCGCAGATTCTGCAGGCGGCCCGTTACGTCGACGCCGTGAACTTTGCCACTCGTTGCAAAGCGGACGCCATCATGAGCGTCGGTTTCATTGACTCGGTCTGTCCGCCATCCAGCTGCTACGCGGCATATAATGTTCTGGCCGGTACAAAGAGCGTCATCAACGAACCGCTGATGGGCCATGCGGCACCCGCCCATATTCAGGAAGCCTTTTTTGCACGAGTGCTGCAACACGTCGGGCGCCAACCGGCAGAGCTTGCAAAGTGACACGGCCAGGACAGTAACGCGGGTACAGAAAGTAATATCATGAAAACGATTCTGGCCATGGGCGCCCACTACGACGACTGTATCTTCGGTGTGCCTGGGATTCTGTTGCAGGCCGTGCGGAAAAACTATCGCGTGGTAACGCTGCACATGATCGGCGACTACACCAACTGGCCTCCTGCGGACGGACGGGCCGTGGCCAAAATGACGACGGAACTGTCTGCCGCCCGTGGTGTGGAAGCAAAATTTCTGGACTTCGCTTCGCACCGCTTTGACGCTCGTCTTGAGAATCAGATCGTGGTTGCCGAAGCCGTCGCGAAGATCAAACCGGACATCGCGTTTGC
>JBDONA010000978.1:0-20943 GCA_039831575.1 Fuerstiella sp. | reverse complement strand
AATCCGCCAGGTCAGCAATGCCGAACCTGACGAATATGCTGTCCGATATGGACACCACCGTTCGAGCGGCTGTTGCCAATGCGATGGCGAGCATCGGCGTCGAAGATGGCCGGACAGCCGCATTGTTGGCACCACTGCTGGCCGATCCTGATACGGACGTTGTGCTGGCCGGTATGGCAGCCCTGACTTCGATGGGGCAGTCCGGCAACGACGCCATGCCGGCAGTGACCAACGTTCTTACTCACGACCAGCCATCTTTGCGGTCCGCGGCGATCAAGTGTTTCGCAGCCATTAGTTCTGAACAGTCGCAGTCCTTAGCGGTATTGATATCTGCGTTGGAAGATGGTGACTGGACTGTTCGCCGCGCCGCCGCAGAATCGCTCGGCGACATTGGCGCTGCGGCTAAGGCCGCGATTCCGATTCTGTTCACCATGCTGCAAAATGAAGAAGACACAAACGTTGCGCGAGGTGCAATTCGAGCGATTGACGCGGCCGGTCCCGAAGCACTCCCCGTCCTGCTGGCCGGTCTCGAATCCGATGACCTGAGGACTCAGTATTACGCCGTCTTTCTACTCGGAAAAATTGGCCCGGCGGCCGCTGACGCATTGCCGTTGCTGAACAAACTACACGATGATTCCGAAAGCCGTCGATTCAAAGAGCGGCTGCAATCGGCCATCGACGACATTGAGGTTAAGTCCGAATGAAGCCGTCTGGTGGCATTCTTCGACCGCAACGTGCGTGCTTCCTGTCAGTGGCCAAATGGATCGTGCCGGCGGTTGCCGAGCGGCGGCTGGAAGACCGCTCGCTTGCGCAAACGAAATGCCGATGGCCGACTGACAGCTACAGCGTAAAACGCTCTAATGCTGGCGAACCTTTGCTGTGGTGACGTGTCGTGTGGTCGATGATGATCTGTGTTGACTCATGAGGTGCCCCAACTCAATGAACCTGCCACTCTTTGATCTCGAACACTGGTTTGCCATGGCGGAAGGCCGGTTTGACGTTTCACTCAGTCACTCCGATTGCGAGCCGCAAAACGCGGCAGATTTGCTGGATGCAGACGAAGTGAAATTGTTTGCGAATATGAATCTCGGTTACGGAGAATTCGCCGGCCTGGCAGAACTGCAGCAGTCTATCGCCGACCAGTACGAAACCATCGATCCGACTCAGGTCGTCACGTTCAACGGATCCAGCGAAGCCATTTACTCGATCATGCGGGCCACGCTCAGGCCTGGCGATAATGTCGTCGTGCTGGCACCACTGTTTTTCACGTTGCACTCGATTGCGCGCCACATCGGATGCGAAGTCCGGGAATGACGAATACGCCGTGCCGGATTCTTGCGTGCCGTGCTCTGCAGCGGCAGAATGATGTACTCAGCCGCAACCGCGAACTGATCTCGGCGAACCTTGAAAGACTCGAAGACTTCGTCACGTCACACAGCAGCACGCTAAAGGCTCTTCCGTCCGAAAGCCGGCACGATGGCAATGGTTGAACAACGCACCGATTTGGCAAGCACCGAACTATGTCAGCGATTACTGGATGAAGAACGCCTTTTCCTTGTGCCCGGTAAGCCACTGGGCATGTCTGACCGATTACTACGATTTGGTTTGGGCCGGTCAGACTTCACTCAGGGGCTCGATCGCCTTGACCGATTCTTGAAACGCCTGACGATGCGGGCGGAAGCGACATGAGTGGCAACGTTGAACCTACAAACAGCGACGACAGTGCTGTCGCACCGTTCACGATCCGCCTTGCAGAACACAGTGATGCTGGCGTTATTGCTGAAATCTACAACGAGGCTATCGGTTCCACAACGGCGACGTTTGATACGGAACCACAGTCTGAAGAAACGCGACGGCGCTGGCTGGAATCGCACGACGACCGGCATCCGGTGTTCGTCGCGGAAGTGAATCAACGAGTTATCGGCTGGGCGGCGCTGACGAAATGGTCTGACAGACCTGCTTACGACGGAACTGTGGAATCGTCGTTCTATGTCAGCGAGGCGTATCGCGGACGCGGAATCGGCCGGGCCTTGAAAGAGCGACTGATCAGTGAAGCTCGGCGTCTGAAATTTCACACGATTCTGTCCCGAGCTGCTCAGGGAAGCGACGCGTCACTTCATCTCAACGAAGCCATGGGCTTTCGGCACATTGGCACGATGAGGGAAGTAGGACTCAAGTTTGGCCAGCGACTGGACGTCCACATGATGCAGTTGATGCTGGCACCACAGGATGACTCCACACAGATCCAACCCAGCGACGCGGACATTAGTGAAGTTGATGGCTCGTCCGTTGAGTCATCCAATAACCATGCGACGTTAAGCACTGTCGGCAACGTTGCCATCCTGCTGTTTGATGACGTCGAAGTGCTCGATTTCTGTGGGCCCTTTGAAGTCTTCTCCGTCGCCGGCAATCTCTCAGACCCGCCGTCACTTAACGTCTTTACCGTCGCCGAAAACAGTTCGATCAGGGCACGCAACGGTTTGACCGTGATTCCCGATTACGCTCTCGCCAATTGCCCCACGGTTGACGTGCTGCTGGTTCCCGGTGGCATCGGTAGTCGCAGAGAAATGAACAACAAGCCGCTCGTCGACTGGATCAGAACCACGGCAAAAACAGCGCAACTGGTGCTGTCCGTGTGCACGGGAGCATTACTGCTTGGCAAGGCCGGCCTGCTGGACGGACTCAGTGCAACGACACACCACGGCGCATTTGACGTTCTGCGTGAGACTGTTCCCACCGCGACAGTCCACGAGCAGCGGCGTTTTGTGGACAACGGCCGGGTCATCACATCAGCAGGCATTGCCGCCGGCATCGACATGAGCCTGCACGTTGTCGCGCGACGGTTGGGCGTTGATGTCGCAACCGCCACAACCAGATACATGGAATATCCCTGGCAGCCGGGTGAAGATGTGAGCAGCTGAACAAATTCAGCAAACACTATGCCGCATTCTTTTTCTTCGCCGGCGCTTTCTTCTTTTGTCGGTTCGGACCCTGACGCAATGAAGGTGGATTGGCCGGGACGGAGCCGCGATCGTCAGGAACCTGAAACTGTTTCTGCAGATCGGCGACCCGTGTTTTCAGTTGAGCCACAATTTCGGAGTAGTCCGGATCGTCGTAGCGACTTCGCATTTCGCGTGGATCTTTCTCAAGATCGTACAGTTCCCATTCGTCCAGATTGTAGAAGTGAATGAGTTTGTACCTGTCGGTCCGCACACCGTAGTGTCGCCGGACCATATGAGCGGTCCGTCGTTCGCCATTGAATTCGTAATAGTGGTAGTACAGAGCATCACGGAAAGATGGCTGACTGTAGTCGACCAGTTTGTTGCTGAATCCGATTGTCATGGGAGGCGGTGTTCCGTCTGATGGCTTCCCCAGGATCAGCGGTTTCAGGCTTTTCCCCTGCATGTCCGCCGGAATGTCAGCACCGGCGAGATCCAGAAATGTTTCGGCAAAGTCCAGGTTTGAGATCAGGTTATGATTCACACTGCCCGGCTTGACCTTGCCTGGCCAGCGGAGCACGAACGGCATGCGATAGGATTCTTCGTACATAAATCGTTTGTCGAACCAGCCGTGGTCACCCAGATAGAATCCCTGGTCGGACGAGTAGATGACGACTGTGTTTTCCGCCAAACCGGTCTCGTCCAGGTAGTCCAGCACACGGCCGACGTTGTCATCGACGGACGCGATACAGCGCAGATAGTCTTTGATATAACGCTGATACTTCCAGCGAATCAGGTCATCTCCTTCCAGCTTTGCTTCTTCAAACGCCTTGTTTTTCGCGCTGTACGCTTTGTTCCAGACTTCCAGTTGATCGGGAGTCAGACCGCGGGGGGGATCGAGTTTCAGGTCCTTCCGAGTCATCGTTGTACGAATGCTCATGTCCTGAGTCTGTGCAGCACTGCCCCGGCCGGACCAGTCGTCGAACAGATTGTCCGGCTCAGGAATCTCAACGTTGTCAAACATGTTCAGGTGTTTGGGGCCCGGCTGCCAGTTGCGGTGCGGTGCTTTGTGCTGGTACATCAGCATGAACGGTTTGCTTTGATCGCGTTTCTCTTTCAGCCAGTTCAGTGAAAGATCCGTGATGATGTCACTGGTATAACCGACGTGTTTGACGGGTTCCGGGTTCCCGTTCAGCAGCATTGGTGGGTTGTAATACGGTCCCTGTCCTTTCAGGACTTCAGAATAATCAAAGCCCTGCGGTGCGCTGGCCAGGTGCCACTTACCGACAACGGCGGTCTGATAACCGATCTTCTGCAGCAGTTTGGGGAACGTCTGCTGCGAACCATCAAAGCGATTGCCGTTGCGAACAAAGCCGTTCAGATGACTGTGTTTTCCGGTTTGGATGACCGCTCGGCTGGGTCCACAGATGGAATTCGTGCAGAAGCAGTTCGTAAACAGCATGCCATCGTTCGCGATGCGATCCAGATTGGGCGTGCTGTTGATCTTTGAACCGTAGCAACTCATGGCGTGAGCCGCATGATCGTCCGAAAAGATGAATAGAATATTCGGACGTTGATCAGCGGCCGGCACTGACCCGGCAACTGTGCCACAAAGAACGGCAGCTGCACACAGTTTTATGCAATTCATAACACGAATTCCGATTCACGCGTTGACAGTTTGAAGCAGGCCATCACAAGGTAGTCGTGACACCGCACAGTTGCAACCAGCATGGTAGGGGCCGCTGTGCGGACCGACAGCACCACCATTGGTATCTACACAAGTGCGACGACAAATTTCACCCTCCTTCCGAGAGGGTGCAGTGACTTTTTCTCAACACAAATCGCAACAACAGATCTCACCCTACCTCCGGGAGGGTCGAGCCTAAGCGAGGGGAGGGTTGACTGAGCACGTGCGCCGACCTGTCGCGTGATTGCGCCAATATCCCTCCCCGCTCGTTCCTCGCGAACCTCCCAGCGGGAGGGTGAAGAAACGTAGGGTGCGTGCTTGCACGCACCACTTCCAACTATCACATATGGCAGAGGGGAATATCCATTTTGCTGTCGCCACCAATTCGCGTACAGGCACAACACCGTCGAATGTACGTGCCCGTCAGACCGCAGCGGTGCGTGCAAGCACACACCCTACCTGGCTCACCTGGCTGCCGTGGTTACCAGTTTGTGAACGTGCCATCCGCACGATGCAGTCGTGGGCAGTCACCTTCCATCACGGCGTACTTTGAGACCGCCGACTCGTCGAAGGTAATGCCGAGACCTGGTTCCTTTGGTGCGTACATGTAACCGTCCTTAAACGGCACCTGTTTGGGAAACAATTCGGCAAGGACTTCCCCGGGAATTCGGGCACACTCCTGCACCGCAAAGTTGCTGGTCGCCAGATCCAGGTGCAGGCAGGCGGCGGTGGAAACCGGGCCGAGTGGGTTATGCGGAGCGATGGCAATGTAATGAGTCTCGCACCAGCCGGCGATTTTTCGAGCCTCCGTCAGGCCACCCGCAATGCACAGGTCAACACGACAATAATCAATCCAGTCCTGTTCGATGGGCTCACGAAACTGCCACTTTGTCGCGTATTGCTCGCCCATTGCAATGGGCACAGAAGTGTGCTGTCGCAGCCGTCCAATGGCGGCAGCGTTCTCGCACCGAACGGGGTCTTCCACGAAGAAAGGATTGAGCGGTTCCAGCTGTCGGCACAACGAAACCGCATCGACCGGATCCAGCCGAGTGTGGGCATCGATAATGATTCCGACGTCCGGCCCAATCGCTGTCCGGACCGCTGTGACAAGTTCCACTCCCTGCCGCACCGATATCCTGGGTTCCAGCTGATCTCCCTGAGACGGCAGATTGAAACGCACGAATTGCCAGCCATCCGCCACCAGTCTGCGGCAGTCCTCGACCATCACATCCAGAGCGTTATCAGCGACGTGCGGGTAACAGGCGACACGGTCGCGTACCAGCCCTCCCAGCAATTCGTACACAGGAACGCCAAGTGAACGGGCCTTGATGTCCCACAACGCAATATCAATCGCGCTGATGGCGGCGGCTCCGATGCGTCCACCAGGAAAGAAGCCGCTCCGCAACATGACCTGCCAAAGATGCTCGATTCGTCGCGGATCTTCACCAATTAACGACGGTGCGAGGGCCTCGATATAACCGGCCACCGCCTGTTCACGCCAGGTGATGCCGGCTTCACCGACCCCCTGAATTCCGTCGTTCGTTTCCACAACGACAAACAGGAACGGACGGACTTCGCCAACGATATGAGTGCGAATGGATGCAATCTTCATGGGGATGTCTTAACGTAGTGGACCTGATCCTGGCAAGCGCGGCCGTGCTGGAGTTTCAGGTTTCGGAAACAACGACTTCATCAACAGTGTTTGCCATGGGGACTGAAGCGTGAGTGACCCAGACGAAGAACCGTTTACTACTCCAACCGCCGGGAGTCTGCCTGCGGAAATCCCCACAAATCGCCGCTGGGTCATGTTTGGCCTGGCCGCTGGCACGTCCTTCATGCTGTATCTGCACCGGTACACGTGGGTGATGGTACGGCCGGAACTGAAGGAGGAATTCGGACTCAGCGATCTGAAACTCGATTCGCTGTACGCGCTCTTTAACGTGACCTACGCGCTGGGACAGGTTCCCGGTGGAATCATCTGCGACTTCTTTGGCCCGCACATGTTTCTGGGAGTGATCATCGCACTGTGGTCACTGGCCATGCCGACCATCGGGCTGACGGGAAGTATGACGGGCCTTGGGGCGTCACGACTGGCCTTCGGAGCGGCTCAGGCGGGATGTTATCCATCGCTGGCCAAGATGACTCGTCTGTGGTTTCCGCTCAAGGGACGCACGGTTCTGCAGGGGTTGATCGCCAGTTTCTTCGGACGCAGCGGCGGCGCGATATCGACCGTGGTCTTTGGGTTTATGCTGGGAGCGGGATTGTCGTGGAGATCATCCCTGGTCATTCTGTCGGCCATCGGTCTGACGTTTGCGCTACTGTTCTACCGGCTGTGTCGCAACCGTCCCGCAGACGACCCGGAGACGAATCAGGCGGAAGTCGACTTAATTCGCGCGGGCGAAACGGACGACGCGGATGCACCCCGGGTCCTGCCATTCCGCAGAGCCATCCGCAATCGCAGTCTGCTGGTCTTTATCGTGCAGCAGTTTATGAATGCCGGCGCCGACTACGTTTACTCCGCACTCATGGCCAGCTACTTCATCGAGGCCCGCGGGGTTTCCGACAAAATCGTTCTGGGTCTGTTGGCCAGTCTTCCTCTGTGGGGTGGGGCACTGGGCGGCGTTGCCGGAGGCTTCATTAACGACGGCTTGATTTCTCTGACAGGGAACCGCCGGCTGTCACGTTCTCTGGTCGGTTTTTCCGGCAAGGTGATCGCCTGCCTGTGCCTCTACATGTCCATCACCCATGCCGATCCCATGACTGGTGCCTGGCTGCTGTTCGCCACCAAATTTTTCAGCGACTGGACACAACCGACGGTTTGGGGAACGTCGACTGATTTGGGCGGCCGCTATTCGGCGACGGTGTTCAGTATCATCAACAGCGCCGGCAGCGTGGGCGGAGTCGTGACGCCGATCGTCGGCGGAATCCTGCTGACTCGTTACGCCACACAGGAAATCGTTGCTGGTAAAATGACGGATATCACCCACTACGAACCGGTGTTTCTGATGGTGGGGATCATGTACATGGTCAGCGGTGTGTGCTGGCTTTTCATCGACTGCACCAACTCACTGGATCGCCCGGAATATACGGACACGTAGTGCCCGCTGCCAGCGGGCGCGTCATGGCTCGTGCACTGGCGACACGCACGCCTGTTTGTACAGTCGACTCCAGTCTGCCGAACCGTCGTCATCAACGCGGGTGAGATTCACTCCGGTGACAAAGGCAGGCAGGTCGCCGCTGCTGAAGGCGTCCCACAGCTGCTGGGCATGAGTAAACCAGCTTTTCGTTCCGGACGGCCAGTCCAGTCGCAGCAGCAATCCGGGATAGGGGTACGGCTTGTCCTTTGCTTCGATGCGGTATTTTTCCACAGTGTCCCAGTTCACCGTCACTCCGATCCCCGGTTTGTCAGGAATGGCACTCAGCCCGTTCGAGACCACCCACGGTTCGTCAACGAACTGATCGGCGTACATATGATTGCAGTGGATTGCGGGCCAGCGAGCATGGGACAGTGCGGCCTGAATGTGCAGGCAGAACGTCGCGGCAAGATTTGACCCCACCCATTGCAGCCAGAACGGTTTGTTGAATTCGGCACACGTCCGGCCGCGACCAAGAGCATTGCTGATGCCGCCTTCCATCACAAAACCGTCGCAGATGTCGCGACGAATTTGAGTCTCAAACGCCGGGCGGTCGATATGATGAGCGATTGGAACGCTCAGGTGATTGCGCAGCGCACGGTTGCCTTCGACGTCTTCCTGAGCAATCGGGCTCTCCCAGATCGCGACTTTCCGGAATCGTTCCAACCGCTTGCACAGCGGTCGTGCAATGGCGGGGTCGAGTCCGAAGTCGTTGAAATCCATGTCGAGCTTGAAATGATTCGGCACGGCTGCAGATAACCGGGCGACCTGGTCTTCCAGATCGAACCATGGCCGCGCTTTGGTTTTGAAAGTCGTGTACCCGTGTTCGATGGCCTCGGTACATTCGCAAATCCAGTCTTCGACCGGCATGTCAATGGCCCACCAGCCGATGTGAGCGAAGGAACGGACCTTCGGCCCCAGAAGTGCCCAGACCGGCGCGCCTAGTGATTTGCCAACGGCGTCGAACAGGGCCATCTGCAATCCGGCTCCCAGCGAGTCATCCCACATCACGGATGCCGGGTGCTGCCCGTTAACCCGCTCGACCGCTTCGTCAGTCACTTCGCCCCAAGTGTAATAGGGCATGGTTTCGCCGACTCCGACAACTCCGTTGCTTAGCGTCACTTTGCACAATTCGAACAATGACCAGTGCGGAATCTCACGGACCATATTTCGCCACGGAACAGTCTTCAACGGCAGGTCGACCCAGATGCGTTCGACGGATTCGATTTTCATACGACTGATCTTTCTGATTCTTCCACGCGATGCTTGACCGACTGGTGCGGATTCAACGACCCTGCAGCAGAAGCATATCGTCCCGCCAGCCAATGAGAACCGCCAGGAACGCTGATCCCGGCCACATGAAATCGGCATCGATCAGCGTCATTGGCGGTTCCCGTTCGAACCAGAAGACACGCAGGAAACACAACATGACTGTTCGCATCCGGAACATCCGCTGTATCGCAACCGCCCCTGCCGGTATTCGCCTGGTCGTGGTCAAAGTCGAAACCACCGACGATGGACTGCATGGTCTGGGGTGTGCCACATTTACACAGCGACCGCTGGCTGTGATCGCAGCCGTCGAAAAATACCTGACTCCATTTCTGACAGGACGAAACGTCAATGAGATCGAAGACATCTGGCAATCTGCCTATGTCAGTTCGTATTGGCGTCAGGGGCCGGTGCTGAACAACGCGTTGTCGGGTGTCGATATGGCGTTGTGGGACATCAAAGGCAAGCGGGCCGGTATGCCCGTCCACGAATTGCTCGGCGGCAAATGTCGCATGGCCGCGCCGGTGTATGTGCATGCTTCTGGGCGTGAGTTTCCGGAGGTCATCGACGATGCGCACGAATTGATCGCACAGGGGTTTCGTCACATTCGCATGCAGGTTGAAGTGCCAGGTCAGGCCACTTACGGCACGGAATCTGACCTGCAGACTCACGAAACCGTCGATGGTCCCACCGCGCCGCAAAATGTGTTTGAACCAGCCGACTACGTGCGTCTGGCCCCCAAACTGTTTGAATATGCCCGCAGCCATCTTGGTGACGAGATCGAACTGCTGCACGATATTCACGAACGTCTGCCCGCTCCGCTCGCCATTCAACTGTCAAAGGACCTGGAACCCTTCCGGCTGTTCTTTCTGGAAGACGCACTGCCTCCGGAAGACATCAACAGTTTCCGCCGTCTGCGCGCGGCCAGCAGCATTCCGATCGCCATGGGTGAATTGTTCTCCAACGTTAACGAATACCTGCCGCTGATCCACGAACAACTGATCGACTTCATCCGCGTGCATCTGTCCGACATCGGCGGTTTGACTCCGGCCCGCAAGCTGGCCGCACTGTGTGAATACTTTGGTGTTCGTACCGCATGGCATGGACCGGGAGATACGTCGCCCATTGGGCATGCGGCGAATCTGGCTCTGGACCTTGCCGTCCCGAATTTTGGTATTCAGGAATTCACGCGATTTAACCAGGCAACTCTGGATGTGTTCCCCGGTTGTCCGCAACTGCGTGACGGCATGCTGTGGTCCAACGATCAACCGGGCTGGGGCATCGATATCGACGAAGAGCTCGCGAACAAATTTCCCTATCCGGATCACCCCTTCAACGGAGCATGGCCGGCGATTCGAAGACGTGACGGGAGTGTGATTCGTCCGTGAAGACGTGTCGTGTTTGTTTCAAATCACAATCGCTGCGGAGATCACGATGCCTAAAATTGCTGTTGCGGAATGTAAACAGGAAGTCTCAACATTCAATCCCGTGCCGAGTCGGTACGAGGACTTCCGAACGGCTCGCGGACAGGCTGTCCTGGACTACCACCGCAACGTCAAAGAAGAAGTCGGCGGAGCGTTGAGTGTTTTCGACGCGGCTGGCAACGTGGAGCTGGTGCCAGCATTCGCCGCCAGTTCCAACACGTCGGGGGGCGTTCTGGCGGCCGAGAGTTTTGATCGGTTGAGCAACGAGTTCCTGAGCAGTCTGGCGGAGTTGGGCAGAGTTGACGCCGCGTATTTTTCGCTGCATGGGGCCATGCAGGCGGAGAACGAGAACGACCCGGAAGGATACCTGCTGCAGGAAGCACGCCGCATTCTTGGTGAAGACATCCCGTTTGTCGTATCGCTCGACATTCATGGAATACTCACCGATCGCATGCTCCGACACAGCGACGCGGTTGTCGCCTACCACACTTATCCACACGTCGACTTTTTTGAAACGGGTGCACGAGCGGCGAAGCTGCTGTTGAAGATTGCGGCGGGACAGGTGCGTCCCGTGACCGCGCGTGTGAAGGTCCCGGCCCTCGCGCGCGGTGATGAGATGATCACGGAAACCGGTGCCATCTCGGAGTGTATTCGACTGGCAGAATCCATCGAAACCAGCGAAACGGGGCTTTCTGCGGGGGTGATGTGGGGCAACCCCTTTACCGACGTTCCGGAACTTCGAACGAACAGCTTTGTCGTGATGAACGACGATCAGACGGCCGCGCAGGAGCAGGCCGTCAAACTGGCGAATCGCTTCTGGATGCATCACGAAAAAATGCAGGTGCCCCTGACCAGCGTCGAAGATGCTGTTCGTCAGGCGGCTGCCGTGGCGTCAGGCACGGTCGTGATGATGGACGCCGCCGATGCCACCAGTTCGGGCGCGTCCGGTGACAGCAACGCCGTTCTGTGCGAGGTCGTGCGGCAGGGTTATCGAGGCCGTTTGCTCTCGCCCATCGTGGATCCGGCTGCCGTTCAAAAGGCGATCACTGCGGGTGTCGGCGCGACGATTCGCACTACAGTCGGCGGAGCGCTCGATCCGGATCGTTTTCAACCGCTTGAAGTGGAGGCCCGCGTCCGTTTGCTGTCGGACGGCAGGTTTTGCAGCGAGTCGTTCGGCTGGAACTGGGATTCAGGCAATACGGCCGTGCTGGAAGCCGACAACGTCACGCTGGTGGTTGGCACACATCCCGTCAGCCTGTTCGACCGCTCGTGGTTCTATGCCAACGGCCAGAACCCGCGGGACTTCGACATGGTCGTGGTCAAATCGCCACACTGCGAGCCACATATGTTTGCTGACTGGTGTGCGAAGCTGATAAACGTCGACGCACCGGGATCCACGAGCGCCAATCTCAACAGTCTGGGTCACACCATCTGTGACCGGCCGATTTTCCCTCTGGACGAAGGTGTCGACTTTCATCCGGTGGCCGACATTTTTCGACGGTCATAACATCCGCTGCGTCTGCACCATCAATCGCTGGCGATTTTTGTGCCGCCGAATTACCCTGTTGCAAGGCGTTCTTGAACCAATGTGTTAGCCACACCTCCCGAAAATGCAAAGCATAATGAAGCCATGAATCTCCGAATTGAAACGAGACTTGTCCTGACACTGTTGTTGATGTTTTGGCAGACGGAATGTTCCATCAGCAGTCAGGCGCATGCTGACGAAGCAATTCCGAAGTTTTCGAAGACGACATACACGTACAAGACAGTCGAACAGCTTGAAATTCAGGCAGACGTGTATCGTCACGCAGACGCTGTCAGACGACCTGTTATCGTCTGGCTGCACGGTGGTGCACTGATCATGGGAAGTCGCAGCGGCGTGCCGATGCAGTTGCGAACACTTGCTCAGGAGCAGGGTTTCGTGCTGGTGTCGCTGGACTACCGTCTTGCTCCCGAAACGCAGTTGCCGGAGATCATTGAGGACCTGAAGGGCGGGCTGGAATGGGTTCAAAAAACGGGCCCGGAGTTGTTTGACGCTGATCCTTCACGATTAGTCGTTGCCGGAGCCTCGGCGGGAGGCTATCTGGCTTTGATGAGTGGCATCGTCTGCAATCCTGCGCCCACTGCCATTGTTTCATACTGGGGTTTCGGAGACGTGGACGGGGACTGGACGACACAGCCGGCCGCGGCGTACCGCAAGGGAAAGCTGATTGACAGGGACGTTGCGTGGTCCGGTGTCGGAAGTCAGGCGTTGACAAGTGCAAACAAGGAGAACGGTCGCGGTCGGGCAGCCTTCTTTCTGTACCTGAAACAGACAGGACGATGGGTTAACGCAGTCAGCGGTTTCGATCCGAAAGTCGAACGCGAAAAGCTAACGCCGTTTTGTCCGATTCGGAATCTTTCTGCGGAGTATCCGCCGACCTTGATGTTGCACGGTACTGCGGACAATGACGTGCCGGTCGGGCAGTCCGTTGCAATGGCTGGCAAGCTGAAACGGCTGGGCGTCTCTCACGAACTGATCACGATCGAAGGAGGCGGCCACAGTCTGTGGGGTGGCGACCGTAAACTGATCGAGCAGGCGTTTGCACGCTCGATGGAATACATCCGTGAGCACCTTGAAACACCGTCGGCCGCCAACTGAGCCTGCGGATCAGTCGTCACTGCTGTCATCGTCTGACTGAGACGTTTCGTCAGTGCTTGTCGCGAACAGTCGTTTGGCAATCCGATCTGAGATTTTCGCGGCTTTCGCATTTTCACTGTTTGCCAGGACAGCAATCGTGTGCCCGGTCGCCATGTGATATGCGACGTCAGCGCGGAAACCGCTGATGCCGCCGCCATGCCGGATGACGTCGTACTCTCCAACCTTTCGAATGAAGACTCCCATACCGTAGTTGAATACTTTTCCGTTGTTCCGCACACCTCGGGTCATTAACAGCTGAGTCGATTCTGGATTCAGCAGGCGTTCAGAAACCAGTCCGTGCTGCCATGTAAGCAGGTCGCTGACGGTTGAGGCAAGGTTTCCGGCACCGACCGTTTGCGTCAGGCTGATATAGGGAGCGTTCCGCAGTACGCTCCGCCAACGTGTGTATCCCGCTGCTCGATTGCGAATGATTCTGGAAGGCCCATCGCAGTAGGTGTGTTTCAGTCCGAGTACATTGAATACGCGGTCCTGGACAAAGTCCGCATACGATTCTTCAGACGCCTTTTCGATAACCATCCCCAGCAGGAAGTAGCCGGAATTGCAGTACTGGTGCTTTTTACCAGGTTCAAAATTGAGCGGCAGGTCCTGGAATCGATTCAACACTTCCTCCTGTGTTACGTCGATTCGCAGCTCTTTTCGATAAGCCGGCAGCCTGGTGAAGTCCTTCACTCCCGACGTGTGCTGCAACAGATGTCTGACTGTGACGTCGCATCCTGGCGTGGGATATTCGGGAAGAAACTTCGACAGCGGGTCGTCGAAACTGACCTTGCCGTCTTCGATCAACAGCAGCACGGCCGCGGCAGTGAATTCCTTTGTGATCGATCCGATGCGGTAGACGGTGTCCGCAGTTGCAGGCACATTCAGTTCTGCATTGGCGTGACCGAAGCCGCGAACACAAAGAATCGTGTCGCCCTGAGCAACTCCGATACTCAGGCCCACCACGTTCTCTGTCTCGACGGCGTGCCGGCCAACAGAGTCAACGATCGTTCGTATGTGCTCGACATCATCGGCACAGATCGCAACGGAAATGCATGCGAGGCACAGCAATACACCGACGACGGACATGAAGCGGAACGGAATTCGCATGAGTTTTACCGAAGCGTTACGGTCCTGAAAAAACAACTCACGGGCATCAGTCGAATCGTTCTTTCATCAGTCGCCGTCAAAGCGACTGCCTGAACTGTTGCCGGTCACCGAGAGCTACCACGTGATCGGCGTTCCCAGTATTTCAGAGGAGGGTCGTCAACGCCAACGGAAACACCACAGTTCATCCGAGCCGAAGTTTTTGCGCCGGGCGATTGCCCGTCTGTTCAGACGTTTACAGCGAATTTCGCTGACTCATGGCCGCGGTTGACGTGTTTTAACAGCAGAACGGTTGCCCCCACGAGCCAGAACGCGTTCCGTCAACTTGTAAACTGCTCTAGCGATAGCGAAGTGACAAACCTGTTCCAACGAAGTAATCGGCGGCAGCGCCATTCAGACCTGTGCCCGCTCGAATATCCCACTGAACGTCATTGCTCAGCAGCCAGGTGAAGCCGCCGTTGAAGTAGTGTTCCGTCTGCGCTGTGTCTGCGGAGTGGGGGATTAATGCGAACCACTCGGTGTATGCTCCAAGCTGATCGCTGAGTGAATAAGCGACCGTCCATGACTGTGACCACTCGGTGTAGGCGTCCCCCGTCCCGTCGTCAATCGCGCGATTAAACTGTGTTTGGCCGGCGGTCGACAGCCAGTCATTGACCTCCCAGCCGTAGATCAAGTTGGCACCGGGAAGAAACTCATTTGTCGTGAATGCGGCCGCTCCGGTGGCGGTTGTCGCCTGAGGGATCAATGCCATCTCCGGCAACAGGCCGTATTGAGGCGTGAGGCCGATCTTGAATCCCAGGTACAGGTCGTCTCCACCGTCGACCTGTACGCCATTGGTGTCTTCGACGTTATAAGTCCAGCCGACACGCAGCTCCAGCCAGTCCTGCAGGATGCCGTAGCGGAGGAGTGGTTCTGGAAATGAGTGCGAATTGGTCGTTCCTGCCGCGTTGTCATCGTGTGTATATGTGTAGCCGATCTCCAGCTGTGCCACACCCAGGCCGACAGTGGAACTGGCTTCGGTGAAGTCCGGCCGGTCAGTGACGAGCGGTGCGTCCAGATCGGGGCCGCCGGTGCAGATACTCGTACAACTCCATTGGAACAACGTTCCGCAGGACACCTGACACGGACTGAACAGCTGCTCGACACGATCGCGTGAGTTGCAGCCATCGCAGGATGTGCAGCCACTGTGCTGTGCGAAAGCCACAGTGTTTGAGGCCACGACTGAGCAAACGGCCAGAAACGCCAGACGTCGCACGGGAATTGAGTTCAATATTTCAGGTCTCCAGAATCACGTTGACGTCAGATCGTCGCGTGACACGCAATGGAAAATGTAGCATAGGCTAAACATCTTGTCGGCACCGACGGCAAGTCAGTGAGCAGCGAAGTGAGAGTTTCTTTGCCTGATCAGCAAGTCTCGCGTTCGGGCCGCGGTGATGCTCCGAAACTCGCGGCAGACTGTGACAGTCACGATTCACACCGGCGGATTCCGCCGAACCCGGGACTCAATCAACCGGACGGCTTATTCCGGTTATCAGGTCATATCGGCTGAACAGGCGCCCACTAATTCGTCAGAATTGCAAGACGAGCTCATGCCGACCGGTCAGGAAAAGAAAACGATGAGCCACATCAGCACACTGACGTGGCTGATGAACATGGCCGCCCAGACTTTTGGCGTGGGGTGACCTTCGCTGAGGCAACGCCATGACAGCCCGGAGCTGTACACGGCCAGCGGGGGAATCCCCATGCCGAATACTGCGCTGCGAAACGTGCGGTCGATGAGTTGTGCATCGGCGGACGGCCGGATTGGCAGGTTTTCGATGTTTGGAACGCGGAATGGCGAGGGATCGGGATTCTCAGGTGCCGTGATGAGGTCCGGGGGATTAACGTGCGATTCCAGGTCGTCAGGCAACGGCACAAGTTTGGCGTCGCTTTGACGGAATGCGGAGCAGGACCAGCATTCGTCAAAGTTTTGCTGGTTGGTTTCTGAGCAACTGCTGCAGCGCCAGCCCATGCGGCTGTCGACGCTCCAGCGGTCCTGCTTCCTGAAGCCACTCTCCTGTTCCCATTCCGACAGCAGTCGGCATGCTTCATCTGCGTCCGAGCGACGAACCTGCAGTTCGACTTTTGCTAATCCAACTGCAAAGAATCCCAGTGCCTCGGCAATTTGATCACCGACAACGGCGGACTGGATGCCATTTCCTCCAAGAACGATTGTGACAAGACGGGCTTTGGATGCAGACGTGTAGGTGGCGACGGTCAACAGGTCTGTTTCAGTCATGTGTTCGTCTACAGCGTACTACGCTGTTTGTCGTCGTGAAAGACGTGTTTCAGCCTGAGACACCGGCATGCTCACGAGCCAGAACGGTTCACACAGAAAGTAGAATGCTCTAATTTGTCAGTGCCTCTGCCTCCGTGGCACTTATCAGGCCGTCGTTGTCATTGTCGAGTTGTTTGAAGATAGAGCGGGGCCCCAGGAATTCGCGGCAGGAGACGTCTCGGTCCTGGTTGCGGTCCATGCGGCGAAACCATTCCGGGCCGCTCAGTCCGCTGATTCCGGGAAGAATCGCATCGGTGGAACGAGCGGCCATGCCCATCGCCTGCATGGAATTCATCCGCAGTGATTCAGGCTGGCCGAGGCCGATCTGCAGCGAATACGCCGTGCCCAGTTCTGATTCGGTGAGTTTCTGATCCTTGTTCAGATCGTATTCGAGCAGGATGTCGAATCCTTCCAGCAGTTCGCGACCGGCCAGGCGTCGGTCTTTGTTTTTGTCGAGCAGTTTGAACAGAGTCGTGCCGTCCTGTTTGATGCTGACTTCGATGCGACTTTGTGTGGCGATCGCATCGCGTTCGATGTAGGTTTTGATTTCCTGCCGCATGACCATCTCATCACCATTCAGATCGACGCTCTGGAAGTCGGCATTGGCAAGATACTGCGCCATCTGTGTTTGAAACTCGGGGTATTCGTCATCCGTGAAATATCCGTTCTTATCTTTGTCGTACAGCGTTGCTCGTTGCAGCAGAAAGTCCACCATGATGTCTCGCGAGCGTGCGCTGCCGCCGCGGGCACGGATTTCCAGCGGCATGTCGTCAATCACCAGCTTCATGCGGCCACGTTTTTCCGTCCTGGCCTGAACGAACGACGTGGATCCTTCTGAGATGTCCGCCGTGAGGTCGCTTCTGTTGGCAGCTTCTGCCAGCTGAACGTCAAGGACCAGGTGAAAGGTTGGAGCCGCTAGGAACTGTTTCATTTCGACGGCATCCAGCTTCGAGTCACTGTTGCCGTCAACTTTGGCGGTGTCTGTTTCGGGAAGGCGAAGTTTTGCGACATCAACCATGCTTTCGTCACCGTAACGAGTGACGATCTGTTCTGCTGTGCGCACCAGTGACTCCTCGTCAGTCAGTTGCACGAACGGCAGATTCGCGGCGTCGGGAACTACAGCCGCACGTTGGTTGCGTGGATCTCGAAACGGCATCAGCTCAGCGGCTGTAAAAGTCTGGTCATCGTCGAGATCTCGAAATCGCAGCGAGTAACGCCCGGCCATGAGCTCTTCTCGCGACACGGCACCGTCGCCATTCTGGTCGATCAACGTGGCCAGTCGTACCGCTTCCGACGCGTTTACCGCTGCGGCGACAACGTCGAAACTGCGGCTTAGCTGTTGAGCAAACCACTCGGTGAATGCTTCGACAGACGTTGTGTCCGCCTCCTTATCACCGGTGACACTGCGCAGCACGCGTTTGGCGGTTCGTGCGGTCGTCTGTTGCAGCAGTCGTTCCGGAATCAACTCCAATTCGGCCAGACTGAGCGCTCCGTCGTTGTTAACGTCGACGCGGCGTGCGAGAAACTTTGTGACCCACAACCGATATGCCTGCCCGTCGACGGAGATCGCTATTTCGGCAAAAACCGGACCCTCGGGAGCCATGATCACCATGACAGCCCGGTCGACGGATCCTTTCGAATTCTGCGCCGCAGCTGTGGGACACAGAAGAAGGGAAAGAAGCACCAGGCAATGTCGCGTTCGCAGGATGGACTGCCAATCGATCCTGTGGTTTGGCCCACTTTGATGTGATATTGCCCGTAAGGCAGTGCGGGAGGAATTCATTGGAAACCCTGAGAGGTTAGTCGCGATTATCTGACATCGTACCCGGATTTTGCGGCAAGTGCCGCCATTTTGCGGAAGTGACGGCTCAGACGTTCGACCAACAGAAATACTGGTGCGTTGTGAAAGTCGGGAACCACGCTCTGTTCAGAAGTCTGAGACTCATATTTGCGATATCCAGCGCAGGTTGAGCGGTGGCTGGCCGACATTGAACGCAGCCCGCTTTATCACCGGACATCTTTGCGATTTCCCCCAAAACTTCGTATTGTCACCGGATCACCGCAATGGTTTCCCGGCAAGTCGTGGTGAATGTAACCGTTGATCCGTCGCTCTTGCGGCCTTGTTTCGTTGTTGTATCAGCCGTTCTGCGTTTCCTTCACAGAAGGAACGTTGTCACACGATTCAGCAATGTACCTTTCATTCCCGCATCGAAAAATGATGGTGCGGGGGCATTATGGTCACGAGATATGCAGTTTTTCAGACTCTTCAGGTTGACTCATTTGTCTAACAAACTGATGAACGCATGGCCCTCGATTCAAAATCGAGCGATCGCCTGCCGGAAAATGGGTTGCTTTCAGGGATTTGCGGGCCGCAGGTCGAAGTTGTGCATGGCGGCCGTGGGGGCTCTTTTGACCCTTGGCCTGCCGATTCAGGCTGATGAACCGCACAGCGACTTTCTCAACGGGCTGAGGCAGCGAAAATTCTTCGACACGGCTTTGGAATATGTGGATAACCTGGACAGGCGGGTCGGCGTGCCTGCAGAGCTGACGGAAACGCTGGACCTGGAACGAGGCGTTACCTACCGCGAAATGGCCGCGGCCTCGCGGGTGCCCGAAGATCGCGAACAGGCCCTCACGCGCGCGGAACGGGCATTGAAGAAATTTACGTCTGAGCACCCCAAACATTCTCGCGCGGCGTTTGCAAATTCGGAACTTGGTGAGTTGCTGTTTGAACGCGCCAGATCTCTGATCTGGGACGCCGAATCACCTTCGAATGCTGACAAGACAGGGCAGCTGCAGCAACAGGCGCGTTCGTTAGTCGAACAGGCGAAGGCCATCTACCAGACCTCACATGATCAGTACGAGGCCAGGTACAAGGTGTTTCCGCCGTTCATCGACAGGACGAAGGAAGAGGACGCCTACCAGGAACGTCTGAGCGCCGAGGTCAAGTATCTGAAGGCGTGGTTCAGTCTGGCGCGATGTACGTATGAACGCGGGCAGACGTTTTCCAGAGGGTCCAAGGAACGAAACGAAACGATGGTCCGTGCGTCGACGGAATTCGAAGCCATTCACACAGCACGACGCAGCAATCCCATTGGACTGCAATCGCGATTGATGATGGGCAAATGCTTTCAGGAGCAGGATGATCTCAACCGAGCCCTGGGCATCTATAACGAAATGTTGAGTCACAAATCGCAACATGCAACTGTCCAGTTGCTAAAGTCGATCGCATTGCAGTATCGGCTGATCTGCCTGAACCATGAAAAGAAGAACGATTTTCAGCTTGTGCTTCAGGAAGCGGAGACCTGGTTGCAGGATAAGTCCAACCGCAACCGCATCTACACAGAAATCGGGCTTGGCATTCTGTGGGAAAAAACCATTGCCGAAGAAAATCTTGGCAAGGACCGGGCGATTGAAGCCAGACAGCGAAACACCCTGTTGCGTCAGGCCCTGGCCGATTCCAAACAGGTTGCACGTTTTCCCGGTCCGTACCGCGAGCCGGCTGTGGCGATGGGCCGCCGATTGAACGCGGAACTCGGCGAAAAAGATGCCGAGCCGAAGGACTTTGACACTGCTTTCGAACGAGCTCGTGGCATGGTCAGCCAGTTGAAGGGACTGAACGAGGACCTGCAGGAGGCGAAGACTGCTGGGGAGAAGCAGCAGGCGAACCAGGCGATTGACTTCCAGCTGAACGAAATCGGCCGCTTATTCGGTTTGGCCCTGAGTCTGCGGGAGGACAAGACGGATACCAAAGCTGTGGCACAGGCCCGGTATCTGCTGAGTTACGTCTACATGCGGCAACGCAAGAGTTTCGACGCCATCATTCTGGCAAAGTACTGCATGACGACCGATCGAGTGAATGATCCCGATTCGGCTCTTAGTGCGACGGAGATTGCGATCGAGGCAGCCGTTCAGGCCTTTAACGATGCCGGCACGGATAAGAGATTTGAGCTCGACCTGTTGAAAGGGATCTGCGAACTGATTGTGGAACAGTATCCGCAGTCGGCGCGCGGCAATGAAGCCCGCATTCGACTGGGGCAGGTCTATCGCGACCTCAACGAACCGCTGAATGCTGCGACGACCTACCTCACCGTGCCCAACGATTATTCGGAATACGGTTCCGCGCGAATGCAGGCCGGGCAGTCGTACTGGCTGGCGTGGGTCCTGGCGATGTCGGATATTGAATCCGGCAAACAACCGGAAAACGATGACGAGTCGGTCAGGAAATGGAAGGCTGACGCTGCTCGTCTGATGCTGGAAGGGATCACTTTTGCCCGCGCGAAGCTGGGCAATAACGCGAAGCCGTCCCCGGAAATTGCGGCGGCCGAAGTGTCGCTCGCAACGATTCACAACATGAACGGACAGTTCGGAGAAACGATTAAACGCCTG
>JBDONA010000510.1:0-4740 GCA_039831575.1 Fuerstiella sp. | reverse complement strand
GCGAACCATCTGCGTTGTCGCGTCCCAGAGGACTGATGTTCTAGGGATGGCAGTTTTCGGACGGGGATAGTCAACGATCGTCTGGTTATGCTTCAAATGTCCGTGACTGAATTCGGAAACATCTGTATTTCCGAACGCACAATTCAGCCCAAGGAGCATGAACGTCTGCATCCGCGAACTGGCCCCATTGAACAGCTTGTGGATTTCCTCGTTTGTGAATGGCCGCCTCGCCTCCGACTTCTGCTGGTGCTGCCGCACTGCTTTTCGGTTTGGCTTATTGAACCCCTGGCCATACCGAACCGGCTTGTCGATAAGCTCCATGTCGTATGCCCACTTGAAGATCGTCCGCGTCCGTTGAACGGCGACGCCGAGAGTGATCGGTGTCGTCCATGTCTTGGCCAGTACTGTACGGTACCGCTCAAAGTGCTGAGGGCGGAGAAAGGTCAGAGCGTGCCTGCCCAGGGCCTTGGTCAATTGGGTGCAGGCGACGTCGTAATCCTTGAGCGTGACCAGCTTAAGTTCACCAAGCGAGGTGAGCGAAGACTTCCATGCATAGAACTGCTCGCAGGCCTCAGCGACGGTGATCCCATCTTCTCGTGGAGTTTCACCTGTGTACAGATAGTCTCGCTGTTTCAGGTACAGCTGGACTGCGGCATCCGGATCTGCCCACGCACCAAAGTAGTGCTGTTTGCCTCTTATCTTCTTGCACCATTGCCCATTGTTGTGAGCAAAGAGAGGGAAGTCGGGATACGGTTTCGCAGGCTTTTTGTTCGACATGGAATCCTCCCGGCATAACGACAACACGAGGCCAACGGGTGTCGGCCCGGGTGTCGTGTTGGATTCATAATGCCGGAGAATAGACGTCTTGTCAACAAAAACATTAGAGCCGCCGATGAGACTCGAACTCATGACCTATGCTTTACGAAAGCATCGCTCTGCCAACTGAGCTACGGCGGCTGATTAGTTTTTTTGCTGGGTTTCGTGACTATCCGTGTCGGCTGAATCCCGCCCATTCACCTCGCTGTTCACCTCAGACGCCTTTTTGTACTGCCTGAGGGACTCCAACGTCTTTTTCGCGTTGATGCCGACATAATACTTCTCTGTCGTCTCAACGGAAGCGTGACGCATCAAATCCTTCAGGATCATTGACGGAACAATCTGCGACCAACGCTGATCGCCTCGTCGTTCTTCTGGTCGCCCCCGTCAATCAGCAGACACTCGTCGCCATCCGTATCGATTTGGACGCGGATTCCGTCGCCCCACTGATCCCAGGTCAACACCAAAGCCACTCCGATTCTTAGACCTGACAGCCACAATCCCCACAACAGATATCGAAGGGATTCAAATTCACACGCTGCCAGGATGCGTTCGAATTCCTCCAGGACAATCGGCCGGCCTTTCATGTGCTTCTTGCCCTTTGATGCATTCCGTTTTTGTGTCGGGAAATTCGGTACAGTTCTCAGATACTCCTGATCGACTGCCCATTTCATCGACGTACGCGGGTGCTGCAAATACTTATGAATGGTCGCCGCTGGCTTCCCTTGTCGAACAATCGCCGTCTTGAACCGCTTAATCCACGCGGTGGTCACTCGCGTCCCGTGGTTGTTCGTCCGGGCAATCATGCTGGAGATGCTCGGCTTCTTCCTTGTGGCCCTGTTCAGCGAGTTCGGCAGCTTCCCGCTGCATTTCCTTGGCCTTTTCTCTGATCTCATCTGATTCAGAGGCCCAGACGAAAGTTGTAACGCCCAGAATTGCCAATGCGAAAAAGAAAATGAGTGGTTTGGGCATTTGAATCTTCCATTTGTCGGGTGCCGAATTTCACCTCGCAGAGTTGATTGGAGTAATGGACACGTTGTCAGCGACGTTCAGTCGGAAAGCTCGCTCGATTTTACAACTTGGGTTGCGATTGGTCCTGCGGGAACTCCAATCTCTTCCTCAATGCCGTGTATCGCTGCCCGGTATCCACTCGGCGCACAGCCATACCGAGAGCCTTCTTCGTTCCCACAAGCACCACGAGTTTCTTCCCTCTCGTGACCGCAGTGTACAGCAGGTTCCGTTGCAGCATGAGGTAGTGCTGCGTATGCAGCGGGATCACGACACAAGGAAACTCTGACCCTTGGCTCTTGTGGATTGACAGCACGTAGGCGAGAGAGAGTTCGTCCAAGTCACTGAAAACATACTCAACTGGCCGCCCCTCGAAATTGACTGTCATCATTTGTTCAATGCTGTTGAGCTTATCGACGATCCCCAAATCGCCATTGAAAACGTCCCGGTCATAATTGTTCTCGGTCTGGATAACCCGATCTCCGATGCGAAAGGTCCGGCCAAATCGCTGCACTTCGGCACCACCGTTACTTGGATTGAGTGCCGTTTGCAGAACTTGGTTCAGGTTTCTGGCTCCCAGGAGCGAACGATTCATCGGCGTCAGAACTTGAATGTCGGACTTGGGATCGACTCCAAAGCGAGTGGGAATGCGATCCTTTACCAAACGGACAACCATGTCCTGGATGGCCTCTGGTTCTTCCGACTCGACGAAGTAGAAATCCGTGAGATCCTCCGACATAGACGGGCTTGGCATCTGACCGTGGTTGATGGCGTAAGCAGCCTTGATGATCCGGCTCTGACTGGCTTGGCGAAAAATCTCTGTCAGACGAACAACAGGGACCACCTTGGATGCAATCAACTCTGCTAACACCGAGCCGGGGCCGACCGAGGGAAGTTGATCCACGTCGCCCACCAGAATCACGCAGGCTGTCTGGGGAATCGCACGCAATACTTGATAACCCAGCACGACATCCACCATCGACGTTTCGTCCAACACGAACAGATCGCCCGTCAGCGGACGGTCTTGATTGCGTTTGAATTCTCCCTTGACTGGATCGAAATCGAGCAGGCGATGGACTGTCTTCGCTGTGCGGTCTGTTGTCTCGGCTAACCGTTTTGCCGCCCGCCCCGTGGGTGCGGCCAGTACGCATTTCAGCCCCTTGGCGGAAAATATTTCAAGGATGCTGCGGACCAACGTGGTCTTGCCGACACCCGGACCTCCGGTAATGACAATCATCTTGTGCTGACATGCCTGACGGATTGCTTCCTGCTGCGCTGCAGCCAACTGGATATCCAATCGCTGTTCGACCCAAGCCAAAGCTTTTTCCACATCAATGCGTGGCAACGGATGCGGTATCGCCGAGGCGATCCTGTGAACTGATTGCGCCAACCCAACTTCTGCTCTGTAGAGGGCGGTCAGGTAAAGCCAAGGTTCACCATCGACGGGATCGCGGATCACGCTTCCTTCTCGAACTACTGTCTGCACCGCCTCCTCAATAATGTTCTGATCGATCTCGACCAGTTTGATCGCATGTTCCACCACGCCCGGCGCTGGGTAGCCACAGTGTCCATTGGCAGCCAAATCCTGCAATGTGTATCTCACTGCGGCTTTCGCCCGATACGGACTGTTGCGATCAATGCCCAGTGTTGCTGCCAATTCGTCGGCAGTCTTGAAGCCGATGCCACGGATGTCGTCTGCCAGCTGGTATGGGTTCTCCTTGATCTTGGCGATTGCCTCGTTGCCATACGTATTGTAAATACGAACAGCCCGTCCCGAAGTGATCCCGTGCTCGGTCAGGAACAGCATGATCTTCCTGACTCCCTTTTGCTCGTGCCAGCTTAGGCGGATTCGCTTGATTCGCTCTGCACCGATACCCTTGACGTGCAGGAGCATCGCGGAAGATGTTTCGAAAATATCAAGCGTTCGTTCCTTGTAGAGAGAGACGATTCTCTCTGCCAGCTTCGGCCCGATACTGCGAATCGCCCCTGACGCCAAATATAGCTCAATGCCTTCCGCTGATGTTGGATGCGTCGTTTTCAGTTCATCCGCTTTGAACTGCTGGCCGTGCTGCCGGTCGATGACCCAGCGTCCACTTGCCTCAACATGCTCACCCGCCGTTACCGAAGTCGTACTGCCGACCAAGGAAACAAGATCATCACGTCCCTTAACCTTCACCCGTAGCACGGCAAAACCGTTCTCCGGGTTGTGATAAGTCACTCGTTCGACGAATCCATTCAGAGTTTCCGGCATTTGCTGATTCGTGTAAGAAAGTCATGGACGACCATCGCTCTGTTTTCACCGTGGACATATCTTTTCAGTCCCGTCAACGAACCGTAGCCCGAGTCTGTTGCATTCGAAGAGTCGCCTCTTCGGCAGAAAATTCCTCAGCCGGAAATGGTCCCCGCCATTCAAGCATCTCGGCATGTTGTTCATGTGATGGATCAGCCAGTGCTACCAGATAATCAGCAAAGCCCCATGGCCCACCGATGTCTTCAGGCGGGCAGGCTCGCTCGCCTTCAACACAGATCGGATATTTCTGCTGCGATGCTGCATCCGGGTTTCCCTCGAAGAGTATCTCGTGCTGCCAGTCGTCGACAAAGTCATAGGTGTATCCAAAGCGAACCCGTTTGCTCTTCTTCGCCAGTACGTCACTCAGCAATACGCGGGTCTCGTCCTCAAACTCAGGGCCGAATGGCATCGCACCCGGGGCCACCGGCCCAAACTCAACACCATCAATCGTAAACTGGTGAAGGTGATAGTTCTCCCAGCCCATCGCCGCCTGAATATGCTCATGCAATTCTTCGAGCGTGCAGTCTCGCACTTGAATCCGTCGCCAAATTGACGGTTCGATGTTCTTCAGATTGATTCGGAACTGGAAAATGTCACCAGAGCCAGAAGACTTACGCTTCTTGGGC
>JBDONA010000436.1:0-20968 GCA_039831575.1 Fuerstiella sp. | reverse complement strand
AGCTCATGCGATTGGAGCAGCCTGGAAGGGCCAGCCGATCGGCACGGGTTCGAATCCAACATGTTTCAGTTTCTATGCCACGAAAAACCTGACCACCGGCGAAGGCGGCATGTTGACCGGCGACGAAAAACTTCTTGATCGGGCGAGAACGCTGAGTCTGCATGGGATGAGCCGCGAAGCGTGGAGTCGTTATACAGCCGGAGGAAAATGGGCTTATGACGTTGTTGCTCCAGGATTCAAATACAACATGACGGACATTCAGGCGGCACTCGGACTGCAACAGCTGCGGCGTTTTGAATCAATGCAGCAGCGACGGCGCGACATCGTAAAGCAGTACGCTGCGGCCTTCGAAATCGATCCGGCGTTTCAGACACCCGTAACCCGGTCCGATGTGACCCACGCATGGCATCTGTACGTATTGCGATTGAACGAAGCCCAGCTGACGATCGATCGAAACCAGTTCATCGAACAACTTAACGAACGCAACATCGGAACGTCCGTGCACTTCATTCCAATCCACCTTCATTCGCACTACGCAAAGAAGTACGGCTGGCAGGCAGAGGATTTTCCGGTGGCTCTGGAAAACTACAACCGCATGCTCAGCCTGCCACTGTCGCCGAAGATGACGGACCAGGATGTAACCGATGTCATCGAGGCCGTCACCGATATCGCCGCGAACGCAAGAAAACAGCAACTGGCAGCGTAATTCAGGGCAACCAACATGGACGGTCTTTCCTCTGACAGCCGCGGGCCCAGGCCCGGCGTGTCCTCTGTACAATCGCCGCGCCGCCGTGCTCGCAAATTGTTGTTCAGCGCAGTGATGCTGGGGGCGGTGCTGCTGTTGCTTGAAATCGGTGCCCGTGTTGTCAGCCCCGCTGCGCAAAGTCAGCGGTTCCGACAAATCAATGAAATCGTAATGTTCCTGGGAACGCAGCCGTCCGATCTGATGCTGGATTTCGATTCAGAACGTTTCTGGAGATTGAAGCCGGACGTCACGATCAATGATCCAAACAACACGTTCTGGCAGGGAACGGTTTCGAATTCTCTGGGCTTTCGCTGTCCGGAATTCACCCTTAAAAAACAACCGGGCACGCTTCGTGTCGTGTGCTTCGGTGACAGCAGCACGTTTGGCATCGGTGCTCGCATGCAGGACACCTGGCCAGCTCAGTTGCAGGACCTGCTGACGGATGCGGCTAACCGTGGAAGTCCCGCATCAGGGGAAGTGTCAGGTGCGCGCCGAGTGGAAGTGATCAACGCGGGTGTCCCAGGCTACACATCGTACCAGGGGCTGCAGCACATGCGGCAGAAACTGGATCTGCTTGATCCGGACATTGTTATGGCGTCGTATGCCAACAATGATTTTTGGCACTGGGACAATCAAACGGATGCGCAACAGGCAGAACGCTTGAATCACAACGACAATCTTCGCGGTATGCTGATGCACAGTCGGTTCGTGCAGGTCATTGATGCCGCATTTTCCCGACTGCAGAATCGCAGGGCGACGGAAACAACTGCGACTGCATCTCCGAACCAGCACTGGGCCGAAGCCGCATCCTTCAACTACTTCGACCCGGTCGATGAATGGACACGTCGAGTTCCATTGGAGTCGTTTGAAGACAACGTGAATCGGATGGCCGACATGTGTGCACAAAGGCATCTGCCATTGATTCTTGTGAAGTGGCCCGATCAGCCTCAGGCCGCGGGAAAATGGAGTCCTCGAATCGCCTACCAGGAAGTACTGGAAGACATCGCTGCCGAACGCGGGCTGCAGATCGCTGACGTGGTGAAGCTGTTTCAGGATAATCGAGGCTGGTCAGTTGGCACGTACGTGCCAAACGACATTGTCCATGTGAATCGAGACGGCAACAGCCTGGCAGCTATCGCCGCCCGGGATGCCATTCAACGCCTGCGGTCGCAATCCGATTACGTGACAAATTAATACAGATTGCCGGTGTCGCGAACCGTTCTGGCTCGTGAGCATGACAATTTCTCCGGCTGGAATGCGTCTCTTGCGGCCAGGCAACGGCTTACCACGCCGTCGAAACGGGTCTGTCGCCTCACGAAGATCCGATGTCCACCACGATGCGACCTTTCGTACGTCCATCGAGCATGTCCGTGGCCATGGGAATAACATCGTCCAATGGGATATGGGATGTCGTGCGGTGCAGCGTTTGCGGAGAAACTTCTGCTGCCAGCCGTTGCCAGACTTTGTTTCGCAGACCAGCAGGGCACATCACGGAATCGATGCCGATCAGTCGAACACCGCGCAGAATAAACGGGGCCACGCTGGTGGGCAGATCCATGCCGTGAGCCAATCCGCAGGCAGCAACCACTCCGCCATAGTTCATCTGCGACAGCACGTTGGCCAGCGTTACAGACCCCGCGACATCAATCGCAGCGGCCCAGCGAGACCGAGCCAGTGGTCGCGGGGACTCGGCAAATTCAGAACGATGAATAACCTCAGCCGCCCCTGATTCCCGCAGCAACGAAGCCTCTTCAACTCGCCCGGTACAGGCTGTCACAGAGTACCCTGCCCCGCTAAGCAGCGCGACGGCAATACTGCCGACGCCACCTGTCGCTCCCGTCACCAGAACATCGCCGGAATCGGGTCGCAAACCGTTTTCTTCCAGAGCCATCACGCACAGCATCGCAGTAAAGCCAGCCGTGCCGAGTGACATAGCCGTGGCGACCACCATGCCAGCGGGCAGCGGAACCAGCCACTCGCTCTGCACTCGAGCGTATTCCGCGAAACCACCGTCGTGACTCTCACCAACGCCCCAGCCCGTCAGGACAACGTCGTCTCCAACAGCAAACGAGGGTGCACTGGTTTCCACAACCGTGCCCGCCAAATCAATACCCGGCACCAACGGAGATCGCCGAACGACGGGCGCGCGGCCGGTGACGGCCAGTGCGTCCTTGTAGTTCAAACTGGAATGCTGCACCTTCACAACAACATCGCCCGGCATCAGATCGTCGAGCGATATTGTCGCCATCTCGGCGTGATGATCGTCTTTCTCGGCAGTCACCCGGATCGCCCGGAATCGTGATGTAGACGACATAGCTATCTTCTCAGTTGAACAGAAAGTGACAGATGTCGCCGTCCTGCATGACGTATTCTTTGCCTTCGACGCGCAGCTTTCCGGCGCTCCGGATGTCCTTTTCCGTCTCGTATTCGATCAAATCGTCCAGCGAATAAACTTCGCAGCGAATGAAGCCCTTTTCGAAGTCCGTATGAATCACACCTGCACCCTGAGGTGCAGTGGCGCCAACAGGAACTGTCCACGCTCGAACTTCTTTTTCGCCGGCCGTGAAGTAACTTTGTAATCCGAGCGTCCGGTATGTCGCGCGCGCTACCGTGCCGAGAGCAGGTTCTTCCAACCCCACGGATTCCAGCATTTCGGCTCGGTCCGCTTCGTCCAGTTCCGCAAGTTCCGCTTCGAACTTCGCACAGACCGGAACGACTTCGGCACCGACCTTTGCGACGTGCTCTCGAACTTTCTGCACGTGGACGCATTCGCCGGACACGTCGTCTTCATCAACATTGGCGATGTACAAAATTGGCTTGGCAGTCATCAGCCCCAGGCCACGAACGATTTTGGCTTCGTCATCTGTGAAGTCCAGCGTTCGCAGTGGGTGCTCTTCGTTCGCATGAGCGCTGCAGCGCTTGATAACGTCAACTCGCAGCTGTGCTTCTTTATCCCCGCCGCGAGCCGCTCGTTCTGACTTGGGCAGTGCGTTGCTGAGTGTTTCGAGATCGGCCAGCAGCAGCTCTGTTTCGACGACTTCAATGTCAGAGATCGGATTCACGTCGCCGGTCACATGAGTCACGTCTTCATCTTCAAAACATCGCACGACCTGCAGAATCGTATCGACTTCTCGAATGTGGCTCAGGAACTTGTTGCCCAGTCCTTCCCCCTTGCTGGCTCCTTCCACGATGCCGGCAATGTCCACCAGCTTCAGGAATGCCGGGATAACTTTTTGCGGTGGAATGTATTTCGTGATCGTTTCCAGACGGCTGTCGGGAACACTGACAATGCCTTCGTTCGGCTCGATCGTGCAGAACGGGTAATTCGCACTCTGAGCCGTTTCTGAGCAGGTCAGCGCGTTAAACAATGTGCTTTTCCCAACGTTCGGGAGACCAACAATCCCCGCTTCCATTACTGTGCTTTCGCAAACGATGTCCGGATAGGTGCCCGGACCAACAACAGTCGCGGTGCGCAAATTCTACAGCGTATTACGCTGACCTGTGGCCGCGGCGTACGTTTTTCTACATACGAGAGTCGCTTTCCCACGAGCCACACGACCACATCTTTTCGTAAACTGCTCCAGGGCATTTCGCGAATGGGTCTACGCGCTCCGCATCATGGGAATGCACATTTTCAAATCCGACAAGTCCTGGCGACTGTGCTTCCGGCAGGATTCCGACGAACAGGAAGCGAGATTCGTCAAATCCTGAGAAGATAAGGTTTCAATATTTCGTCGCTGCTGTCGGTGTGCCAGCGGGATTGGCGGCAACAGCAGCTAACCTCATGCGTTCAACATCTCCGCACGCAGACTCCTTACGCCGCATGCGAATACCCCGCACGAACTCCGCCGTCGCTGTGCCGAAAAACTTAACCAGAACCAGCAGGCCGATAACCAAACTGCCGCACATGACCAGAACGATCAACAGGCGTGCGTGCCAAAGTCCTTTCTGAAACGTAGTTGCGTGTTCAGTCGACCATCCCTGATCCAATACCAAAAACTGAGTGTGCGCCGCTTGCACGTCAGCAAGATCCGACTTCCACTCGGTCGGATTCAGTTGAAATCTGGTCACTGCGTCAACGATGACATCAGTGGGCAACCAGTAGCTGGAGACGTACGTGCCCAATGCGAAACACGCCAGGACCAGCGGCAGACCGAGCGCAGTCAGTATGAGAACATGATCGATGAAATGTTTCAGCTCTCGCGTGGCTCGGCGACTGGAAAACGAACCGTCCAGACGTCGACAGTTCTGTCGAACCGCCCGCCAGCATTCGACAGGAATACCGAAGACGATGATGGTCAAACAGACCAACAGAAAAAGAAGAACATACGCCATAGCAGGATCCTCCATCAACCTGCCATAGTAGCGTTCCTGGTTACGAAAAGAGACCTACGAATCTGTTCTTTCGCTTTTGCAAAAACAATCTGCCAACGTCTACCTGTTCAACTGAACAGGTTCAGGTCTTCGTAGATTGCTTCGTTCATCGCTCGGTTGCGACGTTGGTGCTGCGGCTCACTGCAAAAGCCGTTGGCGGCCCATGCGACAACAAGTTTGTGGACGGGATCGCAAAAGCCCATGGCACACTGTGCACCACCGTGGCCAAACGTCTCGGAAGTACAGTACTTTCCGAAACCGTACGGAACCGATTTCTGTCCGTGCCGGTTTGAATCAAGGAACAATCCGAGCCCCAGGTCGACAATGTGTTGCATCGTGTCGTCAAACCTGCCCACACGATGAGGAGATGTCATGTTCGCGACGGTTTCGCGACTCAGTATGGTCCCACCCGATGGAATCCGACCATTGTGAAGCAACATTTCATAGAAGCGTCCGAGTGCCCGCACTGGTCCGCGAAAGTTGCCTCCCGGTGATGGCTGCGTCAGCCATGGTTTTGTGGAGTACTCACTGGTGCTGATTTCACCTCGTTCGCTGACGCTGAACTGTGGCAATCGATCGGCCAGACCAGTCACGTGGTCTTCCATCAGACCACACCAGGCCTCATCGATTCCCATCGGAGCCAGCAGGTCTTCTGTCAGGATAGTATTGAAGAGACGATGGCCAGGGTCCAGACGCTGCAGGATTTCCCCCAACAGAAACCATGTGCTTTGCGGCTGATATGCGCTGCCAGGGACCAGCGATTTGACGCCGCGGATTCGGTCAAGTGTGTCATTCCACGTACTATGCGGCCAGCCGGTGTCGAGGAGGGGGATGCCCGAAGTGTGAGTCAGCAACTCTTGAATAGTAACATCAGAGATTGCACAGCGCCGTGTCTCGGGCATGACGTCCGCAAGCGTCGTTTCCAGCCCTGCCCTGCCCCGCTCGCACAATCCAAGAACGGCGGCGGCAGTCAGCGGCTTTCCAGCGGACCGCCAGAGCATCACCGTGCACGCCGTCATGGGCTGATTGGCGGCCGCCATTCCGAAGCCAGCGTCGAGCACACTTTGCCCGGCCACCGAAACGTAGACCTGTACACCCTTGTGCAGACTGCGGTCGATGCCATGCTGAACGACAGCGGCCGTTTTCAGAAAGTCACTCACTGGCAACCTGCTTCACACGGGGAGGCCGCGATCTTCCCGGATGCGACGCACCTCAGCAAGAACGCCTTCCACCAGGATCGAGTTTCTGGAGATCGCAACGAACTGGGTGAAGTTTGTCAGCAGATTGATGATCACCGTCAGAACGGCTCCGAAAAAGTGTATCTGCGCGCTGGTCATTCCCAGAGTCCCATCCAGATTCATCGGTGTGGCGGGATCAGCGATGGCCCCGAATGCTCCGACGCTGATCAGCAGCAGGACGCACAGCACCATGCCGGGCACGGTGCGATATTTGATCCGCTGGTTCTGGTCATACCATGACTGATCAAGCGAGTAGGCATTACTGGTTTCTTCAATCCACCGCCCGGTGCCCATGAAGTAGGTCAGACCAATGGCATGAACCAAAGTTGCGAACGTCAGCGCTCCCAGCCCCAGCAGCATGTGGAAGCTGATTTGTGACTGAGTCGATGTGTCCGGACTTCTGACATCACCGATGTTCAGACCGAGCGTAACGGCCACCACAAGAAAAACGGTCGAGACGACCAGGAGACTAAGAAAGATGCGATTCACGGGCCGAACATTTTAGAGACGGTTACTTCGAAGCAATTATGGAACCAACGTCATCGTTGTGACCTGCTTGATAGTCTGATTAAAGGTCTGACCATTCGATTCGATGGTCATCGCCATGTCCAGATCCAGCTGAGACTTAGCCACTCGCCCCTGAGCAATATTGAAAGCAACTTCCCCGTGCCCGGACGAACTGGTGAGAGTCATCCGGATGGGGGCATCAGGCCTGGGAACAACTGATATTTCCGGAACGACTTTAATAATCGCATTTCCCGCCGCGTCAACCTCCACGAAAGTCATTTCTGATTTGATGGTCATCGTGCCGAAGCCCAGTTGAACGGACTGTTGGCTGCTCCAGGTCATCCGCGTTGAAACAGGCTGTGACGGCAGCATGACAGCGGACTGCTTCATCATCTGCTGCAGCGTCGTTTCGTCCAACGCCCCAGCGTTGCCGGCAGCTGACCTGCGAAGCGCATCCAACAACTGGGCGGGAACCTGAACGTCGGTAATTTCTCCGGTGGGTTTCATCGTCACCTGAAACTTCTGATTGACGATCTGTCGAAACATTTCGCCCATCGAATTGACAATGGGATTTTCAGATTTGACGTTATTGCTCGTGTCGAACTCGACGACACCCGCTGGACCGCCCTCCATTTTCATAAATATGCGGTCCACCACCTGGTTCATTACAGTGTCGCCGTTCGCCGAAGAACTCTGCACATGCCATGACATGTCCATGATCTGGTCCATCGACTGATTCACATCGGTATCACCGATCTTCATTTTCGTCTGCATTTTCTGCTGAACGTTATACTTGATCGTTTCCTGAGCACGAAACTTCCATCGCAAGTCCTGCTGAGCAGACGCAGACGGGGACTGCGTCGACAGAGCAAGGAATGTCAGAACAGCAGCGATGCGGATGAACATGGGTAACTCCGTAGGTACAGCGAACGCTAAAGTTAGGGGCCAAATGCGAAGCTGGGAGCTTCACGACAGCAGGGATAAACCGGTCTTCGGATACGTTCGAAGTGTACAACAGATCGGCACGACGGCTCAAAGGCAGAACATACGACTCCGTGGTCCACTCTAAGAATCGGGATCGGGATGAAGATTTGTGTGCAAAACGGAGTCCGATCGCAAATCTCCAACCCCAAATAAAGCCTCGAAGAGGCACTACTCGCCGGCTTGCCGCACACCAACCGTCAATAGTAAGTTCGCCCAAAGCGCCTGATCCCCCGTTTGTATCGTGAGAACATGGTCCCGTGAGGCGACAGCATCATAAAAGTCCCAGCGTTCGATGGGCTTAAGTTCGACCTTCGAGCCTGTATCTGACAGGATCGTGCGATATTCATGCCACGCCGTCGGGTCTTCGTCCAGCTTGTACGGATCGTCGTCCGGCATGCCCATCGTATTGACAGCTTCGATCGGCACGGCGCTCAGCAGAACTTTGAAAACCTGCGAAACAGTCACCAGTCCGGGTGCCAGGTTCAGGCTGACAAGTTTTGCCCCCGGACCGATCGCCGATGACGCCGGATAATTTCCGTCAGCGATCAGGATCTTTGAACTGTGACCCGCCTGAGCCACGATCGCTGAAATTTCCGGATGGATAAGTTCTGACTTAAGCATTCTGAGTTCCTGATGCAGGACGGCCCGCAAACCGATTCGAGCTAACGCTCGGACGATGTTGGCCCACTCCCGTTGGTCACTACAAAGATGTGCAGGACACGTGTTGAAACAAGAGTCAAATTTCAAGGGCTCGCGTTGACGCCATGGATTCGAAATCTCAAATCGACATTTCGTCCGAAGTCGTCCTATGACCGAAAGAAAGCCTTGAAGGTTTCGATCGTCTGTCGAGCGGTTTCATCGGAATCCGGTATTGGAAACGCTTCAGCACAAGCGTAGCCGTCGTAGCCGATTTCCTGCAAAGCCGCAGCAATGGGTCCGTAGTCCATGTGGCCGCGACCGGCCGCCTGACGATTGGAATCAACGAAGTGTACGTGGCCGATGTGTTTTCCTCCGTCGCGCAGGCCGTCGGCGATGTTGGCTTCTTCGATATTCATGTGGAACAGGTCAGCCAGCAGCACAACGTTGCTGGTGCTGAGCGGTGCCAACAATTCCACGCCTTCGGCCATCGTCGTGGCCAGGTTGGTCTCGTAGCGATTCAGAGGTTCGTAGATCAGCGGCACACCATGACCCGCGGCATGCTCACCCAGATCGTTCAGGCTGTCTCGCAGATAACCAAGCGCTGTGTCTTTGTCCGTGGTCGCATCCCATCGTCCCTGCATGGAACCAATAATCGCCGGAGCCTTGAACGGCCCGCCGGCGTCAATGATGCCACGGATGAAATCACATGCCTGTGTCCGGCGACCGGCGTCGGCATCACACAAATGCAGACCGTGAATCACCATACCGGCGCCCGTGCCTACGGCAGCAAGGTTGAGACTGTGCTTTTCCAGCAGCTCACCAAGCGGTTGAGCGTTGATCGCGTCAGCAGATGGTGCAAACAATTCCACCGCGTCGAATCCGAGCGCCGCCGCTTTTTCGCAGCCCGCGGCCACATCTGCGTGAAAAACAAACGGCCCCTTTTTGGCTTCTTCGACGATGCTAATCGTAACAGCAGATTTGATCATAGAGATGAATCTCAGCTAAAGCGTTTTGCGAATTGATTTGCACTCTCCCGAACGAGGGAGTCAATTTTCACACCAGCAGCTGTTCGCCGTGTGCACACCCAGACCAAGTTCGATCCAATGGACCGACCAGATAAATCTTCGTGGCTCAACAACTGCCGACTAACAACTGCAGTGTGACTGCGTTACTCGTAGATCGGCATAAACGTGTTGAAGGCCGCTTCGCCGAAGTCGCCGGGGTCGTTGAATCGTCGTTGTTGATCCAGTGACGAAATGGCATTCATCTGGCCCTCCGTCAATTGAAAATCAAACACGTTGATATTTTCTTCCATGCGATCGCGGCTGGACGTTTTCGGAATGACGGCAGTGCCTCGTTGCACTCCCCATCGCAACAGCACCTGAGCAGCCGTCCGTCCGGTGGCTGCCGTGATTGATTTAATGACGGGATTCTCCAGCACGGCTTCGGCTGGATCTGCCATACCGAGACTGAAGTAGCTCTGAGCGCCCAGCGGTGAAAATGCGGTGTAGGCAATCTTTTCCTGATCGCAGAATCGCCGCAGTTTCTCCTGAGTCAGATACGGATGTGTTTCCACCTGCAAAACACTCGGGCGAATCTTCGCGTAAGACAGCAGATCGCGCATCTGACTGGTCCCGAAGTTACAAATGCCGATGTTTCGCACCAGACCGGACTTGGCGAGTTCTTCCATCGCCTGCCAGGTATCGCTGACGGGAACACGAGCTTCTTCGATAGTCGGGTTCGTTGCATTGAGATTGAAAAACCAGCCAGGTGGATAATTTTTTTCGAAGGGCACAAACCGCTGGGCGATCGGAAAATGGATCAGGTACAAATCCAGATAATCCAGGCCCAGATCGACCAGAGATTTTTCACAAGCCGCCTGCACGTGCTCGGGAGCGTGGTACGTGTTCCAGAGCTTCGATGTGACCCACAAATCGTCTCGTTCACACAATCCGTCGTTGACCGCCTGAGCAATGCCCTGCCCGACTTCCACTTCGTTTCCATAGTCGCAGGCACAGTCGAGATGGCGATAACCAACTTCGATCGCAGTGCGGCAGACTTCCGCAGTTTTTTCTTTTTCGACCTTCCAGAAGCCGAAGCCAACCTTGGGAAGTCTGGCTCCCCATTTCAGATCAATTGTTTCCATAACTTCGTGATAACTTCGTCTCGGTGCGATGGTATTTATTGAGTTTGAAACGTCCTGCGACACGTTCTCCTGATCCACATTTTCCTGATCGACGGCAGGCAGAGCGGACGCGACCACTGAATCTTCCGGCGTGGTGTCGCTGGCCATGGGCTCGTCGATGCTCTGAGGGACTTCGCTGGATGTCCCTTGCGGGGTATGACCGGCAGTTGTCGCCTTTCTGACGGCCGTCTTCAGTTTCTGTTTCTTTCCCGCGAGGCTTTTCGTCTTTGGCGGCGTCTTCTTTTTTGCGGACGATGCCACGGCAACCAGAGACGTCTTCTGTGACTTCTTACCGGGCTTTGCGGCTTCTTTTTTCATACTCGGCTTGCTGAGATTTTCTTTTCCGGATTGGGGGCGCTCTGTTTTTTTGCGGCTGGAATCCGCTTCCGGACCCCATTGAAACCGCATCTGACCGGGAAGGACAACTGGTTCGTCCACAATTCGCTGCCTGGATTACGAAAAAACTTCAGGAAAACACGAATTGTAACGCCCACTTCTCAGTTTCCGAGCGGCCAGGCCGTGCAACACGAAAACAGTTCGGATTCCATGCCGCGCCCCCCTGATTGCGACATTATTCGCCCGTACCGCCCTGCCAGTTATTGGTCTGGAAGGGCGACGCCGGCAGCCCCGCACCGTTCACCAGATTGGGATTGGCCAGCTTGTGCCAGCCGAATCGCACCTGGGTGGGCTTAGTCACGGAATCGGCCGAAACGACAATTGTGTTGCCGTCGACTGTGGCCGTGGCATCCGCGAATTCGCCTGATTCACCAGCGACCTGGAATTCGTTCAGGGGTTTTTCGTCCCGCGACTTCATCCCGTCAGCATAAGCAAACCTCAACCGCACGGTTTTTCCGTCAATACTCAGCGACTTATACAGTGGACCGGAATACACGATGCCGTTGCGACCATACGTCCTGGCTAATGCCCACAAGCTCAACCGATTGCCGACGTCCAGTTTGTTCCGAGGATGAATGTCGGCGATATTGTCCACCACATCCGTCGTGACAGTCATGCCCGTGTGAGGAATCTTCAGTGTGGCAACCTGAGCCTCCCACAGCGCTGGCAACTGACCAGGCGCGTATCCTGCGCCTGACCAGGGGGCAATCTGCACAAAATGAAAGGCGAGTTCGTCGTTGCGGAATTCGTTGCGCCAGCCTTCAATCAGATCTTTCATCTTGTCCGCATAGGTCAATCCATTCTTGCGGATCGCGTTGGTTTCGCCCTGGTACCAGATCGCCCCCTTCACGGCCACGTTTGTCAGAGGAGCGATCATGCCCTTGTACATGCCGCCGGAATTCCCGTCTTTGATCGTCCAGGGTTCGATCGCCGATCCGCCCCATGAACTGTTGATCAGACCGATCGGCACGTCCAGTTCTTCGTGCAGTCGCTTGCCGAAATAGTAGAGCACCGCCGAAAACGTCGGCACGTTGGCAGGCGTGCATAGTTTCCACTTCGCGTTCACATCGTCTGCGGTTTCCTTCGCGTTAACCTTTGGCACATGAAATAACCGCACGTTGGGGTGGTCAGCCGCAGCAATGGCTTCGGCCGCGCCGATCGTATTCGCAAAGTGCCATTCCATATTGGATTGCCCGGAACCGATCCAGACTTCGCCGACCAGGACGTCTTTCAGATCAATCGTGTTCTTCCCGGCCACTTTAATCTGTCGCGGCTTGCCGTCTGCCTGCTGTGGCTCCAGTGTCACCAGCCACTGCCCTGCCGCATCAGCAGTTGCCGACTGAGTTTCTTCCTCCAGCGTGACGGTTACTTTTTCATCAGCATCCGCCCAGCCCCAGATTCGCACCGGCTGATCACGCTGAATGACCATATGGCTGTCCAGCACAGCAGGCAATTTCACATCAGCTTTGGCAGGTAACGCCACGACGACAGACGTGACGAACAAAGAAAAAACGGTCCGCAGGGAATTGCAATTCATGGAAGATCTCAGTTGGGAACAATGGAGGGTGGGCTAACGAAGTGGCAGTACCGAACCAGGCGATAAATAATGAAGCCGATGGTCAACCCTGTTTCAATTCGGTGAATGCCGCAGCCATGGCATTCTTCATAATCAAGGCATCGTTGGAGTAAACGACCAGTCGTGCGCCCTGTCGAATAGTTCGCAGGGCCTGTTCGGTCGTCCCGAACCAGCACCCGGCAGCGACGTGATGACGGTCCGCTGTGTCAATAATTTTCTGCAGCATAGCAATCGTGTCCGGGTGATCATATTCATTGGGAATACCCATATTCACAGTCAGGTCGTTGGGACCAACAAAGACAGCGTGAACACCAGGAATCGAACAGATCCTGTCCAGGTTTTCGACGCCCTCCACAGACTCAATCATGGGAATAAAGACGGTGTCCGCACATTTGCTCTCGGTGATGTACTTTCTGGTAGCGTCGCTGGGCCATGCGCCGCCAGCCAAAACCTGTTTAAGAGCTTTCCCTTTGAGTGGACGATACACAGCTGCGGCTGCCAGACGCTTGGCGTGTTCGTAATCTTCCACGTACGGCACGACGACTCCGTCAAAGCTATCGCACACCTTGGACACGTCGTCGGGGTCACGACTGTGTGTTCTGGCCAGGCAGGCAATACCTTTGGCCGCCAGCGCGTATCGCACGGGAAGAAATTCCGCCAGGTCCAGTGCGTTGTGTTCGGCCGTCACGATCACAAAATCCAGGGCATTCGGCGGCAGAAAGTCCACCATGGCCGGATTGATGGCATGCTGCAACAACGTGCCGTAGACGGTTTCCCCCTTGATCAGTTTGTTCTTCAGCGCGCGTCCGCTCATCGTTGGATCCCTGGGAAATGAAAGTGGAAGCTAAAGGGTCGGGAGTCTTCTTCGGATCGTTAACGTTTGAGTCGGATCGTCCTCTGTCCGAAAAAGACTCCCGACCCTCTTGTATTAATTACGGTTTCAACAACGACAGTGGATTGTTGCGGGTCTGCAACGGCAAATCAATCGGGCCTCCGACACGATGAGATTCGAATACGGCTGCGATCATCTCCACGATTGACCGGCTGTCTTCGGCAGAACATTTCGTGGGGCGTTCCGTTTCAACGCTGTCGATCAGGTCGCTGATGGCCGCAATGTGACCGCCTTCGTATGTGCCGTCCGTTCGAGGTTCCGGCATGCCGATGCCCGCGGACGTGATCGTCTCCCATGCTTTGCCGGTGCGTCCCGGCGACCAACTGCTGTCGCGCAGGATGAACGCGGGTTTCAGATAGCCGCTCTGCATTTCAATGATGCCTCGCGACCCCATAATCTGAAGTCCAAAACGCGTCGGGCTGCCGCCGGCACCTCGTTTCGAGGCGAAATGGCCATAGACGCCTTTAGCAAACTCGTACCGAGCCTGCACGTGATCGCCAGCCAGCAGACCTATTCCTTCGGGACCGTCGAAAACGTCTGCTTTGGCAACGGCGTGGCCTTTACTGGTCACGGTCGCCGTACATGAGTGAGCACTGCCGCCGGCGATACTTCGCATGAGGCCAAAGACATGTGACCCCAACACCCACAGGTCTTCTCCACCGCCACGACGATCCTCTTTGCCTCGACCCCGTAATTCCAGAACGTCCCCAATTTCACCGTTTTGAATCAGTGACAGCACGGTGTCCAGTACAGGCGAGTATTGCGACACGTGCGCGATTCCGAGCTTCAGGTGTCGCATTTCCATGGCGCGAACAACTTCGTCGCATTCTGTCAGATTGCGGCAGAACGGCTTTTCCATGTAGACGTGACAACCGGCGTTTGCGGCGGCCAGCAGCATGTCGTGATGCTGATCAATCCAGCGTGGACAGATGCCGACGATATCGAGCTTCTCCTTTTCAAGCATCCTGCGAAAGTCAGCGTACGCGTTCGGTGCAGCGGTCCTTTTCTGAGCGGCCGCGCGGCCACCATCGTGCGGGTCGGCAACGGCAGCCACTTTCACATTCGACAGTTTCGTGAACGCAACATCAACGCCGTGTCCGTAGTCGCCCTTACCCGTGCTGCCGATGATTCCGACTCGGTAAATTTTGGCCATAGGTCACCTCTTGCTGGAGAATCTGTGAACAAGCGTCTGGTTGTCTTGCATGGCTGCATTGTTGCTGCCAATCCTGCATGATCACACTTCCGGCAGAACCCACGGCTTCCGATACTCCGACCGCGTTCGCAGTGCGTTCGCTTCGTCGTCCCCGGCAAAAGATTGTGATACGGGATCAAGCTTAAGCGTCCTGCCGACGCGCGCGGCAATGTTGCCGGCGTGGCAGAGGACCGACGCGGGGTGACCAACGGTTTCCAGATCGCAGTACGGTTTCTGCCGCGACTTGACGCAGTCGATGAAGTTCTGAACATGCGGCCCCTCGTGACTGTCGCCTTCGCCCTGTCCCAGAATCCGCCCTCCACGACCATATGCTGCCCAGCTTGAGTTGCCCATGACGATATAGCCCTGGTCGCCAAAGACGGCCGCTCCTTCTGAATGTCCGAGATAGTGGTACGGCGTCCAGACGCGCATTTCGTACGTCAGCATTTTTGTGTGACTGACGGCACCATACTCATACGTGACCTGCATGGTGTCCGGAAACTGCTGCGCGTCGTCAAAGTACCACTTACCCCCGTGGGCCGAAATGGAAGACGGCATACCAACCTGTTCGTCACCCTGAGCAACGCAGGCAGCGTTCAATAACGCGACGGCCATATCCAGCCGATGAACGCCGTCATTGCCCAGGTCGCCGGTACCATAGTCATACAGCCAGCGCCAGCGTCCGTGAAAGCGGTTTATATTGAACGGTCGCTTTGGTGCCGGCCCCATCCACATGTCGTAGTCGACGCCGGCGGGAGGCGTACCATCGGGCGGGAATCCAATCGCCCCCTGTTTCGAACTCTCCCATGCCTTGGCCACGACGCAGCGTCCCAGTTTTCCGCTCTTCACAAATTCAATTGCCGTCTGCAGACGTTTCGTCGACCGGTGCTGCGATCCCATTTGCACGATGCGTTTGTGTTTGCGCATCGCGGCCACCATCCGCATGCCTTCGACAATATTGTGACCGTCCGGCTTTTCGACGTAGACATCCCTGCCCGCCTGGCACGCAAGTATCGTGGGAATGGCATGCCAGTGATCGGGCGTTCCGACAACGATCGCGTCAATCGTGTTGTCGTCGATGAGCCGCCGAAAGTCGCTTTCGCCACGTGGTCGACGCTTCTGATTTTTCTCGGCTGCCGCCTGGCCTTTCGGAAGGCGGTTGGCGTCCAGATCCGCAATGGCGACAACTTCGACGGACGCGTTTGAGGAAAAGGAATTGATCAGCGATAGCGCCCGCCCACCTGCGCCCATGATACCCACCCGAACACGATCGTTCGGCTGAACACCGGCCGCCTGCGTGGATTGCGCAGCCATCAGGCTGCTGACTGCCATTGCGGAAGAAGACTGCAGGAAGTTTCGGCGAGAAGGCTCAGCCATAGCACCCTCCAAATGCGGCGTGGCCGCCATGCATAGAGCAGAACGAAAGACCGAAGTCACGATCTTTTCAAGAGACGGCGACTCTTTGATGGGACGATCTTCGCAGATTGGTAATCTATATCAAACCGACCACGATCATAGCCTGTGTTTCTGACTGAGGTTCCCATGGATCTGCTGGACCGTTTGCTTGGTCATGACAGCTGGACGACTCAGCAACTGCTGACGCTCGCTGACTCTTTGTCCGAGGAACAGCCGGATCGCCGGTTCGACATCGGACATCAAACTCTACGCCGAACATTCGTTCATATTATTCACAACATGGAAGTGTGGTCAGCCCTGATGGCCGGTCACGAGGTCGACGCCTCCGATGCAGCCACGAACACTTCAGTCAGCGCCATGACGGCGCGGCTGGACACAGCCACAGCACGTCCTGGCCCACGTGGCAAAATCAGTTCGCGATCGAAACGACTGGGACGATCGCTGGGTGGATCCCATTGACGGCGTTGAGAAGACTTTTTTTGGGGGGGGGGGTGGTATCACGCATATTTTGACGCACAGCATGCATCATCGAGCACAGGTGCTTTATATGCTGCGTCGGGTTGGCGTTGTTGATCTTCCCGAAGGAGATGTTCTGAGTTGGGAATCACAGATTGTGATGTAGACGATGCCTGGTAATTCTGACAGGCGGGTGAAACAATACGCGACTTCCACTCAGGCGAGTTAAAGCCATCTCGTTCCATTCAGCAGACCATCAGCTCTGCGGTTAAGCATCTCTCCCGGGGTTCCCCCGTTTTCGATACAAGTTGGACCATGAACGACAACGACATCCCCGACATTGCTGCCGCCACCTCTATGCTGCGTGGCGCCATCGGGCAGATCGAATTCGCCCGGCAATACAATCTGGAACTGCTGGAGGCTACTCCGCGCGAGCAGTGGTTCGACGTGCCGGAGGGACTGCCCACCAACATCGCGTGGCAGGTCGGACACCTGACCGTCAGCCAGTACGGCCTGCTGATGTTTCGCATTCGGGGACGCAGACCGGAAGACCTGAAATTGATCCCGGGAAAGTTCCGCAAGGCGTACAGCCGACAATCCGTTCCGAACCCGGACCGTACAGCTCAGCCGTCGGCCGACGAACTTGCGGACCGCCTGAATCGCATCCACGAGTTGGCGACATCCGAGTTGCAACAGATTGATCCGTCCGTGCTGCTGGAACCCGTGGATATGCCTTACGCGGCCTTTCCCATTAAGCTGGGAGCCATCATGTTCTGCCCGATGCACGAACAGATTCACTCCGGACAGATTGGCCTGTTGCGCCGGGCACTGGGTCTGGCCCCGGTGAGGTGAACGACGTCCCACCAACAATTGTGGCGGTTGATTATTTCACGGCATCGAACTGAACGTTGACCGGGAGTCCGTTGAGTTTCTGTTGTGAGATCTCAACGGTCTCGACCGAAAGTCGGCCGACAACGTGGTTTGTGGAGTCGAACCAGGATTCGAGAATACTCACCGCCTGCGGGGATGGCAGCAAATCGTCCGCTCGTTCCATGTGTCGCGAGACGACAATCAGGACGCAATCAACAGCCTGCGATGACTTCAGTTGATAATTTCCATCCTCGTCTGCCAGCCCCATAGCACCGCCCAACGCAGACAATGCGGCCACGGTGGCAGCAAGGTCCGGGTTTCCCGCTGGCCGTTTCAGACTTCTGGCGTTCAGTTTTAGGGTTCCCTGTCTGCCAACCGGCAGCAACAACGCTATTGCGCCAGAATCCGGAAACGTGCGACCGGAAGCATCCTGGTACTCAATCGTCCCCTGAACACTGACACCATGCCCGACCTGACGAACATGGATGGGTGCGTCCATCTCCGGCAGCGGCAGTGTGTCGACAGAGCCAGCACCGTCAACGGATCGATGGCCAACCCACCACCCCACACAAATCCCCAGCAACAGCATCGCGACACCGCTCAGCAACGGCACAGTCAATCGCGACTGGCCGCGGCTGACCTCGCGCATATCTCGCAGTACATCTGCCGAGACCAGACCGTCGGGGTTCTGCTGCTCGAATGCAGCAAGTTCATTCAGAGATTCGGCGATCGCGATCGGTTCATCAAATTCGATGTCTGCTTCGCGGGCAACGGCTTTGTACGCGATCTCAACATCGACCGGTGCCGACATGGCAAGTGGTTCCGGCGACACGACTCTGTGAGCTGCCTCTGCCGTGCCCTGCCCTGCGGCCGATTCCGGGCGTTCGGCCGCAGATGTCTGGTCGTCCTGATCGAGAACGGAAAGTTCACTTAGTGCTGAAAGCAGCACCGAGTCACGTTTCACTTCCGAATCCGGACTCGGAAGCCGACGTGTGCGGCCGTCAAGTTCCGGGACTCGCAGCGATCGGCCGCATTGCGGACAGTCCACAACGGCGCTGGCGCGGGATCGAGAAATACCCAACAGTTGGTGGCAGTGTTTACAGCGAAACTTGATCGGCATTACAGCAGCTGAAAAAGTGCCTGAAATGGAAGACCTGAAGGCGGTATCCTACACAGACGCTGCGGGCAGTTCAGCTATAGCCGGACTTCTTTGGATTAATTACGGGTTGGCCGGTCCATCGACCGCTTGCAGATCGAGGAACTGGACAGCATCCGCGCGTCCGTCACCAAGTATGCTGGAGGAGTTTTCGAAGAAGTTATTCAGATCCACGATAGCTGGCCCCAGAAGAAACAGGAACACCGCTGGCATCAGGCACAATGTCGTTGGAAACAGCAGTTTGAATGAAGCCGCATTTGCTTGCGCGTCCGCCCGTTCGCGGAGACTGGCCCGCATACTGTCGCTGTAGTCCTTCAACGCCTGAGCAATACTAGTGCCGGTTGATTCTGACTGCGTCAACAGCCCGGTAAAGGACGCGACTTCCGATGAATCGATGCGATTTGAAAATCCGCGGAGTGCGTGGTTTAGTGAACCGACCTCCGCCTGTTGATTTACAATGCTCAATTCCTGCGACAACGCCGGGTGAACGCCGCCGATTTCACCACTAATGCGACGCAGCGATGCCGCAACTGTCAGTCCCTGACTTACTCCCATATTCAGCATATCGAGCACGTCGGGCAGACCGCGTTCAATGTCGATTTTTCGCTCACTCGCTTTGGATGTCACCACCAGAGGCGGCAACGCCCACATTAGCACTGGTCCCAGAACAATAAAGCCCAGCAGGACCGTCTCCATTTGTGGAGGAGCCAGCAGCAGCGAGAATCCGCCGATTATCAGAGTAAGAAATGCCAGCACAAAACGTACAGCGTTCAAATTAATCCAGGCAGCGCGGGAATGATAGCCGGCTGCTGCGAGATGCTGACGCTGAGAATCACTTCGGCTTTCAGACTCAGGTAGCATTTCGGCCAGGGCGGGTGTTACGCTGCCGAACACCATGTCGTCTTCGGACATGGGCAGTTCTTCAGGTTTTGGCCGTGTCAGAACACTATCGGCTTCACTGCTCAGAATGCCGTCAAAGTCTGCGAACAGTCCGCCGCGGTTCCGTTGCTGGGCCGCAGGGGCGTCACGAATAGTCACCGCCGATCCTTGATGACGTTCATTGAAGTCCGCTTCCAGGGGAATGACATCACGCGAAGAACTATCCTCTGGAGAATCAACCACTGCAGGCACGATCAATTCCGGCTGCTCTTCGTCAGGCGCCGGAAGAACGATATTGGAAGAACTCGAGGCTGCGCGCGACTCTTCGCCACTCTGCTCTGACGCCGAGAGCGTGCGTTGCGACTCAGAGGTTGTCTCATCGGACGACTTTTTCTGACCGCCGAAGAAGGAAAACAATCGGCTTTGTCGACCACCAGCGTCACCGGACTTATCCGGTCTGCCTCGAAAAATCTTATACAAACCGTATCCACAACTAACGACAGCCAGAGCGATACCAAGCCAGTTGTACATAACTTTTCTCCGACCACGTCAGTCGACAGTCCAACGGAATGCCGGTAATCCAAATGCTGTCACAGCGGCGATGACATCCGTCATCGAGACCGTCGTCCGCCCTAAAAGCGAGCACTGCGATTGAGAATTCGAACCACAGCAAGGCCACCAATAATCTGCAATCCGATTGCCAATCCCACCGACAGACGCCCCCAGAATGAGCTTAGCAGGTCTGCGATGTAGTTTTGGCGATTCAACGAGAAAAACAAAACGACCAGAGGCGGAACAACCAGCATCAGGAGCGTCCCCAGACGGCTTGCGATGGTTGCAGCGCGCATCCGATTGACGAAGTGAAGTCGGTCACGAACGGCCATGGCCAATCGCTCCAGAACCTGCACCAGGTCACCGCCTGTGTCCTGGTTAACTCCGACTGCGGAACTGAACATCGTCAGCGTTTTGACACCTGTCCGGTCGGTCAGGTCGCGAACAGCAGTTCCAAGGTCCATTCCCAGCTCCGTTCGTCGAACCACAAGCCGAAGTTCATCACCAAGCGGTGCTGGTGTATCGGCGGCGACAGTGCGGAATGAATGTAATACGTTTCTTCCGGTACGTGCTGCACGAGCAAGAGCCTCTGCCATGCCGGGCATCTGCTCCACGATCTTCGTCTGGCGTTTGGTCCGCTGAACAATGGCAATGACGATCGGTATAGCCAGCCCGAAGAAGAACCCAACAGCGGCCATCAGAATATTCTCGGTTACGACGAACATGGTCCCGCCAAATGTGGCGCCCACCAACGGGCACAGCATCAACCAGACGGCAGGCGGTGTTCTGATACCCGAGTGCAGCATCAGTCGATCGAACCAGCCGTTCACGGCATCGCCGACACTGTCTTTGTTGCTGGAGGAAAACCGTACATCTTCCTTTAGAATGCCGTCAAATTCCGAACGTGAAAC
>JBDONA010000762.1:0-4770 GCA_039831575.1 Fuerstiella sp. | reverse complement strand
AGCAGACAACGCGGAGTCGATTGGCAATTCAACGTGCAAGCCGCACGCAGAAAACTCAAATCACTCTACCCTGAAATTAAAAGCTGACAGGGCACTAGTTGCAATCGATGGGCATTTGGCGGGAATTGACTGCAACCTGCATAGTTACCAGAGACATCGCCATCTGGCAGCATGCTGATCATGCTGCCCAGTGAGTCTCCTCGTCTTCGGGTTCTGCTTCGGCATCCAGGGCCGCGAGCTGTTCGGGCGTAAAGAATCGTCCTGCGAGTATTCGTACGGGGACCAGCAGCACAAGAAATAACGGAAACAGAATTCCCAGCGGCGATACTTCCACCAGCCCAAGGACGATCAGACAGATCAGTTGCAACAGTGTAAATCGATGGATCGTCCAGACCGGAACGCGACGAATATAATGTGTCGTCGGGTACAGCGACGAATCCATCAGCCACAGCCGCAACCGCTCGAAGAACTGATTGCCCGCCATGGAAACCACGCCCATAAACAGAAACAAACCGTACAGCACGGCCATGGGAATCATCTTTAACAACGGCAGTGCCAGGACCGACAGCCCGATCAGCAGATGAATCGCAAGTCCGGTGACCCGGGTTTCCCGCACATGCAGCACGCGCTCGTGTGAACCGCCATCTCTGGAGACGACGTTTTCGACGGTTGCCAGGCTGCGCACATGATTCAGCGAACGTACGGTCGCGGCCACCAACCAGGGCAATCCAAACAGCGAGCACACAATAATCAACACGCCCATTAGGGCCAGGTCGTAATGGTAGGCGGCCCCTTTTTGAAGTTTATGATCACGGCTGTTGATCAGCCGCGCTGTGATGTTCTGATCCAGATACACGAGCAGAGTTGCCAGAATCGCCGGTCCAAGTGCGGCGAACCACACCCATACGGGTACCACGAAGGGGTTGACCAGCCAGGAACGTTCGATGGTCGGCTGAATCGCATCCGGAGCGGGTAGCATTGTCGTTTCAACGTCATGGAACCACGTCACTGCAACCAGGGTCATGGCCGCCAGCGCGAGGGTCGGACCGAAATCAGCAAGGAACTCCCGAACCTGCGGCAGCAGGTAGCGGCTGCTGCGAAATCGCGACAGACCGAAGGCCGCGAAAAACGTGCCCATGGCCAACAGCAGAGGAACCAGTGCGCGGTCGTGACTGGTGCGTTCGACCTGGTAAACATCGGACACGATGTCCGCCAGTGCCTCGACCGCTGCATAAATGAATATGATTGAGATCAGCGCCGCGAAGATCTCGTCGGTGAACCGAGTGAAGTACTTTACCAGGCAACTGGCATCGGTGGCTGCCAGCACAAACAGTAGCAGCCCGGTCCACAGACCGATCCACGCACGAGTTTCCAGAAAGTAATCTCCCAATCCCACCTGACCGCAAAGAACGTAAAGCAGCCACGTGTAGACCAGCAGCGGACCGGTGCCCCCCAGAATGATGAGCGGCTGTCCCGAGAACAATGCATATGCCACGCCACAGAATGCGGAAGCAACGATCATTTCCACCGCACCGATGTGATTGTCCGTCAATTCGGCCATGATGCCGCCAAACGTGACGGCGGGTGCGAGACATGCGAAGAACAGAAACAATGTTGCTGCCACACTCTTGGTGTGCAACCCATCACGAAAATCACTGGCGTAATGCGGCAACCGACGACGAATATCCTGTAGCAGTCCGCCAAAAAGCTTACCGGTGTACTCCAATCCGTCACTTCGTTTTTCCTGGGGCGTTGTCGGCGGCGCCGTCCGCTGATCAAATCGGTCCAGCGCCGCCAACAGATCGATCTGAGTGCGGGCCTCACCCGCGTCGTACCGGAACTCCTCATTTGCCATGAGCCGAACGATTTCGGCGAGCGCGTCCAGGTGCTGGGCAGCGGCACCAGTCGGTCCCAGCAGCACAACCACAAATTTCGTAGGAACGCCATCCGGCGATCCCAGATTCAACGGGTGCGCCAGTCGCACAAATACAATCACCGGTTCTCGAACAGCATCCAGATACGTATGCGGGACGGATACCGCGTTTCCAATGGCGGTAGAGATCTGCTCTTCACGTGAGGTCAATGACTCCGCCAGTTCAGCTGCCTGCGTCGCCGGCACCGTCCCCCGCGCCACCAGGTACTTCACGACCTGACGAAAAATGGCCGGCAGTTCGCGTTCGTCCAGATCCAGCAGAAAACATCCGTCCAGTAGCGCTTTGCGAAGCAACTTCATGTTTACCTCTCAGACAACAACAGGATTGCCCCGGTGCACCGAGCCTCATTCTCGCGATATGCTATGCGAATCCTGTTGTTGTGCAGGAAGACGTCAACCGCAGCCAGGAGGAAATGTAGAGATTCGATGAAACACGTACGACCCGGTCTCGGCGCGGTTGACATCATTCGGCGACATCCGCCGCGCTGACTCGCCAGGGCGGGCGAAGTTTGTCATATTTCAGGCGTCACGTCTGTCCTGCGTCCAATGAGAATTCATCATGCTCCGGAAAACACTCTCCGCCCTGTGTCTGCTCACGCTCACGTCAACAATTGCCTGTGCCGATGAAGGGATGTGGCTGTTTAGCGACCTGCCCACCAAACAATTGAAGGAACGCTACGGGTTTGAACCGACTGAGGAATGGGCAGAGCACGTAAGGCTGTCCTCAGTACGATTTAACGTCGGCGGTTCCGGCTCGTTTGTCTCATCAACCGGACTGGTCCTGACGAACCACCACGTGGCCAGCGACACACTGTTCAAACTGTCCAATTCAGAACGCGACGTCGCCAAAGACGGATACCTGGCAAAAGATCACGCAACAGAGCTGAAGGCGCCCGACCTGGAGCTGAACGTGCTGGCTGCCATCGAAGACGTCACGGCGCGAGTCGTGTCCGCAGTGCAGAATCTGCCGGCCGAAAAAGCGGCCGAGGCCCGCCGCGCCGTAATGGCGGAAATAGAAAAGGAATCACTGGACGCGACCGGACTGCGGAGCGACGTAGTGACACTGTTCGGCGGTTCAAAATTTCATCTCTATCGCTATCGAAAGTACACAGACGTGCGTCTGGTCTGGGCTCCGGAAGCTGACATCGCGTTCTTCGGCGGTGACGCCGACAACTTTGAATACCCACGTTATTGCCTGGACGTCACGCTCTTCCGGGTTTATGAAGACGGCAAACCGGCAAAGATCAAGCACCACCTGAAATGGGCCGACGAACCAGTGGAAGAAGAGGAACTGGTCTTCGTATCGGGCAACCCGGGCCGCACTCAGCGGCTGTTCACCGTTGACGCGTTTAAGTACATGCGCGACGTGCGGAATCCGTATGTGCTTAATTTCATACGCCGCAAGGAAGTTCTGATGCAGCAGTTCGGACTTGGTGGCGCAGAACAGAAACGGCGGGCGCAGGACGATCTGTTCGGACTGCAGAACTCGCGCAAGGCATACATGGGAATGCTCGGAGGACTGCAGAACCCTGCGATCATGGAACAAAAACAGCAGGCCGAAACACAGTTGCTGGCCGCCATCAGAAAAAACACACAGATCCGCGAACTGGCAACCGCATGGTCAGAAATCTCCCGACTGCAAGACGAAAAGGCCGGCACACTGGGCACCGTGTCATCATTCCGTTCGCGGCTGTATGACATCGCCGAAACGCTTGTCCTGATGGCCGCCGAAGATAAGAAACCGGGCACCGAACGGCTCCGCGAGTTTCGCGAAAGCGCGCGGGAATCCCTGGAACAGGACCTGTTTTCCACGGCGCCGATTTATCCGGATCTCGAACGCATCAAGCTGGCCGACGAAATCGCCCGGCTGGTCGAAAAACGTGGCGGTGATGACGCACTGGTGACCAGAATACTGGCCGGCAAGAGTCCCGTTGCTCGTGCCACGGAACTGGTGAGCGGTACAAAACTATTCAATCCAGCGACGCGAAAAGCCATGGCCAAAGGTGGAGCGGTCGCCATCGCGCGCAGCGTCGACCCATTGATTCAACTGGCAAAGATCATGGAACCGGAACTCCGAGCCTACCGCAAACACAGTGATGAACTGACTGAACAGGAACGTCAGGCGTACTCGAAAATCTCTCAGACAACCGTCGCCGTTCAGGGGACAGATACGTATCCGGATGCCACATTTACGCTGCGGCTCGCGTTTGGCCCGGTGCGAAGTTATCAGGAAAACGGCACCACCGTTCCACCATGGACCACGATGGGTGGCGCGTTCCGGCACGAAACAAATCACGGTGCGAAGGACGACTGGAAGCTGCCACAATCCTGGCACGATGCCAGGGCAAAAATCACCGCTACCACGCCATTCAACTTTGTCTGCACAGCGGACATCATCGGCGGCAACAGCGGTAGTCCGGTGATCAACCGGCAGGCGGAATTCGTCGGCATCATCTTTGACGGCAACATCCAGAGCCTGACCAGTAATTACCTGTACACAGACGATGTCTCACGCGCTGTCTCGGTGTCGGCGTCCGCCATTATAGAAGCCATGCGCGTCGTCTACGGCGCAGAAAAATACGCTGACGAACTGGGGAAGTGAATCTCTTGTCGTGACCCACAAATCTGGCTAGCCGCGAAGTGGTGAAAGCACATAGCCCACGGCTTACCGGCCTGTCGATTTAATGGGCAATCAGGCCTGGCGTGAGGCTTGTTTTTTGGGGAGGATCGGGGTCTCAGGAGGTTTTTGATGAATTTTGCCAAAGTCAAACAGGCGCGTGATCAACAGGTTCTGTTTCCCGAACGACTCGACGAGGCGGTCGACGCCGATCACGATG
>JBDONA010000556.1:0-21075 GCA_039831575.1 Fuerstiella sp. | reverse complement strand
TTAGACGGCCGTTAACATCTTGTCATTCCTGAGAAGCCCCGTTCCGGTCTGACCGAACATGGACAATTCCGGGCGCCGAACGGACCTCAGACGGATACCCTTTCTGTTGCAACCGATGACTTAATGCAGGCAACCTTCTCATATCGAATCGGCAACCGAACGGGGGCGTTACGTTATGGCAGACTTCAAAGTTACGGTACTGGACCCGACGACCGACTTCGCCAACCTGAAGTATTGGGATGTCGTCATTATCGGAGCCGGCCCCGGCGGACTGGCGGCCAGCCTGACCACAGCTCATCGCGGCTTGACGACGCTGGTGGTGGAAGCGAAATCGGAACCTGGCGGACAACCGCAGTTTCTGTACGCGGACAAGAAGATCGTCGACATCCCCGGTTTCCCTGACGGTATCACGGGGCAGGAATTGTCCGAACGGACCTTTCGGCAGGCGACCGATGCCCTGGTGCAATTTCGGTTTGAAGAAGAACTTGTCGAGATCCTGGATACGGAGGAAAAGGAACAGGAAGACCCACTGAAGAAGGTGGTCACCAGCAAGGGCGAGTACCTCTGTCGCAAGGTCATCCTGGCCTGCGGACTGCTGCACTATCCCCGAAAGCTGCCGGTCCTTGATGCGCTGGACTGGAAAAAAGTCTATTACAAGGTCCCTCGAATCAATGACTACCACGGCGACCATGTCCTGATTGTCGGCGGCGGTGATTCCGCGCTGGACGCTGCCGTGATGACCCTGCAGCGAAACGCCATAGTCGACGTGATTGTGCGTGAAGAAACTGCGATCGGCAAAGCGGACACGGTCGGTCGTGTCGAAGAACTGGGCGGAAAGGTCCGGACCAGCACCGAAGTGGTCAATGCATCTTTGCAGGACGGGCATTTGGTCACTTCACTGACGGATGGAACTCAGCTGAACTCAGAACTGGCCATTGTCCAGATCGGTTTCCTTTCCGCGAAAGAGACATTTGAGCGGCTGGCGATTCGCCTGAACGAGGACGGCAGCATCGCCATCGATCCGTACTTTGAAACTACTCGTCGCGGTATCTTTGCAGTGGGCGACGTTCACGGAGACATCAAATTGGTGACGGTGGCGTGGGCAGAAGGAATTCAGGCCGCCATCTACGCCTTCAAGGAAATCACCAGTCCGTATTGGCTGAACGAAAAACGACTGCACGATTACAAGCTGGTCATGATTGGAGAAAAAATGACGGACGCGGCCAGCGCGCACTCCGGCAGGAAGCAATGAGGTGTCGATGAAACGGGATTTTTGCCTCGCCGTCGTGCGCAGAAGAGCATAAGAAAGAAATCGAGGACGAGAAGACGAGGAGGAAGTACGAGGACGAAGAAAAAGACCGAATATCGTCCTCGTGTCTCGTACTCTTCTTCTCCTCCTCGGATTTCCGCAGCTCGTAGTCTCGCGCAGGGGCGCGGAGACGCAGAGAAGACTGTACGATGGGGGTAACTCAGTGGTTCGCGACAAATCCCGCGGGCCCGGTCAACCGTCGGCATTCATTCTGCACGACGCCTATCAGCCCCCCAGGACGACGACTCACGTGAAACAAATCATAATCGCTCTGCACGTTTTCGGCTTTCTTATGGCCGGTCCTGCGTCTGCTGCCGAAAAGCCCAACGTCGTCTTTTTCTTCATCGACGATCTGGGCTGGGCGGACCTTGCGTATCAGGGATCGGACTTTTATGAATCGCCCAACATCGACAAGTTGGCTGCCAGCGGGATGGTGTTTACTGACGCCTATGCGTGTGCTCCGAATTGTGCTCCAAGTCGAGCGTGTCTGTTAAGCGGCAAGTACACGCCTCGTCACGGCATTTACACCGTTGGTGATCCCAAACGCGGCAACGATCAGTTTCGCAAGCTTGAGCCGGCCGAAAACAAGACGGTGCTGGATGACGAATTCGTCACGTGGGCCGAAGTGCTGGATTCGAATGGATACGCACTGGCCAGCATGGGGAAATGGCATCTGGGAAGTGATCCCACGACTCAGGGCTTTGACGTGAACATCGCTGGCAAGGAATGGGGCAGCCCCAGCGGCGGCGGGTATCACAGTCCGTACAAATATCCAAACCTTGCTCAACAGGAAAAGGGCGAATATCTCACCGATCGCCTGACGGACGAGGCGGTCAAATTCATTGACGACAACAAAGATCAGCCGTTCTTTCTGTATCTGACTCACTATGCCGTCCACACGCCGATTCAGGCGAAGGACGAAGTCACGGCAAAGTATCAGGCAAAGACGCCGGGGCAGCATCAGAAGAACGCCAAATATGCGGCCATGATCGAAAGCGTCGATGACAGCGTTGGGCGAGTCCTGGCGAAGGTGGAAGAACTTGGTCTGACGGACAACACGGTGGTCGTGTTTTACTCAGACAACGGCGGACATATGGGTGCCACGTCAAATCATCCGCTGCGAGGTGCCAAGGGAATGCTGTATGAAGGCGGTATTCGTGAACCCTTCATCGTCCGCTGGCCGGGTGTTACAAAGGCGGGCAGTCGTTGCAGCGAGCCCATCATCGGTGTTGACCTGTATCCCACGTTCGCTGAAATCACCGGTTCGAAGAAGACCGACGGCTACGAACTGGACGGTCTGAGCATTGTACCGCTGCTGCAGGATTCCGCTGCGTCACTTAATCGTGACGCGTTGTTCTGGCACTTTCCGTGTTTTTTACAGGGCAGCGGAGATCCCCATGGAGGCCCATTCCGTACCACTCCCGCCGGGGCCATCCGCATGGGTGACTGGAAACTGATCGAATGGTTCGAGACCGGTCGACTGGAACTTTACAACCTCAAGAGTGACCTCAGCGAAACCAACGACCTTAGCAAAACCAACCCGGACAAACTGGCCGAACTGCATGCTGCCATGAAGCAGTGGCGCACCGACGTTTCTGCACCCGTTCCGACGACACGGAACCCAAAGTACGACCCCACGGCGAAACGGGGCGGCGGTCGCCGGAAAAAACAGTAGGTCACCGCCAACTGTCTTTAGAGCAGTTCTCAAGAAAATGTGGTCGTGGGGCTCGTGGGCTGAAGCTCTGGACGGCTTGTCTCCGGGGCGTCGCGTTGCCCGTCACAGGCCAATTCTTCAGTCTACTGATCCTTTGCCGCTGACGCCGGTTGTGTCTTTGCGTCCTCGCCCTTCAACTCGCGTTTCAGAAACGCGTACGCCTTCTGCAACGCTTCCGTGTTGGCGGCGGCTTGCAGGTGCCCCGCTCCTTCGATGATGTGCATTTCCGTAGTGACGCCGACAGCTTTCAGAGCTGTGTGACACGGCATCGTCCAGATAAGAGGAACGAGTTTATCGGCCGTTCCGTTGAAGAAGAAGATGGGGGCATCATTCCTGTCGACGAACGCCGCTGCGGATGCGGCGAGGAATTTTTCAGGAACTGCATCCAGATCTCCCCCCATCCAGTATTCTGCCCACTTGCCTCTGTCGGGGAACCAGCGAAAATCCGTGGGAGCTCCACCGGCCGCTACGGCCTGAATTCGTGTATCGATGTTTCCGTTCTCTTCACTGGGTGCTTCGCCAGTCGTGGCGAGAAGTGATACCAGATGACCGCCCGCTGAGTATCCGATGGCGCCCAGCTTCTGAGAGTCGACCTTATACTGCGCCGCGTGCGTTCGAATCCACTTCACAGCATCGCGGCAATCTTCGATCTGTGCCGGAAACGTGTGATCAGGGGCCAGCCGGTAGTCGATCGCAAAACAGACGAACCCCATCTTTGTGAGCGACGTGGCGTACCCACGAAGCTGCCTTCGGTTGCCCTGCCGCCACGCGCCTCCGTGGACGACCAGCACGGCAGGATGTGTTCCATCCGCCTTGGGGACAAACGCGTCCAGCAAAAGGTCACGATCGCCAACCTTCGAGTAAACGATTTTTTCGACGACATCAAAGTCAACCTCGTCCGCACCCTGAGCAATTGCCGTAGAGCAAACGGCGAAGATAACGAAACGCTGGAGCATAGAAGGACCCTTGTCTGGAAATTCAGATCAACACGGCGGCATCGTGTCAATTCGAAGGTTGCGTGTCAACGTGGCAACAACGGAGTGGAGGATGCAGTCGTGGATTGTGGTTTTCGACGCAGGATGGGACCATTGTCCCGTCCAGTAATTTCATTCAACTCGGGACAATGGTCCCAAGCTACTAACGGCCCAACTTCACAACCATTCATGACGAAACCCGAACCGGATGGAGGTTAGTGCAGAGTGGTGCAATTGGAAGAATCGACATCGGGTGGCCGGCGGTTGGAGTGAGCGAAACCCCGGGGCTTCCTTCGCTACGTTCTGTCCAGCCACCGGCCACCCGGTCCCGCCTGAAACAACCGTTTACTACAACCACCGGAAACCGTAAGGAGCTGAGCGGAGTTTGGTGTTGAGCTTCATCCGCAGTGCCGAGCGTGTGCTCGCACAAACCGTCCAGGACGGTCGCATCATCAAAAAGGTGATGGCTACTCTGCACAAATTCCTCCTGGTCCACCTGTTGCAGTTCATTGCCACGTTGGGGTTCGATGACCGGCTTCGCCTGTCGGTCCTGCCGCTGATCGGGAATAACGATGGGCTGAAACGTGAACCCGATGATCAGAAAAGCCAGCGTGGCCCAGCCGACAATGTGCCGATTCTGTCCCAGAGGAACAGTGTCATCGGCGGTCGGCGGGTGACTTGGTCCGGTGAGCGTCAGCAGGATCAGCAGCAGAACGTACGAGTACATTTCCATTCGGATCATGGCCGCAACGGCGGTCAGGATCAGTCCCCATGCAATCCAGTGAGCCCTGCGGCCGATGAGCGTATACATGATGTGACCGCCGTCCAGTTGGCCGATCGGCAGCAGGTTCATGGCCGTGATGAAGACTCCCACCCAGCCAGCGGTCGCATATCCATTCCAGTGAAACACCATGCCGGGGGCGGCCGGACCGTGTATGGCTTCGATAATCCAATGCACGATGTATGGTTGGCCGAACTCGAAGCCAGCTTGAGGTGATGCCGGTACATAGCCGGAACTCGACACACCGAACAACAGAATCGGAACAGTGACAATCAGTCCGGCGATGGGGCCGGTCACCGCAATGTCGAACATCATCTTGCGGTTGGCGGAACCTCGCCCCTGCAGAATGACCGCTCCCATGGTCCCCAGCGGAGGCAGTGGCAGCGGTATGAAATATGGAAACGACGCGGGGACTCCGTAACGCACTGCCTGGAGATAGTGTCCCATTTCGTGACACAGCAGAATCAACATCAACGGACAGCTGTAGGTGCAGCCAAGACGGACCGATTCCCAGAATCGATCGCTGATGGTGAGCGTCTGCCCCGGTTCTGTGGGCCAGATGCGCGCAAGGTGCGTCAGAATCTGAACCCGAGCTTCATCCGAAAAGAAGCCAGGCATGATATCCAGTGGCCAATAGTCCGCCCCCACCAGCGTGGTGCTGAGAAACGTCAGGACAAACAGGATCGCTGATATTCGCAAACGCCGACGTTTGTGGCGGTGCCACGATTCCCATGCCAGCCGAGCGGCCATCTGGTCATTCAATCGCTGAATTGCCTGCTCTTCCGGAGTGAGCTGCCCAGCGATAATGACCGGCGCAGTTTCAGCAGCGTCCAGAGCAACGCGATCGTGCGAATCGTCGTGATAATCTGTTGTTAAGTCGTGACCGGATTCAGACATGTTCAATATTGTAGGGCAGACTTCCTGCGAATGTCGTCGACGATTGCGGCAAGGCCTGCGTTGGCTTCAGAACGCGTTGAAAAAGAGGGTGTTTTTCCGTAACAATGAAGTCACTGATCAACTGACACAGGACCGGATTCCGCACCCGTTTTTTCCGTAGTGTCCTTCGTCGGCTCCGTTTCGGGCAATTGGGATACCGTTTGCATCTTCACACGCACGCCCGACAGCTTCAGTGTTTCGATATGAGCCTCAGCGTCTGCATTCAGAGGATTATCTTCCAGGTATAGCCGCCAGTACGGTGCAAAATGTCGGTCAGCGTCCGCCTTCGCCATTTCGGCCAGCGCAGCAATGTCGACGATCCTGTTTCCAGACAGGAAGGTCCAGCGTAGTCTGGTCAACGCCTTCAACGGCGTCACATCGACAATCTGGTTGTTTCGCAGGTCCAGACTTCCGAGCTGTGCCAACTTCTCCATTTCTTTGATGTCGACGACCTGGTTTTTTGCCAGATATAACGAATGCAGTCGCGGCAGATCCTTCAGTGCGGCAACACTCTTGATCTGGTTGTTATTGAGATACAGCGAAGACAGCTTCTTCATATGTTCGACTGCATCAATTTCTGCAATCGCGTTGTTCTCCAAATTCAGATACTGCAGTTTTTCCAGAGTTGCCAGCGGATTTATGCCGCTGATCCTGTTGCTCGAAAGATCCAGTGACTGGATTTCAACACAGGCGGCCAGAGGAGCGAGGCTGGTGATCTCGTTCTTCGAAAGGTTGACCTCCGCCAGTTTCGTACAGTGCTCCAGTCCGGTGAGATCCTTGATGCCGCGACCGCGACCGTTCAGAAAGTGGATTCTCTGCAGATCGGCGACTTCAATGGTCTCCTTTTCAATAGCCTTTCGCTTCAGGATCTCACGCAGCAATGCGTCCAGAGCCTTATCCGGAATCGTCGCTGTCACCGGATCGGCCAAAACCGGCAGTGGCGAAAGTACGGCGGAAATGGTAGCCGCGCAAATCAGGCTGAGTCTTAGAAATCGCATGATGATCGAATTCGTGAGGTTGTCAAAAACACAGACGGTTGGTTTCGAACCGTCGTTGCAACACAGCAGCATGATATCAGTGCGGCGACGTTGACGGAATTGTTTTGCCTGGTCATCGGGTACAGTAACGGATTGTGGTTTCAGACTGGTGGGTGGCTGGACTGAGCATGCGAAGGATAATCAAACCGGCACTGCCGGCCCCGGGGTTTCACTCGTTCCTCGCTCCAACCCCGGCCACCCTCTCCAATTTCACAACCAATCATTACCGCATCCCCTGTTCATCACTTTGTCACGGGTGGTTCGAGCTGCGGCCGTCTATATTGACAGCCGTCGGTCCAGCGAAGCCGTTGACGCCGCGGACAACACGGAAAACGCCTCGAAACCGGCAGCAGACAATCCGCAGTACCCCGTCTGCACTGCCGATGCAGGTGTGGCCCTGCGTCGAAGCTGTGCGGCTGCAATAAAGAGAGGCTGAAAATCTGCGTAAAACACGCTCAGCGTTGACGTTGCGGTTCAGGTAACCACCAAACGCGGACTTCGGCATGAGATTTGTGATAGCGATCTGTCGTCTCACATCCTCATCGTACAACGGAGGACGCTCACCATGTCAGAAGCACAGCTGAATCCCATCGGACCATCGCAATGGCCAACCGATGAGGGCCACACTCCTAGGCCAACACCGACAGAACAACCGGCACCTCAGTCATTTCCCGAACGTTTCCTGAGCAGTTTTTTTCAGGAGAAGAACATTAAGTGGATGCTGGTGGTCGGTGCAGCCATCGTCTTTGGTTCGTCGTTGATGCTGGTCACGAAGAACTGGCCCAGCTGGCCGGCGGAACTCAAGTATCTGACAATTCTGGGTTATACGGTCGCAACATTCCTTGCTGCCGAGGTGTGTCGCAGCCGACTTAACCTGACGGCGACATACAAAGTTCTCCACCTGCTGACTCTGTTACTGCTGCCAATCTGTTTCTATTCGCTGACGTGGTTGTCCCCCGGGACAGCATCGATGGCGCTTCTGGTCGTGTCCGCTACGGTTTTCCTGTGGCAGGCCAGCAGTCGAATTCTGGATCACCTGCTGCGAGGTCGTCAGACCACGTTTCTGATCAGCTTTCAACTGCTGTGCATGGCGGGAGCATGGCCACAACTTGCCGGACCGGTGACGGCCTTCGCCTTTATGATGGTTTGCTGGCTGGTGTTCACGGCAGGTGTCGTGAAAGTCAATCGACACACGTTCTGGCTGGCCGAAGAACATCAAATGCCGCGAGTCTTCGGCTTTCTACCGATCGCCATGTTGGGACTGCAGTTCGTGACATTGGTCGGCATCAAGGCGATCACGTCAATTCCCGTGCAGTGGACTGGTCTCGGCTGCGTGATGGTTGCAGCCACGGTGCTGATGACGGCTCGCACGGTGGCCGACGTTTTTCGTCAGCGAACAGGTGACCTGGTCCGTCCGCTGCCCTGGCATATCGTGGTGCCGATGTTCTGCGGACTGGTGCTGACTGCTCTTGGCCTGATGATCTCATTCAGCGGATTTTCCTACACCGGTGCAACAACTTATGCGGTGATCCCGACGGCCGCTATTGCGGCAGGCCTGATGTGGACCGCGGCTCGTGACACGAAGCACGCCGGTTTTGTCTGGGGCAGTCTGTTGTGTGCCATGATCGCCTACCAGTGTTCACCGACTCTGTTCACGAACATCGTGCAGCAGCTGAAGGCGGGAGCCGCCGGTGCCATCAACGAAGAACACCTTCCGCTGGCATTCTATGGACTCACCTATCTTCCGTTGTTGGCTGCAATCGCGGCAGGTAGTCGCTGGTTTGAGCGACGCAGTCAGATCTCGTTCAGCCGTCCGATGAAACACTTCGTGACTGTGATGACAGCCGTGCTGTTCTGTGCGGCGTTCACTCATCCGAAGGCACTGTTTCTGGTTTCACTCGTGAACGTAGTGTCGTTCATTGGCTATGCCTATCTGTTTGCTGACCGTCGGTACGTGGTTCCGGCACTTGGTGCTCTGGTGCTGGCCACCGGCAGCGCGATTCCGGCCTTGAACGGCATGGGGATAACGAGTGTTTCCTCCGACTACACGGTCGTGCTGCTGTCCGGCCTGGCCGCTGCGCTGACCTTGACGAAGCTGCTGGACAATCTGTTGAACCGAATTCCCATCGTCGCCAGCACTACCGTGTGGTTTCGCCGTCCGTTGAAAGACGAGGTAACACAGCAATCCGTCCTGCTGCAACGACGGGATGGCAGCAACCGTGGACTGTGTCAGTTGACTGGCTGCCTGCTGGCAGCGGCAATGTCAGTTCAGTGGCTGGGTCACGCGGTGTCTCACTTCTGGACACCTTTGGGCGAGGCACAACTGCTGCAGTACGTGTTGTTGATGTCAGCCTTCGTGCTGTACACGCTCAGAAATCCTCATTATCTGAGCGGGCTGAGCATCTGGCTGCTGCTGGGGTTTGTGGCGGTACGCTCGGCCGTCGGACTAAACGTTGCCCAGGAAATTCTGATCACCGGCGCTTCGTTTGTGACAGTGGGAATGTCCATCGTTGCCTATCTGCTGCTGAAATGGGGAGGCCTGATGGAAGGGCTGGGGTCCCTGGACGACGTGCGACAACGACTGGGTGTTAGTGCGACACAACGGCAAAGTGCCGCTGCAGAAGCACGGGATTCCAGTGGCTGGATACGGCAGGCACAGGCCTTCGTTGTGCCTTTGTGTGATCTTTGCCTTTTGGTTCTGTCGTTTCTGACCACTTTGATACATCTGCCATACCTGGTGCGGATTCACATCGGTGCCGCATCAGCCTTCGCCCCGGTCAGCTTTTCTCCCGTCATTCTGGCGACAACCGTCACCGTACTGTGGCTGGCCGCCGCCACAGTCACTCTGAAGAGTCGAGCCGCAGGCATTGCGGCGACGATTGCATTGCCTTTATGGGTGACGGCCGTGGGCATTCTGGCAGGCCTGCCGATCACAGCAGCGTGGATGCCGGTCGTATGGACTGCCGTGCTGACAACGATTTATCTTGCAGTCAATGCGTTCCGGTCGGACCGTGGAGTGTCATCGCACAACTGTGATTCTTCAATCGATCTGGTCCAGACGACGGCAGGCGCTCATGCAGAATCAACCGTCGCTCCCGTGTTTGCATTGATCAGCAAGGTCAGCGAAGGAATGCTGCAAACCATTCTGATTTTCGGATGCCTGTCCTTCGCTCTGCCTCTGCGCCTGGCGGCGTTGCTGATTCTGGCATCGTTCGTCTTCGTCGACCGGCACAGGTTGGACAGGTCTCGAATCAGCTATCTGGCGGTGGTAACCAACGTTCAACTGTTGCTGGCCGCCGCTGCTCTCGGAGGGTGCACTGGGATCATCCTGAACATCCTGACGTCAGCGGCAACAGCCACAGCGATTCCGCTGGTGTTTCTGGCGACGGCTCTTAGCGTTGTGTTCTTTGACCGTGATCGAAAATGGATTGAGCCCACCGTGGCAAAAACATGGACGGCCGTGCTGCGAGTGGGACTGATCGTCATGATGTCAATCGCCGCGTTCAATGGAATCTACGCATTGACAGGCCTGAGTCTCATGGTCGCCGGTTTCGTTGTGACAGTGTTCGCCGAGTTTACTCAGGCCGTTCGCAAACGCGAGGAGTTCCACGTGTGGAGCAGTGTTGTTGTCTGCGGCACGGCGGCCATGTTTCTGGTCAGTCAGGGCGTTATTCAACTGGGGACCGGCATCAGCCAGTATGTCTTGCTGGCGATCGCAGTGGCCGCACTGGTCGTCGCGAAGCTGGCAGACACCTACGAGAATCTGGCAATCGCGAAACGCCCAATGTTCGCGCTCGGTCAGATACTGCCGACTCTGGTGGCACTGATGGCCTTCTTTCGCGAGTTCAGCGGAATGTCCGGTGCCGACACGGCAACAAATGCTCTGTCACTGATGATGGCCGCCGGAATCTACTTCCAGCAGGCCATCATGACTCACAAACGACGGTTCGCCATCATGGCTGCAGTCATTATGAACGTCGGCCTGATGCTGTTGTGGCGAGCATTGGATCTGATGGTACTGGAGTTTTATCTGTTCCCCGTCGGTCTGTCCGTGCTGTGCATCGTGGAGATGCTGAAGAAGGAACTGCCGAAGCGTTCGCACGATCCTCTGCGATACATCGGAGCATTGATCATTCTGGTATCGCCGATCTTCGAGGTTCTGGACGGCAGTTGGACTCACATGCTGTCGTTGATGGTGCTGAGTGTCGTTGTGATCCTGCTGGCCATCGGTTTGCGTCTGCGAGCACTCGTGTACGCGGGTTCAGCGTTTCTGCTGGCTGACCTGGTCGCCATGGTTGTGCGAACGACGGTTAGTCACCCCAGTCTGCTGTGGGTCTGCGGAATTGCATTGGGCGGTGGAGTGATCGCACTGGCGGCCTTTTGTGAGAACCACCGCGAGAAACTATTGGCTCGAATTCGACTGGTTTCCGCCGAACTGGCCACATGGGGGTGATCTATGAACACTGAACACACACCGCGTGCTGTGAGAAACTCTCCCGCCCCCGCTATGCGCGGATCTCCTCCCGGCGATGCGCGGGTCTCCTGACCCAGCACTTTGGCGACCGCAGATCTCACCACCGCAATCCACGCGACGGGAGACCTGCGGTCACGGACCGGGCGAGGTCAGAGCCCTGCGCCCAGCAGCCCTGCGTGAATCCACGCAGGGGGACAATGTTCACCTGTTAACCACTCCATCAAAGGAAAACATATCATGAAATGGCTCACACAATTCAGTCTCGTTATGCGATCCAGTCTGACCTCACTGAAAGACAGGATCGAAGATCCGGAGCGCATGCTGTATCAGTTGATCATCGACATGGAAGAAGAACTTGATCGCGTCCGATGCAGCGTGGCCGAAGCTGTTGCTGACGAGATTCAGATGCGGAAACGAAGTCAGCGAGAGCGTGCGGAAGCAGAGAAATGGATGGAACGCGCGGCGGCCGCCATGAAACGAAGCGACGAATCCACCGCGAAGTCCGCCCTCGAACAGAAGATGTCTGCTCAGCAGCGTACGGACCAGTACTCGGCGGAGCACCAGAAGCAGAAGACCGAAGTCGAAAAGCTGCAGGCAGCCGTCCGGGATCTGGAGGACAAGATCCGTCAGGCCAAACAGAAGAAGACTCTATTAACGGCCCGAATGGCGCGTGCGACATCCACGCAGAAGATCAATTCTGCTATGGAACGGTCTCACAACCAATCGGCATTTGCTCAATTCAATCGACTGGAAGCAAAGGTCGATCGTGAGGAAGCCATGACAGAAGCGTGGGACCGCATGGATGGAAGAGATCCCGATGCCGATGAATTAGCGCGACAGTTCGAAGTCCAGGAACGGTCAGAGCGGGTTGCGGCTGAGCTGGAGCAATTGAAAGCGGAGGCAGCCGCCGACTAGAGCAGCTGCAGATGTTCCGCTGACTTCAAATTTCATCTGAAGCAACGACGATTCGTTTAACCGCGTGGGCATCGCCCCGCGGAACGGATGCCAAAAAACACGGCCCGTTGGGCACGTGGTTAAACGATCGAGTGGACGTTTCGTCCCTTTCACGAGAGGCAGATTCATGGCACACATCGTGCTGACGCTATCTTCTGCGTATGACGACGCGATCTAAACGGAGATGCTACGAATGAAGCCCACCCAATCACTTCTGCATTCCGTGCTGCAGTTGCTGCGCTGCTGGTACGCAGTTGACCGAGTCCGTGTGTCACCGACGGAAGGACGTCTGCTGAGTCTGCGGGTCGACGACAGAATTCTTATCCGAGGCGACGTATTCACAGTTGTGAATCGACAGACGATCGCGTCGCGTGGCGGAATTCGGCTGGCCTATCAACTGACGTCAGACGACGGCGAAGCAAGATTGAGTGTGAATCCCGATTCAGCGGGCACAAGCCACGTATCGGAGCTAATCACCCATGACACCACGACCACCATCTATGACGACGATATTGTGGAGTTGGGGAGATCCGTTGAAACCGCCCGCAATCCGCACTGCCACGATTGATCTTTCACCTCAGGCCGGTAGCTTGAGCAGTCGACCTCGTTGTCGAAGTCACGTGTCGTCGGCGGTCTGCGCAAACATTTGGGTCGTGCAACGCCGATCGCATCCCCACCGTTCGTCTTTCCCTCTATCAGAGTCCCGCCCATGCGTCTGCAAAACCTGTCGATCCTCGTGCTTCCTGCCATCATGTCAACCTGTGCGGTTGCAGCGGACATCAAGTTGCAGGCGACCAGCGAAACTCAATGGTATCGCGGCAACATGCACACACATTCTCTGTGGAGCGACGGTGATGACTATCCGGAAATGATTGCCGCATGGTACAAGGAACAGGGCTACAGTTTTATCGTCTTCACAGACCACAATGTACTGCTGCACGGCGAACGCTGGATTGATGTTCAGAAGAACAAAGGCGGGCAAATCGCCTTTGACAAGCTAACGGCAAAGTTTGACGGCGATTGGGTTCAGACACGCACCAAAGACGAACGGTTACTGGTTCGATTGAAGAACTTTGACCAGATCTTCGATCGGTTGGCAGTGCCGCAGAAATTTCTGCTGATTCAGGGCGAGGAAATTACTGACGGCTACAGGAACCTGCCGGTCCACATGTGCGTGACTAACACGACAGAACTTCTGCCACCACTGCACGGTGAAAGCATCGTCGAGGTCATGCAGCGGAATATTAATGCTGCCGTTTCGCGGCGAGAACGCACCGGCAAGAAGTCGCTGGTTCACCTGAACCACCCGAATTTCCATTACGCCATCACCGCCGAACAGCTAATGCAGGTGATCGGTGAGAACTTCTTCGAAGTGTACAATGGGCACCCTACGGTCAACGATTCCGGGGACGACACTCATCCATCCACGTCGCGCATGTGGGACATCATCAACACCTGGCGACTGGCGAAGCTTGATCTGCCAGTGATGTACGGTCTGGCGACGGATGACGGCCACGCTTACCACAAAACGAAACCCGGCGACGGAGCTCAGCCGGGTCGGGGCTGGGTCATGATTCTGGCAAAGACTCTGACGCCGGACGCACTCGTCACAGCACTGGAAGCAGGCCAATTCTACTCGTCCAGCGGTGTCACACTGAACAGCATTGCAGTCACCGAGGAACACATGACGGTGGACATCGGCACTGACGCTGATACCAGCTATCGAATCGATTTCATCGGCACACGTAAGGACTTCGACGACACAACATCACCGGTCGTCGACGACGAACAGAAATCGTCCCGACTGACTCGCCACTACAGCAGTGACGTTGGAATTGTGCTGCAATCCACCACCGGAAACTCCGCCAAATATGAATTCACCGGCGACGAACTGTATGTTCGGGCAGTTGTGACGTCCTCACGCCGCCATCCGAATCCGTCAGAACCAGGCGATTTTCAGCAGGCGTGGGTACAACCTGTCGTCCCAATCGCCCGCTAGTGATGCGGTTTTCGTAAGCTGGCGCAGACAACTGCGATTGGAATGGTTTAAGATCCGGCGGCCTTTGGCGTTCTTTCAGCTGCATCGGAAGCTGACGCACCTGCGTACAGCTTCCCGTTGATAAGTTTCGCGTCCGCCTGGACGCGCTTAATCCGGTTTGAGAATCGTTTCAGGAGAGTACGGATGACTCAGTCAACGTTTGCCGACAACGAGGACATTGGCACCGCCGCCGGTGTGGTCTGGGGGTTTCTGAATAACAACGGGGCCACTTCGCTTACGGCGCTGACCAAGGGGACAGACCTGCCAAAGGAACTCGCCTTGCAGGCGATTGGCTGGCTGGCTCGCGAAGACAAGGTGGACTTCGAAAAAACACTGCGCGGACGACTGATTGTCCTGAAAGGCACCCAACAGGTGTGTGAAGCGGCGTAACGCATTCGACGGACGAGTAAATTCCATGTGGTGCGCTGTGGCCGGCAGCGTTGGCCATGGAGAGGAATACGTGTCAGTCGGCGAAAATTACGCTGCACCATCGGTGTCTAAGGGCATATTTTCAGCCGGGTGCATACTCCCGGTCGCGGAAGTTAACAGTTTCCCCATTGGAAACTGCTCACCGCATCCACATCCGAGCGGGTCCCGCGCTCGTGCAAACCATTGTGTTGTGATGTGTTTGGCGTAGGATACTCAAAGGTGACAGTTGAAAGGCTGATCTTGCTGAGTTTCCTTGACCAACACACGCGCCAGCCAACTCGCCGGGAGTGCCTTAGACTCGGTGGTCTTGCCGGCCTGAGCTGGACTCTGCCAGGAGTCGTTCCGTCACAGGCTAATGCCGCAACAACGACGGCCGCCAACGTGCCAGGATTCGGCCGGGCGAAGTCTGTCATCATCGTGTTCGCCAGCGGTGGGCAAAGCCAGATTGACACGTGGGATCCAAAGCCGAATGCCCCTCGAGAGATTCGTGGAGCGTTCGATTCCATACAGACGTCGGTCCCCGGCACCCGCTTCTGTGAACACATGCCGCAGATTGCAAAGATGGCAAATCGTCTTTGCGTTGTCCGCAGCATGTCGCACGAAGATCTCGACCACGGAACGGCGTTCTACCTTTCAATGACCGGCCGTTACCATCGTCGCCGTTCAGGGAATCCCCTGCCTTCTCCGGACGACCACCCGTGCCACGGGGCAGTGTTGCAGCGAGTCCGACCGTCAACCGAGTTTGCTCAGACGGCCGTACATCTGAACGGTCCCGCTGAAGTTCCGATCATCATTGGCCCCGGACAGTTTGGAGGCTTCCTGGGCAAAGGGTACGACCCATTGACGCTGGGCGACGTTGCCGCCAGAGAAGTTGCCATTCCGGCATTGCTGCCACTCACCGACGTACCGGCCGTCCGTCTTGAGTCGCGGCAGTCATTGCTTGCCTCCATCGAACGGTCGATGACACGGTTGGCCCGTGACAAAGCGACACTGGATAAGAATGCGTTGTATCAGCAGGCCTTCAGAATGCTGTCGAAGGAAAGGACGCGTTCCGCGTTCAACCTGAGTGCCGAGTCGGCCGCGCTGCGAGACCGCTACGGACGCAACCGTTCCGGGCAGGCGTGCCTGCTGGCGCGGCGACTTGTGGAAGCCGGAATTCCGCTGGTCACGGTCATCTGGAATCACACCAACCGTGGTCAGGATAAGGAACCGAACAATACAGACACCTACGGCTGGGATAATCACAACGACATTTTCACGGGGCTGAAGGACCATCTGCTGCCCCGTTTCGACCAGAGCTTTTCAGCATTGATTGAAGATCTTGATGAGCGTGGATTGCTGGACGAAACGTTAGTCGTCTGCATGGGTGAATTTGGGCGTGCCCCGGTGGTCAAGCTGGAACCAAACTTCGCCGGCGCATCCCCCGGCCGCAAGCACTGGCCGTCCGTCTATTCAATTGTGTTGGCCGGAGCTGGTGTGTCGCCCGGAACTGTCGTCGGAGAATCGGACGAAATCGGCGGATATCCCGCATCAGAACAATTTGGCCCGTGGGACACGACCGCGACCATATTTTCGGCTCTGGGGATCGATCCTCACCATGAATACAAGGACCCTTTCAACCGCCCGTTTCGAATCAGTGAGGGCAATGTGATGCAGGCGATTTACTGATATTCTGCGGACAGGAGCGGACATCCTGACCGGATGTGCACAATTGACGGGTGTGACCGCTTCCGCCGAAACAGACGCCCGCCCGTTTCGCGACCTTGACGCGGCCTGCTGCGACAGAGGACACTGAACACATGCTCAACATTTTTGGTAACTACAGCACGACCTGTGAACGACGATCACGCCGCCGAGCGTTGCAGATCGGCGGCGCGGGTTTGTTTGGGCTGCGTGTTCCGAAGCTGTTTGCCGCCGAAGAAGCCCAGCCGTTCGCAAACGGTCGCGCGAAGTCCGTGATCTTTCTGTTCCTGTTTGGCGGCCCCAGTCAGCTGGAAACGTTTGACCTGAAGCCGGATGCTCCGGACGCGATCCGCGGGCCATTCAAACCCATTGCCTCGAGAACCCCCGGCCTGCTCATCGGCGAACACCTTCCGCTCACGGCAAACGTCACAGACCGGTGCGCCGTCATTCGCACCATGAGTCACGACTTCAACGATCACAGTGGCGGTGGACATTACATACAGACGGGGCACCGCTGGCACGTGCCGATTGGCAACGGTTTCAACGTGACACCGAAAGATTGGCCGGCCATTGGTTCGGTTGTCGAGCATCTGCATCAGCGAAAACCATCGGCGACAACAATGCCGGCTTACGCGGTGGTGCCCAATTCACTGGGACGATTACAGGAATACAAGGTTCAGCTGCGCCGACCGGGTGAAACGGCTGGCTGGCTGGGCCGGGCCTTCGACCCGTTGACAACACGAATTGAAAAGCGGGACGCCAGCGACAATCCGTACTGGCGCGAGTGCAGTGATGAAGAGCTGACATTTCAGATCGATGGTCTGGTCGCTCACGATTCGCTTAATCTGGACCGCATGTCTAAACGTAAATCACTGCTGACACAGTTTGACGATGCCAGACGAAGACTTGCCGACAAGACTGTGGACACCTACAGCCGACATCAGCAACGCGCTCTTTCCCTGGTGACGTCGGAAGAAACTCGAAAGGCACTCGACATTACCGCCGAAAAGCCAGCAGTGCGAGATCAATACGGACGGCATTTGTTTGGTCAATCTACTCTGATGGCTCGACGACTTGTAGAAGCCGGGTCCCGGTTCGTGACAGTCCACTACGACTGCGTGGACGGCTACAGCTGGGATTCACATCGCAACAGCGACGACGTCAAAAAACACCTGCTGCCAACGATGGACCAGGCATTGTCAGCATTGCTGCTGGATCTGGAACAGCGAGGACTGCTGGACGAAACGCTGGTGGTGTGCCTGGGAGAAATGGGCCGCACCCCCAAGGCCAACGCCCAGTGGGGGCGTGATCACTGGAGTACTCTGTTTCCGGCTGTGCTGGCGGGGGCCGGCATTCGCGGAGGCACAATACACGGCGAAACGGACGCCGACGCGGCCTACGCAACAACACCGCCTGTCAGTCCGGAAGACCTGGCCGCCACCATTTACCACGCGCTGGGCATCGATCATGAACTGCGTGCTGTGGATGCTCAGGGCCGACCCACGGCGATTGTCGATGGGGGCCAACCGCTGCTTGAGCTGTTTGGGTAGAGCTTGTGCGGACTGAGTAGTGCAGAAACCTAAAGACCACTGGGGCAGGCCCGAATGGCCGAGGAGGTCCGCATCAGACTGCGTCGGCTATTTCCGTTTCTTTTTCTTTGTGCCGAAGCTCCAGAACTCTGATGGCGTGTGGGCCGCCGCAAAGTACTCTCGAGCCCGCTGCACTACCTCGGCGTGATTTGTGGCAATGTTGTTTTCTTCGCTCACGTCTCTGCTGAGATCATACAGTTCGACGCCGTCCTGCTGGTTGACGCCTTTCAGATTCAGCTGCACGGCTTTCCACTGACCGAAGCGAACCGCTCGCTTGCCGCCGCGTTCATAGAACTCCCAGTACAGAAACTCGTGCGGCCGCTGCTCGGCGGCCCCCGTCACTTCGGCCACCATACTGATGCCATCCAGTCCCACCGGCGTTGCGGCTCCGGCAAGTTCGCAGAACGTTGGCAGCATGTCCCAGTGAGCAGAAATGTGATCAGACACTGACCCCGCCTGCACCTTGCCCGGCCAGCGAACGATCAGCGGAGCCCGAATTCCACCTTCATACAAGTCTCGCTTGTGACCTTTCAGCGGCCCGTTGCTGTCAAAGAACAGTGGATCATGCCCGCCTTCTTTATGGGGACCATTGTCGCTCGTGAAGAACACGATCGTGTTGTCATCAATCTGCAGATCCTGCAACAACGTCATCAATTCGCCCACGCCTTCATCCATCAGAGTCATCATGCCGGCGAAGGCCGCAATTGGATTCTTTACCAATGGTCCGCTGTACTTCCCGATTTTGTCCTCAAACTGCGGAAACTTCTTGCGCCACGGGGCCACGTATTCTTCTGGGGCATGCATCGCCGCATGAGGAATCGTCAGCGGAAGAAATGCGAAGAACGGTTTTCCCTTGTTGTCACGAACAAACTGAAGTGCTTCGTCCATGATCATCGTGGCGGTGTACGTCTTACCGTCCAGCGGAATCTTCTGCTTGTTTCTCCACAGGTGCGTGGGGTAATAGCTGTGGGCCTCACGCTGACAGTTGTAACCATAGAACAGGTCAAAATGTTCTGCCGGATCACTCGGTGACGACGGTGCTCCCAGTCCCCACTTGCCAAATGCTCCGGTGACATAACCGGCTTTCTTCAACAGGCGAGGAATGGTGACGATGTCAGCGGGCATGGCCGCCTGGCCCTCAGGTCTCACCTCCCGATTACCGCGCACATTGGCGTGGCCGGTGTGCAGACCAGTCATCAGACAGCAACGTGTGGGCGCACAAACGGTGGAGCCCGAATAGTGCTGAGTGAACTTCATTCCTTCCGCCGCCAGCCTGTCGATGTTGGGCGTACGGAAATGCTTCTGCCCGTAACACGACAGGTCGCCGTAACCGGCGTCATCCAGCAGAATGTAAATAATATTGGGTCTGGACTCGGCAACCGCAGCGGCTGAGTATCCGAAGACAAGCAGGCAATAAACAATCAACACGCTTTTCATTGGGTCTACAATCGCTGAGGGCTCAAAGTTCCTTTCGTCCGACTGAACATTGGCGACCAGTTTACAGCGACATCACCACGAATCAACCACGCCTGTTTGCAGAGATAATTTCAACCAAGGCAGACCACCTGGCTGTGCCAGTATTTCAATGATTCGATTTCCACTCGTTGAGATGGAAAGGCACTGACCACACCAGTGGTCAGTGCCACCCAACGTCAATCACTCGGAAATATCGAAGTCAAAATTGTTGTCCTCCCCGGCAACGACTTCAACCTTGAGCGGAGGATCCGTTGAATCGCGGTATTTCGCGTCCCACGGTCCACGCGGCGGTTCTATTTGCATGCCTTCCTCGTCCTCGGGAATCTCGGTTCCAGGCGGCCAGCCTTCGGTAATGGTCACGAAATGAGGACCGACCGCAACGCCGTCCGTGTTCGAAAAGCGGCCTTCGGCATCCGTCACCGCCAACGCCGTTCTCGCGCCATCAACCTTCTGGGGAAAAAACATCACATTTGCGTATTGCACTGGCTCGCCGTTGTAGATCAGGACGCCTGAGACTGGCGCCGTTGGCGGTCCGGCCCCGGAATTGTCAGAACATCCCACTCCACAGACGCTAAAAACCACGGTAATCGCGATGGTTCGATACACAGCAACAACTCCTGGGTCAAAAGTACGTTGAACGGGCCCGTTGGTCCTCGCCACCGACAGTGACCACAATCGTCAAGCGGTTGCGTCAGCCACTGCATAGTCGATCTGCGGTGCGAATCTACTCGCCGAGCAGACCTGGCAAATCTTGATAGTTCCGCACGAGGGACACTCCTCGTGCGGTCATGCATTGCCGGTACGGTTAGAACTCGCCAACGACCTCCCCCCCCTGGATCGTTGCGAGATTGCGATACACCTCGAGGCTGATGTTCTCAGAGATGAAACGAACAGACCCGTCGGCCAATGCGAACTGGGCTCCTCCAATGTGCAGGCTGCTGAATCCCTGGTTGTTTCGCCAATCCCTCCAGCAGGCTCTCCACCCCAGAATGAGCGACGCTCCCACACCTGCTGTACACTCAGCAGGCCGGTTGATCGGAAATGCGGCCGTTGCGAGCACGCCGTTGAACCAGGCCCACGCGGACAAACCGTTTTGATTAAATGATGACTCGCCGAACGCCAGGGAGTTGCTGGTGCCGTCCGTGATATCTCTCATCCTGGTGGGAATCCCTTCGCCATCGTTTCCTCGCCCGAGAAACCCCGTCGGACACCTGAACGGGTATTGGCCCCGTTGGCGTCCCGTCAGCTCCGCATAGGGTTTGCAGAATCGACTGTCACCCCAAGATCCACTGGTTACCTGGATATTACCATAGCTCCAGTTTGCACCGAGGACCCCTTTGTAGTTTGTAAGTCCCAGCTGCCAGTTTCTACGAGAGGGGGGGGTGAAATTGATGACCCGCGATCCTGGAGACGTTCCGCCATTCGCAGGGGAAGCATCCGACGGGCATTGCAGATACGTCAGTGGCCGACCATATACCCACAGGTTGCTTCCCTCATTTGGCCTCGTCGGATCCGGTCCGGTCCGCGGATCGTTCAGTGCACCATTCGGGCCATTGATCCAGCTATAGTTATGATCCCACGTATTGTAGAGGTTCGCCTGTTCCACCATTGGCAGAGTGTTGAAAACCCAGCTCGTCTGGGTTAGCGGAGACCCCAACGCCCTGTTGTTAATCCGGTATTG
>JBDONA010000109.1:0-4778 GCA_039831575.1 Fuerstiella sp. | reverse complement strand
CGCTGCCTGAATCTTGGGATCAGCGTGCCCATCGTGCCCGGCATCATGCCGATCACCGACTTCGCCAGGATCAAACGAATTACCGCGATGTGCGGTACCGTCTTTCCCGAAGACCTGGCCGCGAAACTGGAGGCCGTTCAGGACGATAAGAAGGCTCAGTTTGAAATCGGAGTGGATTACGCGATTGCTCAGTGCAACGAACTGCGTTCAAACGGAGTGCCGGGAATTCACTTCTATGCGTTGAACAAATCGCAGGCCTGCCAGAAGATCCTTGCGGCGCTGTAGCGTCTTTCGGAAAAACGTCGCTTCTTCCGGGTGGTCGGAGGCTGGACTGAGCTTGCCAAGGCAGCCCCGGGGTTTCACTCGCTCCCTCGTTTCGCACTCCAACTGCAGGCCGGATTCAGATCATTTCATTTCGCCGTTGCAGTCATTAGACTGCCTCATCACGGTCATCGCGTGGGGTGTTGTCCAGCGATGAACCGGAGGAATTGGCAGTCCGTTTTGAAGCTAAAAGTCTGTGAGAACCATGAGCAACGATCTGTTTGATTTAAGCAACGATGTAGCTGTCGTGATTGGTGGCACAGGTACGCTGGGTGGCGCCATGGCCGATGCGCTGGCGGCAGCTGGTGCCAAAGTCGCTGTGCTGGGCCGCAGCGAAGAACGTGGTGCAGCACGAGTCCGGCAGATCGAAGAAGCTGGCGGCACAGCTATGTTTCATACGGCCGATGCACTTGACGCCGCATCACTGACCACCGCGCGAGATGCCATTAACGAAAAATTAGGGCCGGCCAGCGTGCTCGTCAGTGCGGCCGGAGGCAATCGGCCGGAAGCGACGCTTCCTCCCGGCAGCGACTTCTGCAAACTGCCAAAGGAAGCGTGGAATGATGTTTTCGACCTGAACCTGGTGGGTGGCTCCTTGTTGCCGTCTCAGGTCTTCGGCGAAACCATGCTGGCCGAAGGTTGCGGCAGCGTGATCAATATTGCGTCTATGGCTGGAATGGTGCCGCTGTCTCGAGTGGTCGCGTATTCCGCGGCCAAGGCCGCCGTACTGAATTTGACGCAGTTTCTGGCTCGCGAATGGGCCACCAAAGGTGTTCGTGTGAATGCCATCAGTCCCGGCTTCTTCCCGGCCGAACAGAATAAGGCCTTGCTCTTTAACGAAGACGGAAGCTACACAGAACGAGGAGGCCAGATTATCGGCCATACGCCGATGGCACGTTTCGGCAAGCCCGAAGAACTCGCCGGCGCAGTCGTGTGGCTGGCCTCCCGAAAAGCCTCCAGCTTCGTCACGGGCCAGAACATCGTCGTCGACGGTGGCTTCGTCTCCACAACAATCTAACGCCGGACGGGCGGGGCGGCCCGCAGCCGATGCGGGCTGACGCCCGGAATCTGGTGGTCCGCTGGCCGCTGTTAAGTTGCATGCCGCATACCTCGGCGGAGCTTCGAGGAAATGCGGTCCCAAACTGGAGTTTGGGACTGAGAATTGCCGTGTTTCCAAATACTAACGCTGTCCAGGCAGAAACGGCACCCTTGTGAGTCGCCATCATTTCAACTTTTAACGTCAGCTCAACCGCCGTACCTTGCTACGGGGAACGGGCGTTTCTTTGTCACTGCCGTGGCTGACGGCGATGCAATCCGCGTTCGCCGGGGTTGAAGAACCTGAGGCTCCCAAGCGCTTTGTGGCGATGACTTTGGGCCTGGGACTTGTGGCGGATAATCTGAATCCGCAACAGGCCGGCTTCGGCTACGAATCCAGTACCTACCTGAAACCGCTGGACGATCTGCGCAACAGGATGACGGTCATCTCCGGGGCGTCGCATCCCGGTGTTACCGGCGGCCACCGTGCGGAGGCCAGTCTGATAACGGCGAATCCCGTCGGCAGTTCGGGCAAGGCGAAGAACTCGATTTCGCTTGACCAATACATGGCCAAACATCTGGGCAACTTTACGCGATTTCCGTCGCTGGTGCTCAGCAGCAATGGCAGCAACAGCCCGTGCTACACCGAAAACGGAGCCATGATTCCGGCGGAGAGTTCTCCATCGCGTTTGTTCACCCGGCTGTTTGTGGACGATTTGCCTGCCGAAAGGCAACAGCAGGCAAAACGAGTTCGCCAGGGACGCAGTATCATGGATCTGGTCGCAGACGATGCGAAGCGTTTATCGAAACAATTGGGGCCTGGCGACCGGGACCGGCTGAAATCTTACTTCACCAGTGTCCGCGAACTTGAACGCAGGCTGGCAGAATCGGAGAGGTGGGCTCATCGGCCAAAGCCCAGGGTTGATGTTTCGAAGCCCGTCGACATCGGCAACTCGAACGACTTCGTCGGACGTCAACGATTGATGAGCGATGTAATTCGACTTGCGCTGGAAACGGATTCCACACGCTTCATCTCGTATCATCTGGGTGGTTCCGGCGGCGTGGTCCCGATAAAGGGTGTCGACGAAGGATACCACACGCTCAGCCATCACGGTTTGGACGAAGAGAAACTGGATCAACTTGCCCTGGTCGAAGCGGAAATTATCAAGGCCTGGGACCAGCTGCTGCGTGATATGAGTACGACGGGTGAAAACGGAGAAAGTCTGCTGGACAACACGTCGGTGCTGCTGACCAGCAACCTGGGGAACGCGTCAAATCACGATAACCGCAACATGCCGGTCTTGTTGGCGGGAGGACGTTTCCGGCACGGTCAGCATCTGGCCTTTGACCGACGTAAGAATCACCCGTTGCCGAATCTGTTTGTGAACCTGCTGCAGCAGGTCGGGCTGGAAGAAGACCGCTTCGCCACCAGCACTGGAACAGTGACCGGGCTGGAAACGACTTAGGTCCCGACAGCGGGAAGTTTACTCCGCACTGACGGCGACAGGGGCCGGTGCACGTTTCCAGAATAGTCTGAGCATCCAGCGAGACACGCGAAATGCTGTGCTGCGCTCGGCTTCCTGACCGTACTTCCAGCGGAAAAGCCAGCACTGAGCGACGTACAGAAGCTGGTCGATCACAAAAGCGACCAGTGGAATCGTCAGAATGATGATCATCGTGTATTCCGTCAGGCTGCGACGGCGAGCGATGTTCAGCAGAAAACCCAATCCACCGGCGCCTTCGCCTTCGTGCATGAACTCGACCAGCATGATGTAGCCAAACGCCAGGCCGAACAATACGCGCAATGAGTTGAATACCATCGGCATGGCCAGCGGCACCAGGACCTTGAAGACGATCTGCAGTCGCGAGGCTCCCAAAGTCAACGCCGTTTCCACATAACGCTGCGCCACTTCGCTGACGGCGTCGATTGTGTCGGCAATGATAAAGGCCACACACGCGATGAAGATGAACATGTATTTCTGCATTTCATCCGTGCCGAACAACGCCAGCACCAACGGAATCAGCGCGGCAATCGGAATGTTGCGGCCGAACAGGACAAGCGGTGCGAAGAAACTGCCGATGAGCGGAAAACAGCCGGCAGCGATACCAATTGGAATGCCAACCAGTAACGCGAGAGAAAAGCCGATGACCACTCGTTTGAGCGAAACGGCTGTGTTGTCCCAGATGTGTCGTTCCGGACTCTCCGAATCAAGGACTTCCGGCAAACGTTCCCAGGTTTCGGCGACTGAGGGCAGCTGATTGTGTCCGAGAATCCGTTCTTCGCCACTACCGAGAGTCGTCCACCACCACAGCACTGCGCAGAGTGTGACGCTGAGGCAGCCGGCCGTGATCATCAGCCAACGCGGAATCTCGGAGCGAAGTCCGAAGAATCTGAGTCGTGGAACGTGGCCGGCAGCACCGACCATTTCCGACGGACGTTGATTGACAGTGCTGTCGGGGGTGTCAGCAGCAGCCGAGGGCTGCTTTGTTGGACTGACGTTTTCGGCCGATGGTTCGGACGGCTCAGACATCGTCTACCTCACACAGAATGGCCGCTACAGAAATTCAGAATTGACGCTACAGCGTATTACGCTGACTTGTGGCCGCGGCGAACGTCTTGCCGCCTGCAAGTGTCGTTTTCCCACGAGCCCCACGACCACATCTGTTTGAAAACTGATTTACTTCCCGTTTTTCTTCTTCGCGTACTCAACTTGAATATTATACACATTCTCACCGGGGCTGACCTCGAATTCCAATCCGGACGTCTTGAACTCGCGATAGCGGGGATCCAGAAGAGGTTCCGGAACAAGCCCCGGCCGTTCCTGCTCGGTACCGATTCTGAAATCCGACACCACTGCCACGCGGTGCTTGCCGGGAACGGCGCCATCTCCGGGAGCGAACGTACCGAGTTCGTACGAACCGTCTGCCTCGATCTCGCCGGACGCTGTCACGGGATTCTGTGTTCCGATCAACTCGAACTCAACCGTGCCTTCTGTCAGTGGCTTGCCATCAGGAAGCATGACGGTGCCACGCACTGGCTCCGTCCTCGATTCACCGGAACAGCCCGTTAACACGAGAAAAATCGTTGCCGCAACGGAAAAATGAAGGACACGCATTCTTGTCACCAGAGTTGTGAGAACAGATTTGTTGCTTGTTTGACGTGTCTTTAGCTGGACAGCACCACGTTCTTCTTCATTCTAACCTGAAGCATAACGGTCTGTTGATTTAATGGGTATTGGTAACCCGACGCGTGAGCGAGGCGAGAAATTGCCCGTGTTTTTGACGCGAAATTCCTCGCTGACGCGTCGGGTTTGGGTTAAATCAACAAGCCCGTAAGCGAGCAAACAAGTTGCGTCGATCGCCTCACTTACGCTTCGAGGCTGTGAGTTTTTCGTCGATTTGAATTGTGTTTGAAATTGCAG
>JBDONA010000546.1:0-21137 GCA_039831575.1 Fuerstiella sp. | reverse complement strand
GCCCAAAGCCGTGCCCTGGCCGACGCGTATCGCAAGTACAACCGCGTTTATCAGGCGGGGACTCAACGACGCACGATTGGCAACTTTGAATTTGCCAAAAACCTGGTGCAGGAAGGCAGACTCGGCACGCTGCATACCATTCACGCCAACACGCGACCGCCGGGCACCAGTCATCATTGGCTGCCGGCCGAACCGGAACCTGCGAAAGACGTTTGTGACTGGGACCGCTGGCTGGGTGCATGTCCGTGGCGGCCCTATAACTCGGCATACGTACGCGGTCGCTGGCGCGGGCATTTCGATTTTCATGGCGGCGGAATTCTCGAATGGGGTTCGCACACGGTCGACCTGTGCCAGTGGGCAGCCGGCCGGGACGACACTGCTCCGGTCGAATACATTCCCAATGCCGATGGAGTGGAATGCTATTACGCCGACGGTCTGAAACTGGTCATGCGCAGCGAAGGCTGGATGGGCATGGGCACGTGCAGCGTCCGTTATGAAGGCGACGAAGGCTGGATCGAAACCGGGGACTCCGGCAACTTCATTCTGGAACCGGAATCGCTGCGGACTCAGCAATCGGTCTTCCACCGCGCGGGGACGGATCCGACAACCCACATCCGCAACTTCCTGGACTGCGTGAAGACGCGAGCTTTGACCAACGCCAACGCTGCGGTCGTGGCTCAGTCGCACGTCGTGTGTCACGCCGCCTATATCTCATGGCAACTGGGGCGCAAACTGACATTCGATCCGTTGAAGGAAGAATTCGCCAACGACGAAGAAGCCAACCGCATGCGTTCGCGGGCGATGCGCGAACCGTGGCACGTTTGATCTGGCGTGGTGATTGAAAAAGTTGAAATGAAAAATGAAAAATGAAAATTGGGAAGATTTGCTGTTTGGGGATCAACCATACACCGGTGAATTCTGGAGTTGATCGTTATGGATCGAAGAGGTGAAGACCTTGAAGATCGATTGCTGGACTTCGCCGTTCGTGTGGGAAAAGTCGTAGACGCATTACCCGACACTCGATTGGGACGACATGTTGCGGGACAATTGGTTCGCAGCGGAACGTCGCCAGCTCCCAACTATGCTGAGGCTTGTGCAGCGGAGAGCAAGCGGGATTTTATTCACAAATTGAGAATCGCGTTAAAGGAACTTCGTGAGTCGCGATCATGGATCAAGTTGATTGTCAAGGCCGACCTTTTGCCCACAGGACGCATCTCACCGTTGCACAATGAAGTTCAACAGCTTTGTAATATCGTCGGCAAATCAATCGTCACCGCAAAAGCCAATCAACAGAAGGCAAAGCCAACCACTTCCACAAGCAACGTCTCGTGAAATTAACCTTTGCATTTTGCAGTTCGCATTTTAACTTTTTCAATGGTCCTCACGCGGCACAGCCGCGCCGCAACCTACACCAGAACTCATCCCCCGCAGGAACGACAAGACTAATGATCATCCTTCGCTACCCTTGTTCCGTCGCCGCGCTCATGCTGTGTCTGGTGTTGCCGTCTGCGGCACTGGCGCAGCAGCCGCTTCCCGCTGAAGGTGACGAGTCGCAATTGCTGGCCGTTCTGAATTCCGATGCGGAACTATTCGATAAAGCCAAAGCCTGCCAGCGGCTGGCGATCATCGGCACGTCAAAGTCAGTGCCTGTGGTGGCAAAGTTGCTGGCTGACCCGAAACTATCACACTACGCGCGTTTCGCTTTGGAATCGAATCCCAGTTCCGAAGTCGATCAGGCGTTTCGCCAGGCGTTGAGCGAATTGAAGGGCAGGCAGCTTGTGGGTGTGATCAATTCCGTCGCCGTGCGTAAAGACACCAAAGCCGTCGACGCGTTGGTCAGTGTGGCGGGCAACGATGACGACGAAGTTGCGGCAGCCGCGGTTTCTGCATTGGGTGCGCTCGCCACGCCCGAATCCATCTCCGCAGTTCAGCAGGCGTTAAGTGGCAAGCCGTCGCTGCGCGTGACAGCAGCCGACGCCTGCCTGACGGCCGCGGACAGGTTGCTTCTGGAAGGAAAGAATGCGGATGCGCTGAAGGTCCTGGCGGCCCTGCGGTCGGCCGATTTGCCGAAGCATATCAACGTGGCGTCTCGCTTTGGCGAAATCCGATCCGGTTCGCAGAACGTGAACGAACTGATGAATTCCTACCTGCGCGACAACGATCCGGCTCTGTTTCGTATCGGACTTGAGCTCGCGCACAATTTGACTGACACAAATACAACCGAGCAACTGGTGGAACAACTCGATTCACTGTCGCCGGTCCGCCGCATTCTGGTGATGCATGTGCTTGGCAATCGTGGTGATGCATCGGCGTTGCCGACGGTGATCGAGGCGTCCAACTCGGACGATGCCAATATGAAGATCGCCGCCGTTCGAGTCCTCGGTACGCTGGGCGATGTTTCCGTGGTGTCCATCCTGCTGCAGGCAGCTGTCTCCGACGACGAAGATCTGGCAACAACCGCGCGCGAAAGTCTGGCGTTGCTTGGCGGTGATGATGTTGATGCTCAATTGGCTCAGCGGCTGGAAAAAAGTGACGGACAGGAACGTCTGGTGCTGGTGGATGTCGCCGGTCGACGAGGAATTACCCGAGTCATCCCATTGCTGCTGAAGTTCGTCTCGGCCAACGATCCGGAACTGCGGGACTCCGCGATTGATGGCCTGGGCATGACTGTTGGACTGAAAGACTATCCACAGTTAGTCGACAAGATGTTGGCGATGGGATCATCCTCGTCCGCCGGGCCCATGAAGGAAGCCTTACGCAAAGCCAGTCATCGTATGGGCAACCGCGCTGCTGCATCCAAAGTCCTGCTGGATCGAACGGCCGGCGCATCGGCTGCTGCTCAAATCGAATTGATGGGTCTGCTGGTCTACGTGGGTGGCGAACAGGCACTGGACGGCGTACGCGCTGCTGCGGAGGGCAACCAGGATTTCGCTGCCGATGCCGCCACACAAGCGCTCGGGAAATGGCTGACGCCGGACGCCGCCGCCGTACTGCTGGAGCTGGCGAAGACAGGAAATGCAAAATACCGCGTCCGTTGCCTTCGTGGCTACATCCGTATTATCCGGCAATTCGGTCTGAGGTCCGGTCAACGTCTGCAAATGAGCAAGTTGGCCTTTGCCGCAGCGACCCGAGATACCGAACGCAAACTGGTGCTGGACACCGTCACGCGGTTCCCTTCGGTACAGGGCCTGAGAATGGTCACACCGCACCTGAAGACTCCGTCACTTAGTGAAGACGCCTGTAAGGCGGCCGTGGCGATCGGAGAACGGATCGTCGGTAGCGACCCGAAGTCGGTGGCCGCCGCAATGGCGAAAGTCGTAGCCGTGACACAGGACGTGGAAATCGCCAAACGTGCGAAAGTACTGATCACGCGATCGAAGTAGAGATCGTCGCTGTGAAAATCACCCAGTCACAGTGATGTTGGGCCTTGGGTGTCTCCGCCGCTTTCCGCTATGCGAGGATCGTTTTGCGAATGACGTTACGTCGTTTCTATGAGTCACGTCGTTCTGCCCGGCCCTTTATGAACTCGCGAGCCTGATGCGGTCCCACTTCCGGTTGAACGCTGCGTTGTCGAACAGTTCAGGATTGACGACGCCGTGAGGACGTCGCCCGTGTGATAAATCGAGCACGCTCTGGCAGGCCGTGCGGCCGATGTCGCGGAAGAGTTCGTTTGTCCATGCGATGCTGTGGGGAGCGAGAATGACGTTTTCGAGTTCACCAAATCGGTGAGGTGTGGTCACCGGTTCGTTCTCGAAACAATCGAGTGCCGCACCGGCAATGCGTTGGTTTGCCAGCGCATCGTATAACGCGTTTTCGTCGACGACTCCACCTCGCGCCAGGTTCAGCAGATACGAGTCTGATTTCATCAGTCGCAACTGATCCGCACCAATGAGCCCCTGCGTCTGATCGTTCAGCGGGCAATGAAGCGAAACAAAATCCGCCGTCGATAGAAGTTCGTCCAGCCCCACAGCACGAACGCCCAGTTGCTCCAGAACCTCGGTCGGAACGAATGGGTCAAACGCAATTGGTTGGTGCATCCCGAAGCCCTGCAGTAGCTGGACGAGTTTTCGACCGATGCCGCCGAGTCCAATCACGCCGAGAGTTCGGTCGCGAAGTTCGCAACCCATGTACTGGCTGCGTTCATCCCAACGTCCCGTGCGAACCAATCGGTCTTTCTGCAGCATGCGATGCGTGAGGGCCAGCATCCACCCGACTGTGGCTTCGGCCACGGGGCGATCGACGGCTCCGGGAGTAATCGTGACCAGCACATGATTCGCTGTGCAGGCGTCGACATCGACCGAGTCGTAACCAACTCCAAATCGACTGATCGCCAGCAGATCCTCACAGCCAGCCAGCGAATCGGCCGTCACAGTCGGAGACAGGACGACGACAGCCTGGCGATCCACCAGTTGGTCAGGAGTGATCTCGCCGCGATGTTCGAGGAACTTTGAGACGACGATGTGATCGTGTCCATCAAACGTGTCGAGCCCAAGGTCCGGATAGCGCGGCGTGCCGGCCTCGTCATAGAAGTCGGCGGTCAGAGCAATATGAAACGGAGTGTTTGTGGTCATGCAGAATTGTAATCAATAGAAACTATTGTAATTGGGGAAACGTGCTGTCGCCGCTTCGCGGCTCATCTGTGTTATGGAATGAATTGTCTGCTGTAGCGGAAGTCGCCATGACTTTCGGCGATGACCGTGGGCGAACCGAAACTCGTGGCGAGTCCGCTACGGAATAATTTTCATTCACGTACGAAACCCGGAGCGATCATGATCCGTTCGGGCATTGGTCCGGCGTACACCCAGATCATGTGCATCTGGTCTGGCGATTCGTTAATGAAATGGTGAACGCGTCCCCTTGGAACCATGGCTGTGGCACAGCTACTCAGCGAATACTGACGTCCTTCGACCAGACAGCGCGCGTCACCGCGGATAATGCAGATCGATTCGTCAAAATCGTGCAGGTGGTCGAGCAGGCGGCCACCGGGCTCAAAACGTGCGAAGCCGCCACTCATCTCGATGCCAGGCATCAAAGAGGCGTTGAAGTAATCAATGAACTCCGCCCCTGGACCGACACCCTGGACACGATCGGCCGACGAGAATCGAGTGACTCGCTCAAACCCGGGCGTGCCGTTTGAATCCGAAGGCATGTCCGCGCGGTCGAATGTACGTGTGACCAACTCTCGTTCGGGAACGCTCATGGCCAGCGCGACATGCAGTCGCGACACCTTGCCGGGATCAGGGTTTCGGGCCTGGTGAGGGAGCCAGCGTGGAATGGTGATATTGTCCAGCGGGCCTAGACGATACGTTCGCCCTTCGACGGATATCTCTACTTCGCCTTCGAGTACTGTGACCGATTCACCACAGGGGTGCGTGTGGTAGTTCAGCATCGATTCGGGTTGCATCGTCACGATGCCAGTCGTCAGACCGCGTGCCGTGTTGAAATCGCCAACCAGTGCATCCATCACGACGCCGGGCTCCAGCTCCACGGCTTCCCCATCGCCCAGGCATGTGGTGACTTCGTCACGATCGGGCGTTGTGCTTTCGAGTGGCTGAGCCAGGGGCAGTCGAATGGCCCGGCCATCGGCCGGATCAAGGCTTGGCGCCGGCATCCGGTCACGGTCCACTGCTTGAAGTGCCTGGTGAATTGATCTCAGCAGCAGACCGTTGTCCGCGCCCACACCGAGCATTCGAAATCCCTGCTCGCGTCGTTCTACGAGATTGTCGATGCTGGTTGTCATGAGGCCACAGTGCTTGCCTGCCGCCCACATCGAGTCCTTCAGTTCAAGGATTTGTTCGGCAACGCCGGGCCCTTCCCATTGACCACGGTAACCGGCCGTTGAAGAGAAATCGGCCGGGCCGAAGAAGAACACATCGGTACCGTCGACCTGACACATGGCCGGAACGTCGGGTATCGCGGCGATGCTCTCGATTAACGGCACGACCAGCACATGCTCATTCGCTTCGGCCGTATGTTCGGCCAGACATTGTCCCCACGCGGTGGCTCGTTCGCCCCCGATGCCGCGCCGTCCTTCGGGCGGATACCGACAATCGCGAATGGCCTCTTCAAGTTCTTCGACGGTTTTCACCCACGGGATTACCACGCCGTCGGCTCCGATGTCGAGTGCTCGTTTGGTGAGCGATGTGTTGCGCTCGGCCAGTCGAACCAGCACCACAGTGTCGCTTCGCAAGCCGGCGCGGATGTGCTCGTTGATTTCCTTCCAGTCGAGGAATCCGTGCTCGGCATCGATCACCACCCAGTCCATTCCCAGGGCCACGGCCATCTCCGTGATGCTCGCCGATTCCAGCGTCACCCAGAGTCCATAGATCGGTTCGTTGTTTGCGAGTTTGGCGCGAAACCGTTTTAGTGCTTTGGTCTTCATTGATATGTAGTTCTGTGTTGTTTTTTTCGAATGTTTGTAGCGGAACTCGCCAGAGTTTCGATGTGACTTTGATAGTAATTCTGTTGCTGATGTGGCCGAAAGCCTGGCGATTTCCGCTACGGTTCGGTCTCCACCGGATGCGTTCGCCACCAGTTGGCGAGTATTGACGCGGTGATGTTCATGACGGGGCCAAAGACAATCGGCACGAGGCCGAGCGTGGCGACTTTTCCGAGTGACTTGGCAAGTCCGGCCGCCATGCCGGAATTCTGCAAACCGACTTCCAGCGCGATCGTCCGGCAGGTGAGCTGGTCTCTGCCCAGCAGCCGACACACGACATAGCCCAGCGTAAATCCCGCCGTGCTGTGGATGAGGCAGGCGACGACCAATAGCGGTCCCACCTGCATAAGCTTGTCGCGCCCAATCGCAACCGTCAGCACAGTCATGATCAGGATACCGACCATCGAAACCATCGGCATGACGCGGTCGAGCCACTTCACCCGATGGTAGATGAGATGATGAAACACCAGGCCGGCCAGAACTGGAAGCAGCACGATTTTGGTCATGCTCCACATCATCGCCGGGACGTCGATGTCGACCATTTCGCCCGCGAGCAACTTCATTAACAACGGTGTCAGCAGCGGGGCCAGCAGCGTGGAGAACGCCGTCATGGTGACGGACATCGCGACGTTGGCCTTCGCGATGAACGCCATCACGTTCGAAGCCAGCCCGCTTGGCGAACACCCAACCAGCACAAGCCCGGCAGCGATCTCAGGCGGTAGCCCGAAGGCGTGGCCCAGACCAAATCCGATCAGCGGCATGATTGTGAACTGACAGACAAGCCCGATCAGAACACCAGTCGGCATTTTGAAAACGCGGGTGAAGTCCGCCACGCTCAGGGTCGTCCCCATGGCAAACATAATAAGTTGCAGGACCGGAATAAAGAGCGTTGTGAACCTGAAACACTTTTGCTCACTCGCCAACTCATCGAGCAATTCCTCGCGATCGAGGGTGCCGTCGGCGTTCACATCGCCGTCAGCAAAATGTTCGTCATTGAGTTCGAGCTCCTGAAAATCAATCCGCGTGAATTCCTCCAGCGAAATGAGTCCGTCTTCGTCTCCGTCAGCGGCCTTGGTGACTCGATCGAGTACGGCTTCTGTGTGGGCGTGAGATCCGTTCGCCTCAGGCACCAATTCCCGTCCGATTCCTATGAACCAACTAGGGAATGACATGCCAATGATGACGCCCGTAGCGATCCAGATCGTGAAGGCCAATTGTCGCAACTGGCCTTGCCCCGTCGATGCCGCGAGCGAAAGACAGAGAAAACTGCCAGTCAGAGCCGGCCCGATCCAAAATATCTTCCCCATGGCCCAAGCCGAAACGAAGACGATCGCGCTCACTGCCGACAAGCCGAGGAGCAGACGTGATACGTGTGGTGAAGCAGTTTTCATCACTCAACCACCCGATCAATTCGTGCGATGCCGTACGGTGGCAGACTGATGGAGACTTCCGGCGTCGCCTGAGTCTTCTTAGCACCGAGCAACTGGATGGAGACTGGTTTACCACTGAGACTGCGAAGTGTGACGGTCAGCGGTTCACCGGTCAGATTACCGACCAGCACACGCATGCGACCGTCTTTTTGCAACGCGAGCCCCACGGCTGCGAGCGTGTCTGAAGAATTGATCTGCCGCACAGTTCCACCAGCAAACTCGCCGATCTCTTTGAGCAGTTGATAGACCGGGAATACTTCATCCGGGCGCGACGGGAAACCCGCTGGTCTCGCCGAGACGTCGTGGGCGTCCATGATTCCATTCCAACCGACGGTCTCGAAATAAGTTGCGCTATGCGCGCCAGCTTCCGCCAGATACTTCAGGCTGCCGAGTGTCCAGGCGGCGGTGAAGGGTTCGACTTGCCGAGCGTCAACGCAGGTGGGCAATGGGCCTTGTGGTGGACCTCCGGGCGGGTCTTCTCCGTTAACGAACTGCGGCGCCAGCGTAATGGGCCCGATGACCAGTGGTCGATCTCCCACAAACTGACGTGTGCTGTTGACCGCGTCGGCGTGGATGGACAGCGTCTCCACCATGGAAGCGTTATCGAAGGCGTGGATCTGGGGATTGATGGCAAATCCGATCGCCAGGATGGATTTGTCCTCGGGACGTCCGCGATTCAAGTCCACGAAGTTGGTCATCCGAGTCACGCCGATGGTTGCCTGGCCCGCCACCGACACAAGATGTTTGTGGGCTGCCTGAAAATGAGCCGGATCGCCGCCGGTCACCAGCCAGCACGAAACCGGTGGCTGTACCCTTGCGATCTCCTGCAACAGCGTCGCGAACGCCGGTGAATCGCCGAGATTGAGGCCGATGTGCAGCGACACACCGATTGCTTTGGCCTGTCCGGTCGCCCGCCGCAAGTCGTTTACAAATGACTGGTCGGAAAGTGCCAGGTCGATCCGGAGATGGTCCAGATGCAGCGCCCTGAGTCGTTTCAATTGGCCGTCCGTCAGGTTCTCGACTTCGCTTGATACCTGTACGCCAAGGCGTGGGAGTGACGATTCCTTGCTACCAATCGTGAGCACCGCACCGTCTGCTTGTGACTGTGGTACATCTTTAAGATCGCCTGTGACACTGATCCTGATCTTCTGTGAAATCTTCGTACCTTTTGCAACCTCGACCGGGTAAGGAATCTCCAGCGGCGTGCAGTAGGTCTTGAAGGAAGCGTCGGTCCAGTTGCGCTGGTCTTCCATTTCAAAGACTTCACCCTCAAAGTCCACGCGGGCGTGAATGCCGGTCGCAACCTCGTGCGTAATCGATCGCAGATTGTTTGCCGGCTGGTGAGGCGAAATGAACTTCGGGAATTGCCCCCTGGACGTCATTCCATCAGGCGTCTCGATGACCCATGGCTGGCCAGCAGCAGAGGGTCCGTGCAGCACACAGAAACCAATGCGGTTGCGCTTGAACGTTGAGTGTGCTTCGCCGTCGAACGTGAACTCGACCACTCCTTGAGCACTTCCCGTTATCGAGCCACTCCAGCGAAAGTCGACGTCCGCGTCATGGCACCGCACATCGAACGTCACGTCGAAGCTGTCACCACGCTGTTCGACTCGAAGATTCGAGACCTCGGGCGCGACCGTTGACCAGTTCTGGTTGCGGATCGGGGCGTTGATGCCTCGCAGGATTTCATGTGGTCCAATTCGGACATAGCGGAGAAAGACGTTGTCCGCGTCGAAGACCATCGTGACAGGGCCGGCACGCAACGGGATTAGATCGGCCGCTTGCAGTGGCGTAAGCTTCCAGCCTGCCACCACTAACAGAAGAATCGCAAGCTGGAAGCTTACGCCACGGCAAGCACTCGTCATCTTTGGAATGTAATTCATCATGAGTGTCTCCAATCCTAATTGCTAATCCGTCCTGAGACGGCTGGTCTACCAGCGGTAGTAAGTTTCTTCGCCGGTGATGGCTTTGATGGCTCGCTTGAAGGGCTCGTTGAGTCCGTATGGAATGCCGCGCATTTTTTTCACGTTGAGCGTCGAGGCCGCGTCTCTCAGTGCGGCAAGTGCGGGCTGGAGCTTTGGGTTCGCGATCGGGGGTTGAGTATCGAGAATGCAGGACGCCCGAACCCGAGCTGCGGGAATGGGATGCTTCAGCGCCGCGATGATCGCGGGCAGACCGTCCTCGTAGTGGCCAAGGTTGAACAGACCGTCCGCTGCGGTGATGGCGACGCTGATGGATTCGTCCTTTGTTGCTTCCTTGAATGCGTCGACAACTTTGGCGTCGTCGGATTGCAGGGCGACCAGACCAAGCACGGCCCAGAACCGGACAGCCGAATCGGGATCGTTCACACGGGCCAGCAATTCTGCGACGGCCGCCTTTCCTTGAACCGGCAGATCGGCGGTTTCGAGTATTCGTTTGTAGTTGTTGAGGGATTGGCCGAGTTCCCAGTGCGAAGCGTGTGCTTTGGCGCGCTGAAGCGTTTCGGTCTCGTCAAGAATGCCCAGATCGCGGGTTTCGAGCATCCAGTCGCGAAGTTGTTTGCGCAGCCCTTTCACGACGTCCGCGTATGGGGGTTCGTCGATCACGTTGTTGATCATGTGAGGATCATTTTTGGAATCGTAAAGTTCCTCGATCGGCTTGAAACGCAGATTGAGCTGGGCCTGTGGCCCGGTGAGCTTTCCGGCCCTGGCGAGCTCGACCCACTTCTTCAAAACCGGCGCGTTAAACTCGAAATCCTCGTGGGGTTTGAAGGGCAGGTGCGGATAGAAATTGCGCTGGTAACGAAACCGCTGGTCGCGGACGCTTCGAACCATTTCATAGCGGCTATCCAGCCGGTCACGCATGCCGATGACGTAGTCACGGTATTGGATTTCGTCGGTAGGACGGGCAGGAGTGCCCGTCCTACAGAACAGCGGTCGGCCGTGCATCCAATCCGGCGTTTCCAGACCGACCATGGCCAGTGTGGATGGTCCTAGATCCATCAGCGTCACCAGCCCGTCGATGACGGAGCCGGGTTGGGCAGGCGCCCGGTGCTGATACTTTTTCGGGAACCGCACGATGAGCGGAACATGGGTGCCTTGTTCCCAGGCGTTGTGTTTGCCGCGCGGCATGCCCACACCGTGATCGGCCCAGACAAAGACAATCGTGTCTTCCCAGAGCCCGTCTTCCTTCAACTGCTCAATGAATTCACCCGCCTGATAGTCCACCTGGGTGACTGCGTCATAGTAGCGGGACCAGGCTTTGCGGAATTCGGGCACGTCGGGATGGTAGGGTGGAATCGGAGCGTCTGCCGGATCGTGAAAGTCTTCAGGCTGGAGTAGGCTCAATCGCTGCCTGACGATCACATCCTCGGAAATCTTCGTGATGCTCGAATGGCAGGCGCCGAGGTTGAACACCGCAAAAAACGGTTGCTCTTTGTTGGGACGCTTTCGCCAGTGGGCTTTCTTTGAACTCTCGTGCCATTGATCGCCGCGGATGTTGTAATCCTTCTTGGCATTGTTGCTCGTGTAGTAACCCGCCTCGCTCACCAGGTTCGGGAGCATCTTCACGAAGGCCGGCGGTTGTCCAACATTGCTGCGGTGGTGGTGCGTGCCCAGCGAGCTGGGATACATTCCGGTGATGATGCTGGAGCGAGACACGGAACACACCGGGCCGATGGAATGCGCACTGGTGTAACGAATCCCTTCGGTGGCCAACTTGTCAAACACCGGAGTGCGGGCGTAGCTGTCGCCATAGCAGCCCATCATCGGCGTGATATCTTCAAGCGAAATCCAGAGAATGTTGGGGGAACGTGACGTTCCATCCGATTGCGGCTTCGCCGCGGTGGCACCATGAGTGGTTGCGGAGCACAAGACCGACAACGCGGCCATCACGCCAGTTGATATCAATAATTTAGACGTAGCTGCGTTCGCCAGAACGCGGATTTCCTCAATAATCGTCCGCACTCTGGCGAGTGCAGCTACGGTCTTGAAATGAGTATTATTCATTGGTCTGATTTCTTTATTCAATTCTTCTTATAAGCGGCTTCACGTGTGGGGATCTTCGCGCCGTGTTCTTTCAGCATGGCCGCCAACTGAGCCTTCATTTCATCCGCCTTCTCAGGCATGCGTATTGTCAGGGCCGATTGCTCTCCGTGGCGATCTTCCCGCCAATCTGTGTCAGCGTGGCCGTAGCGGAAGTCGCCAGGACTTTCGGATTCGCGGGGTGCCGAAACTCTCGGCGAGTTCCGCTACGTAAGTTTGCCTGCGGTTCGGCGAACAACGCGTTCAACTGCTCGATGGTGAGTGCGTCCTTCGGCTGTTCCAGGGCGGTGGGATTGTAGTTCTCATCCGCCTTGATCCTCTCCAGTCCCACCTTCAGGCGGTGAACGATTTCCGGATGCTTCAGGTAGAGATTGTTGGCTTCGCCCAGGTCTTCTTCCAGGTTGTAAAGCTGGGCCGGGGGATCACCGGGTTTGGGTGTTGGCCATGGTTCCTTGCGACGGAATTCTCCATACCCGCAATTTCCCTGTCCGTCCATGAGCTTCCACTTTCCCGTGCGAATCGAAATGGCTCCCGTCCCGCCGCTGGACAGAACCACTGGACGCTGGGGGTGCGGCAGGTTTTGTCCGAGCAAGGCAGGCAGCACGTTGTAGCTGTCCGGCCCCGCGCCCGCCGGCAAGTCCTTGCCGATGATCTTGGCAAAGGTCGCCAGCATGTCTGTGGTTGAAATCGTTTCCTTCGAACGTGTTCCCGGTTTGATTTTTCCCTGCCACTTCGCCAGGAACGGCACGCGGTGACCACCTTCGACCAGATCACCCTTACCGCCGCGCAGGATGTGCCCGTTCGGTTGATGCCCGTTGAAGTTGCGAGTGTATCCCCCGTTGTCGCTGGCGAAGATCACCAGCGTGTTCTCGGTGAGACCCAGGTGATCGAGTGTTTTGAGTATCTCACCGACGGACCAATCCAACTCTTGCACCACGTCACCGTAATTTCCAGCTTCACTTGTTCCTCTAAAAAGCTCATTCGGCCAGTGCGAATTCCTTTTGACAACTCGGGAACCGATATGAGGCTGCGTCGGTGTGTAGAGCAGAAAGAACGGTTTGCGTTGTCCGTTCGTAGCGGAAGCCGCCAAGGCTTTCGGATTTGGATTTGCTTGTGGCCGAAACTCTTGGCGAGTTCCGCTACCATCATTGTTCCCGCCCCCCTCAGCCAGACTTTCCAGTTGAGACACCAGCTTGCCGGCAAACTTGTCAATGAGTTCTTCGTCCGTCCAGCGGGCTCCCTCACCGCCCTCCATCTTTCCGTGATTCCGTGATTCGAGATTTCCAATGGGGCTGTTCTTGCGGAGGCCGGCCACACGATAATTCGCGACGAACACGTAGGGTGGAAAGCTGTTGGCCACGGGAACCACGTAGGAGTAATCGAAGCCATTCTCCCGCGGCCCGGGTTTCAGTTCGCCATTCCAGTTTGGTCCAGACCCACGAGTGTCCCAGAAATTCGGAGCCAGGTCGCCGCGATTGTCTTCAAAGCCTTCTTCGTGACCGTAGCCGAGATGCCACTTGCCAACGATGGACGTCGAGTAACCCGCCGACTTCAGGAACGAAGCAATCGTCACTCGATCTTCTTCGATCAGCAGCGGCGCATTGGTGCTTAGCGCACTATATTTGCACCACGATCGCCAAGCGTGCCGTCCGGTCATTAATCCATAGCGAGTCGGAGTACAGGTCGAGGCTCCGCAGTGCCCATCCGTAAATAGGATGCCCTCGGTCGCCAGCCGGTCAATGTTCGGCGTTTTGATTTTCTCAGCGCCATAACAACCGAGATCCCCGTAACCCATATCATCGGCCAGGATGAAGACGATGTTGGGGGATGTCCGAGCCGGACTGGCGGCGTGCGTTCCATCCGATTGTGGCTGCGCCGCGTCGGTGCCGTGCGAGATCGCTGCGCAGAAGACTGACACTGCGATTAGGATGCCTGCTGTAAACAAACGATTCATTTGTCAGAGTTCCTGATTTGGTTCGTCCTTGCGGGACGTGACGGTTTCGCCGGGACGGAGGTCGGGATCGTTGCGTTATGCGCTTTGAGCACGGCGTCCAACTGAGCCTTCATCTCCGCTGCTTTCTCCGGCATCGATGCAACAAGGTTTTTCGTTTCGCCGATGTCGTTTTTCAGGTTGTAAAGCTCTTCGCGACCGTCTTCGTAGAAGCGAAGGTATTTCCAGTCCCCTTTCCGAATGACACTGCCCGGATGGGAATGGGCGATATGCGGCACACTAACCGGGTAATGCCAGACCATCGGACCCCGCTCGAAATCGGTATCGCCTTTCAGCAACGGCACCAGGTTCACACTGTCCTCATGATGTTCAGGCTGCTGCCGCAGCCTGGTCATCGCGAGGAGTGTGGAGTAGAAGTCGACTCCGTGAATCGGTGCGTCACTCACCGATCCGGGTTTGATGACGCCGGGCCAATCGATGATACATGGCACGCGAATACCGCCTTCGTAGATGCCGCCCTTGTAGCTGCGCAGGGGGTGATTTTCTGTCGCCCTCAACATCCCTCCGTTGTCGGAGGTGAAGACGATAATCGTGTCCTTTCGCAGCCCTTTGTCCTCGAGCCAGTCAACCATCCGGCCGACATTCTCATCCAGTGATTCGACCATCCCGGCATAGGCTGGATTCTTGAGTTTTACCTTCGCCTGACGAGTCTTCGCTGCGTACTTCTTCGTCTTCTCAGGCTTGCTGTGGAACGGTCCATGCACCGTGTAGTAGCTCATGTAAAGCAACCAGGGATTGTCCTGCTTTGCAAAATTGTCCATCACCCGGATGGCCTCGCTGGTGAGGCGGTCAGGGAGGTATTCCCCGTTGGGGCCGTCTTCGAGATTCGGCATTTGATACGGGCTGAAATACCCCTTCAAAGGATGTCCCCAGAAGCTGCCCGCCACATTAACGTCGAAGCCCTGGTCGGTCGGGAGGCGAGGTTCCATACCCACAGAGAGATGCCACTTGCCGAGAAATCCGGTCTGGTAGCCTCCGGCCTGGAAGGCTTCTGCGAGGGTGAAGTGCTCCAACTCCAGGAACTGCCGTTCCCTGGAGCGGGCCAACGTTTGTCCTTTCAACTGACTGGCAAAGTTATCCACGAAGCCCGTGTTCGACGGGAACTTCCCGGTCATGATGCCAGCGCGAGAGGGGGCGCAGATGGGGCAGGCCGCATAGGCATTGGTGAAGCGCATGCCCCCGGCAGCTAGCTTGTCGATGTTCGGCGTCTCGTGGATCTCGTGTCCGTAACATGCCAGGTCGCGCCACCCCATGTCATCCACCAGGATGAACAGCACGTTGGGGGAAGTCCGAGCCGGACTGGCATTTGACGTTCCATCCGATTGCGGCTGCGTCGCGGATACTGATGGGCAAACCACCAACAGGGGCAACAGCAGCAACACGTGGCGTCGATTGTTCGTAGTGGAAGTCGCCACGACTTTCGGCACACGACGGTAGAGATCACCGAAACTCTGGGCGAGTTCCGCTACGGCTGTGAAAAGGAAACGACGATTCATTACTTCTTCCCCTGCGGAATGACGGGTTCAAGCGTCTGTCCGTCTCTCACTGGATAGACCGCCTCCCTGGATTCCAATTCCCGGATCATGCCCTGCATCAGGCTCCTGAGCTTCTCGGGATTCTTCGTCGCGAGGTTGTTTGATTCGCTCGGATCGCTTGACAGGTCGTAGAGCGAGTATCGCTCATCGCCCTGCTTTAAGTATTCATAGATCATCTTCCAGCTACCCTCGCGCCAGGTCGTGAAGAAATGACTCTGTCCGCGACGCGGATGGGGGTAGTGGTTCAGAAATTCATCCCGGTGTGTCGGATCCGCTTGCCCGGTCAGCAGTCGCTTCAGATTCTGACCATCAACCGGGTGGTCTGCGGGAACGGGCGCATCGACAAAATCAGCGATCGTAGGCAGCAGGTCGTAACACACACCGATTTCCTGGCGGATGCTGCGGGCGGGGATCGGCAGTTTCTTCTGCCACGGGTTGTTCGTGTCCGCTTTGCCCCAGGCGGCGATAAAGGGAACGCGCATGCCGCCTTCCCACTTGCCGCCTTTCCGACCACGCAGAGGTGCGCTGGAAGCGATGCCATCCAGATTCGGAAATGGAGCGTCTCCACCATTGTCGCCCAGGAAAATGATCAGAGTGTTCTCCGCGATCCCTTTTGCCTCGAAGTGATTCATCAGATCGCCGAGCGATTTGTCCATGCCCTCGATCAGCGTGGCGTAAGCCTGAGCGGCCTTGTTCTTCTCACTATTGCGGTAATGCATTGCGAAACGAGCATCGGAGTTGAACGGCGAGTGCACTGCGTAGTGCGACATATACAGGAAGAAAGGTCTCTCCGCAGCCAGTGCTTTGTCGACTTTGCTCTTTGCTTCCAGAGTCAGGGCTTCGGTCAGAAACGTGTCCGTGCCGTGGTACTTGCCGAGGCCGGGCACGGGGCGCGCATGCACACCTCTGGAACGTTTTCCGAATCCGTCTTGCCCGTAATAAGAACCTGGTGCACCGATGCAGGAGCCGGCAACGTTTACATCAAACCCGAGATTCAGAGGGTCGGTACCTGTGTGTTCGTCTGGAGCAAAGTGCCCTTTGCCAACGTGAATGGTCGTGTAACCGACCTGTTTCAATAGCTTCGGCAGAGTCAGGTCGTTTTTTCTGAGACCGGCCCAGTTCCACTCCGGCGGAACCTGCTGACACACCGCGAGCGGGTATTGCCTGGTGTCAATCAATCGGTTGTTCTGCCACGGAAAGATGTAGTCGGTGGTTCGATGCCGTGCCGAATTCTGTCCGGTCATGATCGAGACGCGTGTCGGTGAACAAACGCTGTGCGAGTAAAAGTTGCTGAACCGGGTGCCGAGTGCGGCGAGCCGTTCCATGTTCGGCGTGCGATACCAGTCGTTGAGCGGATGGCGCTGAGGCTTGCCTTCGTCACCCATCAGCATCGGAACTGAAGTATCCATCAGCCCCATGTCATCGACCAGAAAGAAGACAATGTTCGGGGAACGTGACGTTCCATCCAACTGCGGCTTCGCCGCGGCGGCCTGGACAGAGGCGTGCGAGCACAACAGCGTGCAGATGATCAAGGCGAGTGTCAGACGTACAACGTTTTGGCCGAAGACCATCTTCTCACCGTAGCCTGGGGCATCGCCCCAGGCACCAGAATGTGCAGGTGCCGTTTGGCCGAAGGCCATATTCACAACGGCCGCGTGATTCGCCGGCGGACATTCTCGCATCTGATTCTCAGTCCCAAACGTATTCTTCATTGAATTCAATTCCGTAGCGGTTCAGGAAATCACGTGGTTCTTCCTGAAACGTCTTCTGCCGGTGATGTTCTTCCTGATTGCGTATGTATCGTTCGATGTCGTTCTTGTGCGTTGGGCTAACGGAGAACATTGCGTAGCCGCGTTGCCAGTAAAAACTTCTGTATCGCGCCCCCAGCGTTTTGATGAACTTGGACGATTCCCGTTTGACGTTTTCCACAAATTCCACCGGCGCGTGCATCTTTCCCATGTCAAACAATATGTGGACATGATCTGCGACTCCTCCAACCACCACGTACGGTGAATCCAGATTCCGAATAATCGTTGCCAGGTATGCATGGACTCGTGGACGAACCTCATCATCGAGAACGGAGACCCGGTGTTTCGTGCTGAAAATCAAATGTGCGTACAGTTGTGTAAGTGACTGAGGCATGGGGAATCCGTTCGTGACGTGCGCCGTCACGATGATGGTGAATATGGCCTTCGGCCAAACAAACTTTGTTGCTCCTGATTCCTGGGGCGTTGCCCCAGGCTACGTTGAAGATTGGCCTTCGGCAAAAAACTGCTCCGACTGGAATGGCGATACATCATTGATCCCACAGTCCCTTTTCTCCGGCCACTTCTTTCGACCAAACTGCGTACAACTTCTTCAACCGCTGAGTGACTTCGGGATGCTCGTTGGCCAAGTCTCGACTCTCGGAGGGATCGTCTCGCAAGTTGAACAGGCGGGTGCCTTTCAGAAGTTTGGTCCGGTTGACGATCCCCGAGGTGGGCTTTCTTTTGCTGCCCCCGTTGTGCAGCAACTTCCAGTCGCCGCTGCGCACGGCGTAGCTGTGCCCCCATCGCCAGAACAGGTTTCGAGTTTCCCGGACATCGTTTGTAGATTTGGGAATGGGACGACCATCGAGCCCCTCAGGCAATTGGATGCCCGCCGCATCAAGGCAGGTGGGGACAACATCAAGGGCGGAGATCGGCTGGTCCCACGTCTCGCCGGCGTGCGGATCGCCCGGGCGCGACAGGATAAACGGCACCCGAATGCCGCCTTCCCAGAGCGTGAACTTGCTGCCAGCGAGCGGAATATTTCTGGCGCCTGTGGTGGGCGGTCCGCCGTTGTCAGAGAAAAATATCACCAACGTGTTGTCAGCGAGCGACAGTTCTTCCAGGACATTCAGGACACGCCCGATGTTGTCGTCCAGGCAGTTGAGATTCGCGAGGTAGTACTTACGCATCTCGTCGTCGGTGATTTCTCTGAGCGTGATAAACCTCTGAAACCAGTCCGCGTAATTGCCATCTTGATCCGGGTCATAGTTCGGAATCTCCTGCACGCCAAACTTGTCGAGGTATCGTTTGGGCGACTGGTGAATCAGATGATGCACCGAGTTGTAACCCAGGGTCAAAAAGAATGGAGCGGCAGAACCGGTTTCACGATTCCCATTCTGGTAGCGGAACTCGCGAAGAGTTTCGGCACTTAGCGGTTCCGACCGAAAGTCCTGGCGACTTCCGCTACGTTGGTGACGCCTGAGAAAGTCAATCGCCGCGTCGGTGAAAATTTCCGTCAGATAGCCATCTTTGAATTCCTTGACTCCCCTGTTGTGCATGAGCGGTCCGACGACGGCGCTGTGCCCTTTGGGATCGGGCGTTCGTTTCTGGATGTCTTTTGATAGCAGAAAGAAATCGTGGCCGTGTGCCGAGAAGCCCAGGAACTCGTCGTAGCCGTGATTCAGCGGATACTCACGAACATCTCGCCGGTGCATGCCTTTGCCGTAATCGTTCTTGCCAAAGCGGGCTGTCGTGTATCCGTTCTCCTTCATGATCTCCGCAATGTGCGGAACGGTTTTGGGCAGCCCGCATGCGAAACTGCTCTTCGGATCCCATCGCACCTGATGGCGTCCCGTCGTCCACCCGGCGCGAGAAGGGCTGCACACGGGAGCCGACACATAAGCCTCGGTGAACAGCACACCGCGAGCCGCGAGTCTGTCCATGTTTGGCGTGTGAACATCCGACGCGTGGTGTTCAAAAGCACTCAGGTCGGCGTAGCCCTGATCATCGGTGACGATGATCAGAAAGTTGGGCTTGAGCGTTTCGGCGGAGGATGCAGTTGCGCAAAACGTCAACAGTGACAACAGCAACAAGGCGTTGTTTTTATTCACGGTAGCGGAAGTCGCCAGGACTTTCGGTGCAGCGGGAAAACCGAAACTCTCGGTGAGTTCCGCTACGTCCCTGAAGATGTAAGGAATCACGCAAGGATCTCCTGCACTACATTGCCGGCCACATCGGTCAGCCGGAAGGGCCGGCCGTGGTGCTTGAATGTGAGACGTTCGTGATCGAGGCCCATCAGGTGGAGCATCGTGGCGTGCAGGTCGTTGATGTGGACCTGGCCTTCCACGCCGTAGTAGCCGAAGTCGTCGGTGACGCCGTGTGTGATACCGCCCTTCACACCGCCTCCGGCCATCCACATGGTGAAGCCGTGATGATTGTGTTCGCGACCGGGAGCTTCACTCGCGCCGTTGTTTTGTTGTGTGTGCGGAGTGCGACCAAATTCTCCTCCCCACACGACCAACGTGTCGTCAAACAGGCCGCGCACTTTCAGATCGGCCAGCAGACCGGCGACCGGCTTGTCGCTGATGGCGCATTCCTTTTTGAGGCCATCGGCGATCTTGCCATGATGATCCCATCCGCGGAGCGAGACCTGGACGAACCGCACGCCCGCCTCAGCAAAACGGCGGGCGAGCAGACATTGCCGCCCGAACTGATCCGTTGGCTTTTCGCCGATGCCGTACAGGGACAGCGTTTCCTTCGACTCCTCGGTAAAGTTGACCAGCTTCGGAGTCTCGGCTTGCATGCGGAAGGCGAGCTCGAAGGACTCGATGACACCTTCCATCTGTTGATCCGCTTTGAGACGCTCCAGTTGCCGACGGTTCATGGATTGAATCAGGTCGATGCGGCGACGCTGCACTCCCGCAGGGACCAGGGAATCGGTCAGGTGACGGATGGGAGCTTTGTCCGGTGAGGATCCCACGTGCTGAATGGCGGTGCCCTGATGAATGGCCGGCAGGAACGCGCTGCTGAAGTTGCGCTCGCCTTCGGCAGGCAGGATTGTGATGTACGAAGGCAATTGCTGACTCTCTGTGCCCAGACCGTATGACAGCCACGAGCCCATCGATGGAACGGTGTCGAAGAGATTGCCTGTGTGGAGTTGTCGGATCGCGACCGGATGGTTGGGGCTATCCGCCTGCACGGCTCGCAGAACACACAGGTCGTCGACGTGCCGGGCGGTATGCGGCAACAGGTCGCTCATATAAAGGCCGCAGTCGCCTTGATGATTGAAACCAGAGACTGGTCCCAGCAGTCGGGTGTTTTCGAGGCCCACGGTTGCCTCGGTTTCCGGCAGTTTGTAGGGAATCGGCTGGCCTGAACCCTTCACAAGTTCGGGCTTGTGATCGAAGAGGTCCATCTGCGATGGGCCTCCGGACATGAACAGGAAGATGATGCGCTTCGCTCTGGCCGGGAAGTGGGACTGCCTGGCGGCCAAAGGCGACTTCCTGTCGTCCCTGCTCGTTTCCGCTGTGGCTTGCTGCTGAAGCATGGCGCTCAGTGCGAGCGAACCAAACCCACAACTGGTGGAACGCAGGAATCCTCGCCGAGATGCGGATGTTGATTGGTTGAGATGTTTCATTATACGACTTACCTCGATATTTAATTCCACGTCCACGTCGCTCGTTCACGCAGTCCAGCCGCGAAGCGGCGGCAGCACATAGCTGCGGGCGTAAGCCCGCAGACCGCAATCCCCCAGGAACGGATAGCCGCGAAGCGGTGACAGCAACTAACCATGGTGCTCGTCCTCAAACAGATACTCCGACCGGAACTCGATTCCGTGACGGTTGAGAAATTCGATGTATTCCTCTTGAAACGACCGAGTTCTGTGATGTACCTCCTGGTTCCGGATGTATTGTTCAACGACCGCAATTTGCGAGTAACTGACTGTGAAAGC
>JBDONA010000718.1:0-4800 GCA_039831575.1 Fuerstiella sp. | reverse complement strand
GCAAGCTGCGGGAATGGATCCCGTTGCCGCGCTGAAAACCATAGCGGCCGAGGAGAAGGATGAAGGCGTGTTTTTCGTGTTCGTTGATCAGGTCCACAAGATTCTGAAGGATCGTACGGACATGATTGACATTTTTGCCATCGCCAGGGTATCGAAGCATCATTCCGAAGCACCGCCGGGAAATCGTTTTCGTATGGCAGAGATCTTTCATGACGTTGCAGTACGGGACAAGGACAAGACCTGGCGGTAATAGTGACTCAGCCCACGTCAAAATCAAGAATCAGATTACGGTGGTTTTCTGCAACAGCCTTGAATAGTCTGGTCGGTAACATGGTCGCATCTCGTTCAAAAGCTCTCCGGATAGGGTTCCCATGCGTCGACGCACTTTTGTAAAGACCACTGTCGCTGGCGGTCTGGTGACTCTCGGTGGCGAAGTGGGAGCCGTGACACAGGATGCCACGGCCCGCTTCCCCGCGCCAGCACCGTTGCCTTTTCGCGAAGAAAAGAGCGGCTTAAAGATCACCGCCATCCGTGCCCTGAAACTGGTCCCGAAGCGCCCGCTGCCGGTGTACGAACCAGCTGCGGGCTCGTGGAATACTTCGCAGGTCGAGGTCGCCCATCCGTTGTCTGTCTATCCACAATTCAAGCCACGGCGATCGCTGCTTTTCGCCGAGGATCTCGGCCCCGAAACCGTGGTGGTCGAAACCGACAAAGGGATCACTGGGTTTGGTTACGGCGGACCAGGGACAGCGTTTGTGGTAGAGAGGCACCTACCCAAACTGTTGCTCGGCGAGGACCCGTTTCAGGTCGAGCGGTTGTGGGACATCATGTGGCGCGGCACGCTCTACTACGGACGAAAGGGCATCGTGGTGCATGCGATCAGCGCCGTCGACATTGCTCTCTGGGACATTGTCGGCAAGGCCCTGCACAAACCCGTGTATCAGTTGCTGGGCGAAGTTGACAGACAGCGCGTGCCCGGTTATTGCACGGGCAACAACATCCAGCAGGCGGTTGAATTTGGCTTCCGGAAACTTAAGCTCGCCCTTCCGTATGGCCCGGCCGACGGAGAAAAAGGACTGGATCAAAACGAGCAGCTTGTGCAACGCGCCCGCCGAATTCTTGGCCCGGATGGCGAGATCATGCTGGATTGCTGGATGTCATTGACGGAATCCTACACCGAACAGCTGGCGGCGCGGCTCAAACCATATCGCGTTTATTGGATGGAGGAATGTCTGATGCCTGACGACTACGTGGGCATGGAACGATTGAACGCCAGGGTGGGTTCGACGCGGATGGCGACGGGCGAACATGAATACACGCGTTACGGGTTCGAGATGCTGGCGCGTCACAAAGCTGCTGACATCTGGCAACCCGATATGAGGTGGTGCGGTGGGCTGACCGAAATGCGGTGGATCGACTCGCTCGCCCGGGCCAATAAGACGCCGGTGATTCCTCACGGCGGCTGGCGCGACGGCGCCGCTCATTTCGTTTTCAGCAACAGTAACACTCCCTGGTGCGAAATGTTCCTCCCCTGGCCCGGCGGCCCGAAAGAGGTTTACGACCGTTTCGAGGAAGAAAACGGTATTACGCGCGGCCCGGAGGGAATTTACATGCGGCCGCCCAATCGGCCCGGGTTTGGATTCGAACTCAGGCCTGTCTGACGGCATCGACTGCGCTCAACGAAATTGGCCGCGTGTGCTGGCGACCTGAATCTGGTACTGCCGCACCAGCGGAAAACGATCGATTTCCGGAGCGTGACACGGTTCACGAGTTCTTTAGACAGAATTACGTCGATCGCTCCTCTAACGTTATTGCAGACTCGAATTTCAGCAGCCGTGAATGTCACGACAAATTAAACGACCGGACTCTCACAGATTGCATCACGATGCACGAATTTCCACCTGGGTTGCACGACGCATGGCACCTGTATGTCAATGGCAAGATGGTCTGGCTCATGGTGATCACTCTGGCCATGGGACTGCTGTCGATCAGAGTTGTCAGAGCGAGATGGAGTTGCTTCGCATGGGGAGCCGTCCTGGTCGGTGTATTCCTCCATTGGACAAACCATCATATGGGCTTCGCCGCCAGGGACTTTCAATCCAACATTTGGCGCCACAAATTGCTGCTTGCTCAACTGGTGATTGCCTGTATTGCGGTCGCCCGTTGCATTTCGTCGGCACACCATGAAAAGACAAGGCACAACGTGGGCTATCTGGTGATGGGTGGCATCGCGGCATGGTGCTTTCTGTGGACAACCTTTCCGATCCCGAATGCCGCAAGACAAGCCAGCACTCGAGCTCAGTGCAAAAACAACCTGAAGCAAATCGGGATCGCAATGCACAACTACCACGACGCGTTCAAAGCATTCCCAATGGCAGTGGCACCTAAGCCCGATCGTTCGTGGCGCGTGACGATCCTGCCGTTTGTTTACGAAGACGCACTTCATGAGCGATACGCGCAGCAGGAACCCTGGGATTCTGTAAAAAATACTCAACTGCAACCGATTCGCGTGGCGGCCTTCGACTGCCCGGGGAGGTCCGAGCGTTTTGACTCGGAAAATCGATTTCTGTCAGCATACGCAGCGGTCACAGGGCAGGGGACAATCTTCGCCCGCCACAAATCAACCAAGTTGAACAACATTATCGACGGCAGCAGCAATACGATGATGGTTGTCGAAGCCTGTGGCAGTCAGATCGTCTGGACGCAGCCTCGTGACGTCAGTACTGCAAACAATACTGTCTCCATCAACGGCCCCGGACCAACGCTCGGCACATCGTCCAGTCTTGGATCGTCGTACCATCAGGGAGGAACTCAGATCCTGCTTGCGGACGCCTCCGTGCGATTCATCTCGCAGAATATTTCCCCGGACGTACTGCGTTCTTTGACCACATCCGCAGACGGTGATGTCGTTCCAGCAGAATGGTAACCGGGTATCAACGAAAACAGATCAGATGAACGAGCTCGACGGTGGGTCTGTCAGTCCCGCTGCACCTTCCCAGGCCATGATGGCTTTCTTGCGGGTTGGATCTCAACGGTAGTCTCCAAGCGCGCCGGTCTCACGAATCACGCGATGGCAGGGAATGAGGTATGCAAGTGAATTCTGACCAACAGCTGTGCCTACTGCCCGCGCGGCGCCGCGATGGCCCACTTTTTTGGCGATATCACCGTAGCTGGCCAACGTGCCCTTCGGTACGTCCAGCAAGGCACGCCAAACATTTACCTGAAACTCTGTGCCACGGACGTAGGCGCGTAGAGAAGCCTTCGATGAACCGTTCCCTGGATTCTGAAAAAGTGTATCCGTCAGTTCGTTGGCAAAAGCATCGTCCCACTGAATCTTCGCCAGGAGCCAACTGGTTTGGATTTCGGCCGCAGTCTGTCGGCGATTCTGGGATGGGACGAAAGACAAATGACAAATCCCTCGAGGACTTTCAGCGACTAGACACGTACCAAACGGACTGTCGCCAAACCCTGCCGTGATCGTCCATCCTGCGCCACCGGATTTTAGTTCGCCGGGGGAAGCCGCTTTCAGGTTCACACAGAGATCATGCAGGCGACCTGGTCCGGACAGACCAGCGTCCAGTGCGGCATCCAGAACGCTTTTGCCGTCCCGCAGCATCTTCTGGGTGTGAGCCAATGTGAGACACTGAAGAAAATCTTTCGGCGTAATTCCTGCCCAACGCGAAAAGAGACGGTGAAAATGGAATTTACTCAGTCCCGCATGTTCAGCAAGCGTTTTCAGATCAGGCTGGTCCGTGTGGCAAAGGTCGAGAAATCGAAGGATGTCGGCGATTCTTTCGTAGTCATTCATCGCCTCATTCTACAAGTCATCCGGAAGTCTCCCACCCGATTCTTGCGGACGCTCGACAGACGCAGCCGTGTCTTTACGGCGTGTGGTCAGTCAGATGAAGTACGACATACGTTGATTTCATCGATCAGCCATATGGCCAATTTTGCCCAGTCAGACGCGCTGGGTCAGATGCAGTCCGATTCCGACAAAACGTATGGGATTGATCGCTCGGATTTCGTGCGTCATCAAAGGTAAGGGATTCCTGGAATGTTAAACGGTGCATGAGGCACGTCGCTCCCGTGTAAGATCACGAAAACTAGAGCCGCAACCTTTAACCGTAGGCAAGGCCGTGCCCGAGACCACACCCTTAGACTCTCAGCAGTTTTCTCTTAAGAAGCCAACTCAGTGGCTATGGCGTACCAACTTTACGCGGGATCAGGTGCTGCAGCGTCTGGAGGAGATGACAATCACCAAGGATTGGCTGATTTGCCCTCTTGGAGAGGCGGACAAAGCGGTAACCGTGGCAAGCTTCGCGTCAAATCCAAATGTCCTCCAGTCTGGTAGTTTGTTGAATGAGCCGGGCACTGAAAAAGCCAATTGCGCTGAAAGGGAGCGAGGCAGGGAACGTCAGGCGGAGCTGTCAGAGACCTTTCCCCAGCGACACGCCGACAGTGGCGAAGATATCCTCGCCTCGTTGCGTGTCGCGCTCGGTGCGATGGCCCTCGCCGCCGTGGTCGTCGTATTAGGAGTGTTCATCTCCATGCGTGCGCGCCAATCGGGCTGGACGCTCGGAACGATCTATTGCGGACTGCTGGTCGTGAGTGGAGTTTTCGGCGCTGCGTGGGTGTTAATCTGGAATCCGGTAGTTATCGCGCGTCGCATGTGTCCAGGTCCGGGCGTGAAGGCTTGGGACTGGGTCTGGACAACACTGTTTATGGCAAACTTCGTCACCCTCGTCGTCGTCGCGGTGCAGGATCTTGAGACGCGCGACGCGGACCCGGGTCCGCCAGGGA
>JBDONA010001101.1:0-21179 GCA_039831575.1 Fuerstiella sp. | reverse complement strand
ATGGCACTTCTTCAACCCACATTCGCAGACCCTGGCGGCCCCACTTTTTTTCGACGCTTTTCACCTGGACGTTAAGCGTTGCCTGCAGTGTTTTACGTGTCAATTCTCGTCCCTGCTCAACGGCCAGCTGTTCAGCGACGGCGAATAACCGAAGGGTCGGCGACCATACGCTTCATAAGCAGTAGCGCCACCTTGCGACGGAACGGAGCTTCGAGCATAGGCGTTACCAAGCCGGAGCTTGGGAACGAGGTGACGAGAAAAACAGAGCCCTACCGTCGATTCATGATTGATGTCCCGATTGCCAGGCCAGCACAACCGACGCCGATCAGGATTCCACACGGTAAAGCCATTTCGATGAATTCAAAGTCTCGCCAGATGGCACCTTCGATCGCCAGGATTCCCCAGCGGATGGGACTCAGGACGCTGAACCTCTGGATCACCGCAGGCATGAACATCACGGGAATCATCGCCCCGCCAAACATGGCCATAATCATGTTGATGACCCAGCCGACTCCGCCGACGGCTTGCTCCGTCTTTCCCAGGACGGCAAATGTCATCATGATGCCCACGAAACAAAACGCCACGCTTAAGGCGGCCACGGACAGACTCACATAGCTGGCAGGACGCATTCCCAACGCAACCCCCAATATTGTCATGAAGGCGATCACACCGATGACGGTTGTGAAACAGGCCAGGGCTTTGCCCGCCAGAATCTGAAATTGAGTAATCGGAGCGACTTTCAGACGCAACATCGTGCCCATCGTTCGTTCACGTACGATCGAAACTGCAAAACCAGCGACGCAGCCCAGCACCCCCCACATCATCGCCTGCGGAAAGCTGATGTCCCATCGTGAACGAAGTTTTTTCAGCTGCCCCGCCTGACTGTTCGGATCGATCTCGCGAGTGACGTCAATCGACTTGATGTCCACAAACTGCGGACCGTCTGTGACGTTCAATTGCTCCGCCGCGTCGTCGTTTCGTTGCAACTGCCCTGCCGAATCGATCATCAAATTGACAGAACCGAGGAATGCTCGCATGGTTTGTTTTGTGATCTCGTCGACGTCTTTGGCATCGTCGATTTCTTCCAGACCCCTGGAAATCATGGGCTTGAACTGATCGGGGTTCTGGAATCGCTCGCTTGCCAATCCGGCGATCGCTTTCATGACAAAGCCCTGCAGCATGCCCGATTCAGCCGATCGGGAAGGGTCCATTCCCAGTTGAATCTGTGGCGGATCGCCCCAGAAGAGTCCGGCCGTCTGGCCAAATCCTTCCGGCAGAACGATCATGCCAACTCGGCGACCTTTGCGCACGCTGATTCTGGCGTTCTCCAACTGATCGACTTCCAGTGTCACGCTCTCGTTGGATTTGAGCAATTCGATGAATCTGACCGACATTTCGGATTGATCCTGATCGACGATCGCGATCTTCATCGTGCCCCGTTCGCCACTGGACACGTCTCCCATGATCAGGCCGAAGAACAGTCCCATCAGGATCGGAAAACCGACAATGAAGAAGGCTCCGGTCCTGTCACGGAACAGAATTCGCAGATCTTTTGCGGCGATGTTGAAGATAGATCGCATTAGTCGCGCAGGCTCCTTCCTGTCAGAGACAGAAAAACGCTTTCCAGATCGGGGCGTACAATATTCAATGTTTGAAATTCGACGCCAAGGCCACTCAGTCGTGCGATCTCTTCCAGTGGAGCATCGGATTCAAAACGAAGCTGATCGTCATCGAGCCGGCCTGGTAGTTCCTGACCATTCGAAGTTTTCAGTTGGGCCGTGACGACGGACTGCCTGCCATGGGCTTCGACCAGGCGATCAACCGTATCCAGCGCCAGCAGTTTGCCATGGTCCATGATGGCGACGCGATCACACAGCCGTTGGGCCTCTTCCATATAGTGTGTGGTGTAAACGATCGTCAGGCCCACATCGCTGAGCGATTGAATGCACTCGAAGATATGGTTTCGAGATTGTGGATCCACGCCAACGGTTGGCTCGTCCAGAAGCAGGACCGAAGGTTCATGGATCAACGCTGCCGCAATGTTCAGCCGCCGTTTCATGCCGCCCGAAAACGTTTCAACCCGGTCCTGCTGCCGATCCGACAGCCCCGATAACTCCAACACCCACTCACTTCGTTTTTTGAGACTCGAACCAGTCAGTCCATACAATCCGCCGAAGAAATTGAGGTTCTCGCGCGCCGTCAGCTCTTCGTACAGCGACAGGGACTGCGGCGCCACACCAATCTGCTGACGAATCCTTGCGTCGCTGGGTGAGCCCGCCGTTTCCGATTCCGCACCGATTTGAATGCTACCCTGATCCGGCTTCAGCAGACCGACCAACATGCTGATTGTTGTTGTCTTGCCAGCTCCATTGGGGCCGAGCAGGCCGAAAGTCTCGCCCGCTGTAATCGTGAAGGTCATGTCATCGACGGCCACTCGCTGGCCAAATCGTTTGTGAAGGCTTTCCGCAGCAATCATTCATGCATCCTCGTTCTCCTGTGTTTTGGGTAATCCGAGGACATGCGTCCTGGGATTCAGCGGTCGTGGACGGCAGAGTACACACCATCACAAGTGACGGTGCAGATTCGCACGGTGTGCATCTTTCCTGGCAGGCGACTGAGGAAATATTGGCATTGGCGGAAAAAAACGTTTTTTACGGGGCAGACCTGACGCGTTTGTTAAGTTCGTGCGATGCATATTCCGCAAACAGTTTTGAGATCTTCGCCTGCTCAGCAGATCCTCGATGAATCACCAGTCGGTACCGCAGGACAGTAGGAGTCGTCGGCAATATCTGAACCGGCTCGGCCCCTGGGTATTTCACATTTTGCATGCTGCGTTTGGCCCGCAGGATCCATGGTTCCGGATAACCAGGATTTGACGGATGGCACAGAATGGCAACGCCCTGTGTGCCGTTTGAAATATCCATCCACGGGCCAGCGTCCATTGCCATTTTCTGCGGTTCGACGTCGACGTCTTTTGAAACGAACTTCTGATCTTTGGAAAGTTTGATTCGTGGTGAAAAGCCGCCATAGCCTTTCACATCTTCCGAGCCCCCGATACGGACGTTCTGCAGCAACGCCTTCAATGAGATGTCGAAGTCCAGCAGTCGATATTCGGCGTGGGCAGGATGAATGGTGATGACTGTTCGCTCGGCGACGATGGGGATCATCTGTCCATCCGGCGCCGAAAGCCGGGCAGACTTCCACTGCACGTTGGCGGTCAGTCTAAGGCGGCCGTCTGCGCAGTATTCCACACCTTTCGATTGAACGTCCCAGACGAAGTCCTTGCACAGCCAGGCATCGCCGACTTTGCTTTCATCGACCCACACCTGATGCCATGCCCAGAAGATGCCACGATGATGTCCGTGGTCGTCAGGGAAATCCTCTGTGATGACGTCACCATCCAGATTGTACAGCGGATGAATGTAGTTTGCTCGTGGCCATTTCCCGTCCCTGTCCTTTGTTTTCAGCTGATAGTGCAGAACCGGCTGCCCGGCTTCGGTGACTGAGATCCCATCGGAGGTGACCTCAGCCGTCAGGTCTGCGCCTTCTGCCGGCTGGCCAAAACACGACCCGCAGGCCGAGACAACGAGCATTCCGCAAAAATGTTTCAAACGGTGCTGCATGTTTCAGACGCCAAATTCAGGGTAGTCGCATGAATTGTGAGTGTGTTGTGTGCACACCGTCTGCCGCCGGAGCGGCACTCGTCAAGCTACAAAAAAACCCCAACGTCTCGACAGACGTTGAGGTCATATTCAATCGGCAGGCGATTCAGCAGCCTACGCGGAGAAGCTGCTGCCACAGCCACAGCTCTTCACGGCGTTCGGGTTATTGAATGTAAACCCACGCTTGTCCAGGCCGGTGTAAAAGTCGATTGTTGTTCCATCCAGAAACAAATCGCTTTTCTTGTCGACAACAACTCCAACACCGTGCTGTTCACCAAAGACGTCGTTGACTTCGTCATATTCATTGGTAAAGTTGAAGTCGTACTGGAATCCGCTGCAGCCGCCGCCAACAACGCCCACGCGAACGTATTTCAGCTCAGGACGGTTCTGTTCGTCCAGCACGCGTCTGATTTCGATTGCTGCAGCTTCGGTCAGCATAATACCCATGTGAAACTCCTGATTTGATTTGCGATTCTTCGTCAGCCGAAAAGATGGCAGGAACCGCTTATATGGCAGGAACGAATGCTCGAAACCGCCACGATAAGATTTGCTTGTCAGACGTTACATTAGCCGAACAAAGCACTTCTGTACAGTTTATTCGACGTAAGGTACTGGGTGTCAAGTACGTCCATTGTGCAAATTGACGTAATTCCCGCCAAGTTCCGGAATTCGTACTTTCCAGGAAGCCTTCAATCGATGTGCCGCAGCCTCCCAGCCCGTTTTGACGTATTGAGCAGCATTGCCGCCACAATGGCCATGTTGGCCTTCGCCAGCATCGTTGGCTGTTCTGAGCACGCCATCGTGGATCCTGTTGCGGGAGTCAACGGCACGGCCGAGCAGTTGACGGTGGCCGAAAATTCAATTGTCACACACGAATCGGTGGAATTCAGCGCTGCATTATCAGAGGCGGAAAGTTCTGGAAAAACGCTGGTCGTGGATTTCGGAGCGGCGTGGTGCGGACCGTGCCAGATGTTAAAGCCCGAGATGGAAAAGGTGGCCGGCCGGCTACATGATACAGCGATCGTGTTGACGGTCGATGTCGATTACCAGACGGAACTGGCCGACCATTTCCAGGTGGGGGCAATTCCGGACATCCGGTTCTTTCATAACGGCAAAGCCACCGGTGGAGTCATTGGATTCCACACAGCCGATCAGATCATCGCGAAGCTTCCGTCTAAGTAGCTGTCGGGACGTTCCTGAGGTTTACGGTGACAGCGCGCTTCACCGAAGTGTCATGACCGCGGCTGCCATCCTGCTGCGAAATCGCTCGCCGGGCGTGCGACACGCACCAGGGTTCCAGAGTGTGCTGCATTGGTGTCGAGTCGCCAGAATTAAGTGGTACGTTCGCCCCAACTGTGAAACGCCGCTCGCACGACCATCGTCGTTCTACGGCGGCAAAGACGAATCATGCCCGACCGCTGCTGCAAATAGAGAATCACGCTGCATTTGCCCCCATTTTTCGGCTACAATCCTCAGTCACACTTGAGTCTCCTGCTCGCTTCCATGCCTACCAGACGGGTTTCCATGAACAGATATCTTTTCTGTCTTTCCGTTCTGTTATCCACGATCGTCACAACGGTCGCAGCCGATCCGGAACCGGTCGTCCACTGGACGTTCGAACAGGGCCTGCCGGGAAAGGTCCACGGAGTTGCGACGTCGCACCCAGCGGGATTGGAAGAGCCTCGCTATCCTGGATTCTCAAAACAGAATCGGGCGTTGACCCTTGAGGCACCGTCGTGGATTCAGATTCCTGACGATCCGGCAGACGGACGATTCGATTTTGACAACGGTGATGCGGTGACCTTCGAAGCGTGGGTCAACGTGACGTCGATGAATGACAACGCTTACATCGTTGGCAAGGGACGAACCGGGACGTCGGGGGCGAAAACGGTCAATCAGAACTGGGCGTTTCGTCTGCGAAAGATCAAGGGCCGCGCCTGCGTGAATTTTCTGTTTCACAGCCGGAAAACCGAAAGCGGCAACGGTGACTGGCACCGCTGGACGTCTAAGACGGGCTTCTCACCCGGCCGACGCTGGCACCATGTTGCTGTCGGCTATCGTTTCGGCGATCCGAAGAGTATCCGCGGATTCATCGACGGCAAAGAAGTGAAAGGCACGTGGGACATGGGCGGCGAAACGACTGCCCCCCCGGTTGTCGACGATGACGATGTCTGGATTGGTTCGGCAATGGGGGGCAACAAGGGCAACTCATTTCACGGATCAATGGACGACATTCGCATCCACCGTCGTGAAGTTCCAGGTGATGAATTGACGGGCCGTTTTCAATGGGTTCCTCCGGAATTGAAGCCGCCTTCAATCCCAACCGGAAAAATTGTTATTCAACTGTTTGGTTCCATTGAATCCATCAGCGAAATTCCCCTCGTAACCGACGCCCCATTGACCGAATGGACGCAGGACGAATTGGGCTTCGTACGTCTGCCTCACAAGTATGATTCATGGGGCATTCGTGAGGACTGGGGCACCACGCTGCTGGTTCGTGCGTGGACTGAAATTGATCTTTCTGCTGGCGACTACAGATTCCTGTCGCGGTCACGAGGAAAGTCTCGCCTGACGGTTGATGGCAAAGTGCTGCTGACAACTGCAACTCAGCCAAATCGTGGAGGGGCCCATCATGTGGTCGATGAATTGCCCCAGGTTCCGTTTCCCGGCATGCGGCCTCATTGGATGAGCGACAGTGAACAGGTTGCAGCATTCCACAGCGAAGGAAAACGGCATCGGCTGATGTATGAAGTCATCGTCGGTGGCCCCGGCTTTCGGGCGGAATTCGGCGAAACGTGTGTTGCCATCGCCCCGTCGGACGGCATGTTTCATATTCTGTCTCAGATGTCAGAGTATCCGCTGACGGACGATGGTTGGCAGGCATTCGTGGATCAGCAGTCCAGTCAGCTGGACACTTTGGATCGCAAGACCCGTCAGACGGCCAATCTGATTCGCGCGGACTACTGGGACCAACGCCACGGCCGAGCTCGGCAGACACTGCTGTCTGGAAACGAACACCTTTCGATCGACGAACTGATCGCCAGACGTATCACGGCCCATAATCTGAAATCTGGACGACAGCAACCGCCCACGGATTCCACTTTCTTTCAGGATCACATCCAGCCGGTTTTTGATGCTCACTGCACTCGGTGCCACGGCAAAAAGGAACAGGGCGGTTTGCTGATTGTCGATCGCCAACGATTACTGAGCGGCGGTGAGTCCGGCGAACCGGCTGTGATTCCGGGCAACCCCGCAGACAGCCAACTGCTGCAACTGGTCAGTGCCCCCGCAGACGACTATCGCATGCCGCCGAAAGGTGACGGATTGTCGAAAGACGAAGTTGACAAGGTGCGACAATGGATCGCGGACGGCGCCGCGATGCCGACAGCCAACGTGCCGCCAGTTGCGGTGTCAGCCATCATCGACGATCACACGTTTCTTCGACGTGTCTACGTTGACACCGTCGGGGTACCTCCTTCGTTGGCCGAGGTGCGTGAGTTTCTGAACGCAGACGCAGATACCCGCCGCCAGCAGGTCGTCGATCACCTGCTGCGTGATCCCCGGTGGGCTGACAATTGGGTGGGCTACTGGCAGGATGCACTGGCAGAGAATCCCAATCTGCTGAAGCCGATGTTGAACAACACGGGTCCGTTTCGCTGGTGGATTCACGAAGCGTTGACGGACAACAAGTCCATCGATCGTTTTGCGACCGAATTGATGTTGATGCGGGGCAGCGCCTGGGACGGCGGGACGGCCGGATTCTCGCTGGCATCGCAGAATGATGTTCCGATGGCGGCGAAGGCTCACGTGATTGGCTCCGCTTTTCTTGGGGTGAACATGAAATGCGCCCGTTGCCACGATGCTCCTTACCATGCATGGAAACAGGCGGACCTGTTTCAAATGGCGGCGATGCTGGATCGAAAGGATCTGAAGCTGCCGGCAACCAGTACCGTGCCGCTCGCGTTTTTCGAAAAACAGGAGCGCAAATCACTGATCGAAGTTACGCTGAAACCCGGCGAACAGATTGCCGCGCATTTTCCGTTTGAACAGCTCGCTCCGCCGGTTGATGAAGAACTGCTGACGCGACCGCATGATACTCGCGAACAACTTGCCGCCCAGGTCACTTCATCACGTCGGTTTGCCGAAGTCATCGCCAACCGGATGTGGCGCCGCTTCATGGGAGCCGGACTTGTCGATCCCGTCGACGACTGGGAAGGCAACCCTGCTTCAGATCCCGAGTTGCTGGCCATGCTGGCTGACCTGTTGATTATCTCCAACTACGATGTCAAAGAATTTGCTCGGACCATCTTCAACAGCGACGCCTATCAGAGAACGGCCGTCGATCCTTCGACCGACGGGAATCGCTGTTTTGAGGGTCCGTATCGTCGCCGCATGACGGCGGAACAAATTGTCGATTCCGCTTTCCATGCGGTTGGTCAGCAGATGAATACCGAGCCATTGACGATGGACATTGAAGGAACATTGACTGCCAGCCGTTTTCTGAACTTCGGTCGTCCAAAACGATCATGGGAGTTCACAAGTCTGGCCAACGAACGTGATCGTCCGAGTCTGGCACTGCCGCGGGCTCAAGCTGTTGCCGATGTGCTGAAGGCTTTTGGCTGGAGAAATTCCAGGCCGGAACCCACTGTCGATCGAGAAGAAACGCCGAACCTGATTCAGCCGGGCGTTCTGGCAAATGGCACGCTGGGCGTCTGGCTCACCCGTCTTTCTGACGACAGTGGTCTTACGCTGTTGATGCTGCAGCAGCAGACCGTTAACGAACTGATCGATCGTCTGTTTCTGCAATTGTTGACGCGCCCGCCCACAGCCGAGGAGCGACAGGAATTCACGGCACTCCTGGAGTCCGGCTTCAATGATCGCGTGGTACCGACCGAAGACATTGGAACAGCCCCGGAGCAGAAACGTTTTCGTTACGTTTCGTGGTCGAACCACCTGAATACGGAAGCCAACATTATCAAAATGGAAATACAGGAACTTGTTCGCCAGGGACCACCACCAACGCGGTATCTTCGCACTGACTGGAGAGAACGTGCCGAGGACGCCGTGTGGTCGTTGTTGAACAGTCCGGAGATGATCCTGGTACCATGACAGTCAGCTCCGAATTCGGTCCGAAACTGGAGTATTTGAAGTTGTTTTCTTAACCCTCCTGCTGGCGGGAGGGTCGGACGCGGTAGCGGCCGGGGAGGGTCCCTCTCCGGGCCTGATAGCCCGACTCTTCCGGAGGGAGAGTGATATTTCGAAGTCCATGTTCACATTTGTTTGTCGTCTCAATCCACACCCCGACACCGAACAACAAAACTTCATAGACTCCGGTTTGGGACTGCGTTTCCACCGAGTCTATCATCCCACAAAGTCTGAATCCGACGCCATGAAACGCCGCAACTTCCTGATCGACACCACAGCCGCAGCTGCGACAGCTGTGCTTGCTTCGCAGGCCAGTGCACTGGATGAATCAAGTGCTGACGTTGTTCCATACGGTCAGGCCGAACATTGCGTCATGATCTGGCTGGGCGGAGGCATGGCACAGATTGATACGTTTGATCCGAAAGCGATGGGAGACGCCAAGGCAAGAAAAGCCGGGTCGTATTACTCCTCCATCGATACGGCGGTCGCAGGAATACAGGTGTGCGAACATCTGCAACACACGGCCAAAGTGATGGACCGGGTCACTGCATTGCGGACCGTCAATCATAATGTCGTGGACGAACATGCCGCAGCGACCAACCGCATGCACACCGGTCGTCCGACAAGCGGCACGGTGCAGTATCCATCACTGGGATCCATTATCGCTCACGAACGAGGTGCTGCGGCGGAGGGCGTTCCCGCGTATATGCTGATCGGCTACCCGAACCTCACGCGCGGGCCGGGATTTCTGGGACAGCAGGCTGGATTTGTTTATATGACCGACCTGGCAACAGGCCCCGCCGGACTGGCTCGCCCGACAGATATTCATACGGCACGGCAACGTCGTCGCGAACGGGTGCTGTCGGCTGTGCGAAATGCCGGGCGAGAACGGTTCGGGAACGATCAGTTGTTCGCGGAATATGACGCGGCCGTCGGCGAAAGCCTGAAACTGGCCGGGCCGGAGTTCATGAAGGTCTTTGACCTGGCAACAGAATCTGATGACCTGCGTAATGACTACGGTGACGGATTCGGCCAACGGCTACTGGCAGCGCGACGAATGTGCGAAGCTGGAGTTCGCTTTGTCGAAGTGTCTCACAATATGAACTTCCGCAACGGCACGGGCTGGGACACCCACAACGACGGGCAGTTGAATCAGCACCTGTTGATTCAGGAACTGGACCAGGCGCTGGCGGCTCTGATTAAAGATCTTGAGTCCCGCAGGATGCTGGATAAAACGCTGATCATCATCAACAGCGAATTTGGCCGCCCCGCGCAGTTCGATTCCGGAGGTGGTCGGGGACACCATTCCAGGTGTTTCTCAATGGTGCTTGCCGGCGGAGGACTGAGGCATTGTGGAGGCTACGGCGTGAGCGACGAACTGGCGATGAATCCCGTCGAAAACGCGGTCGGTGTTCCCGATGCTTTTGCCACAATACTGGCGACTCTGCAGATTGATCCATCAAAGAATCTCTTCGACGGCGACCGTCCCGTGCCCATCACGGATCAGGGCCAGGCCATTACTGCTCTGCTTACGTAGCATCCCGTAAACAGACAGTTTTTCGGGACCTACACATCAAGGGCCGTTTGTGCGACGTCCTTTGATACGTATCGCACGCCTGAAGAAACCAACAGCAGTGGACCATCAGCTTCCGAACGGTAGTTCGCATCAACGGTCGAAGACCGGTCAGGAAATCCGGCGCCGTTGGAATAACAACCATTCGATCATCGTCAGCAGGAATGCGGCGCTGACGAGGTAGAACCAGACCGGCCGGCCTCCGAATCCGGCGTTCAGGATTTCCTGCCGTGGTTCAATGATCTCCGATACTCGTAAATCGCTTTCGGTCGGGTCCGTCAGATTGCAGGCAATCTGCAGTGATGGAGCCGGTGCTGCGGCCGAGTCGCCGGCGGCGACCCCATCCAGTTTCGAGAGCTTCCAGATGCCGGCCTGTCCCAGTGGTCCAATCATACAGTGTCCATTGACCACGCGGATTTTCTGATGCGAATCGTCAGGCGCTGTCAGCATCAGTTGGCCATTGTGTTGCTCCGCCATCTTCTGCAGTTGTGGCGGCACCAACAGATCTCTGGTGTCTCCCGTGGCCATGGCTTCGATCAATTCCCCTTTGCCTTCCGCGAACCACGACAAAGCATTGGTCAGCATGATTGGGAAGGCCGTTCTGAGTGGCAGATCGCCCTGATCCAGGTTGACAGACAGAACCAGCACGTTGCCATCGTCACGGGGGATCTGCAGATACAGCGGGTCGCCCGATATTGATTGCACCAGTGGTGTATACTCGACCTTCGGAACCAGCTTCAATGCTTCCGGCATCAGTACGTTGTCCAGACGAATATGCCTCATCAGATCACTGGACGTGTCCTGTTTGTCGACGAGCGGTTGTTCAATCGCTCCGGCAACATCCCACAACTCTGTCGCCGCTGTCGGCTGTACGATGAACACGTTTCCTGCGGGAAGATTCTTCGGGACCTTGCGGTGCAGCACCAACACGCCACCCGGCGAAAGGTTCCGGGGGATTTCAGAGACCAGCGTCAGGTCCACAATGTCGTTGGCTTCCAGGACTCGCTGCAGAAACCAGTTTCCGTCCGTGACCAGGGTGACGGGGAGTTTAAGACGTTCGGGCAGAATTGCGCTGGCCGTATTGTCCGCCACCAGATCATCTTCCGACTGAAGATTCGCCGCCAGAACTCCTCCGGAGACCGACGTTTTTTCAAAGACTTCTGTCCAGATCTCTCCGGCGGTCAGTTTGAGTGGAATGACGTCCAGCAGTTCGCCGTTAAGGCTCAGGTCGAGGGCACAATCAACGGCTTCGTCGCTGAAGTTTCCGACTTCAATCAGAATCTGATATGCGATTGGGTCCAGCAAGCTACGTCGGACCTGAAACCTGGTAATGCCAACATTTGATGACGATGCTCCGACCTGAGACCACACGATCTGTTCTGCAGCGGCCAGTCCGGCCGCGCCTTCGAAGCAGCTGTCGGTCACAACGACGATTTGGCCATTCTTTCGGCTGGCCAGCAAACGGCGACCAATTTCAACCGCGTCCATCACTTTAGTGGGGCCGTCCGTCGGTGTTATCTCATCCAGTCGGTTTTGCAGCGTTCTTTCGTGACTGGTCAGTCCGCAGGCAACCTGCGGCCGGGCACCCGCGATAATCAGGGCCATTTCGTCATGCGGCTTCAGTGAGCGAATCATCTGCTCAATTTGTGATTTTGCGGCGACCAGACGTACGTCTCCCCTTTCCGACAGGGCCTGCATGCTGGCCGAAGTGTCAAGAATCACTACCAACTGCCGCTGCTCACGGACATTGCTTTGCAGAAACGGATCTGCAACGGCGAACACCAGTAGACTCAGAAACAGCAATTGCAGCAGCAGCGAAAGCAGATGGCGCAGCTGTTGCCACACAGAACGCGGCTGTTTTTCGTCAAAGACTTCCTGCCAGAACATCACGGTCGACACCGGAATTCGGCGCATCCGGATCTTCAGGATATAGAAGATCACGATGGGCACTGCCAGCAGAGCCCAAAGAAATGCTGCGGGGGTCGAGAAGGACATGTTAGCTATTTTGTTCCTGCGGCTCGCATCATGCCCAAAACGAGTTTGTCAAAGCTGACGTCGGTATTGGTAATCGTGCAGCCCAGTCCGTAGGCCGAGCAATACTCTGTGATCGACGTCAAAAACGCCTGGAACACTTCACGGTAGTTTTTCAGATGTTTCTCAGTGACCGTGATTTTGCGGATGTCACCGGTTTCCACGTCCTGTAGTTCCACGTCGCCCAGCATTTTGGGTTCCGCCTCAGCGCTACCGTGTAACTGAACCACGTGTGTTTCGTACTTTTGATGACGCAGCACATCCAGGCCGTTGCGGAAGCCGCCAGGGTCGTACAGATCACTGAGCACCAGAGCCAGGCCGCGTCTTGGGGCACGAATGACGAATTCTTTCGCAAGGCGCGTCATATTCGTGGCATCGCCGTCGGCCGTCAGTGATTCCAGAAACCGCATCAGGCTCAGGATGCGGGCCTTGCCGCGAGTCAGGGGGAAGTGATGCAGCACACCATTGGCGAATGCGTAGACCGAAATGCGGTCCAGATCTGCCAACGCGATGTACGCCAGCGCAGCTGTCACCTGACGAGCAAGGTCGAATTTTGGTGGCTCGCCGGTGGACATGCTGGCAGAACAATCCAGCAACAGATAGACGTGTAGATCTTCTTCTTCCTGAAATCGTTTCAAGAGCAGTTCATCGTGTCTGGCGTAAATATTCCAGTCCAGATAGCGGAAGTCGTCTCCGGGCGTATACTGACGATGATCGGCGAATTCGATGCCGCCACCCATCTGCTTCGTCCGTCGCTGAGCCATCAATTGGCCTCGAAAAACCTTTCGCGAAACGATCGAAAGGTATTCCAGACTGGTCAGAAAGTCGTTGTCAAACAGCGGCATGGACAGGAGCCAGGCAAATGGTGAAGGGCCGGGGCTTAGACCGTTATCGGATACAGAAACAACAATTCACTGGCAGACACCCAGCCAGCGACCGGCGGCGGCGGAACATTGGTCTCGGTGCGGCAGCTTGAATTGGGAAGCACCAGGACGACATTGTTATGCAGCAGCTGACGAGCCGTTCGCATTTTTGATCAGGTCGGCGACGACGTCGTCCGGTGAGACATCTTCTGCCTGTCCTTCGAAGTTTAGAATCATGCGATGCCTCAGAACGGCAGGGGCGGCCGTGTTGATGTCTTCTTTGGCAATATGAAAACGGCTGTCAAGAATCGCCAGGATCTTGGCGTATAGAATAAGCGCCTGAGCACCACGTGGGCTGGCGCCGAAACGGACGTACTGCTTGACCATTTCGGTGGCAGCGGGCTGGTCCGGATGTGTTGCCAGGACCATGTTGATCGCGTATCGCTGCACGTCCTCACCGACGGGGATCTGCCGCGCCAGTTCTCGAAGTTCCAGAATCCTTTCACCGGTGATGACGGCTTCCGCGTTTGTTTTTTCCGTGCCGGTGGTACGATTCAGAATCGTGGACAAATCGTCGGCAGTCGGGTAGGTCACCAACAGCTTGACGAAGAAGCGGTCCAGCTGAGCTTCCGGCAACGGATAGGTTCCTTCCATTTCCAAGGGGTTCTGAGTTGCCAGAACCAGAAATGGTCCTGGTAACGGATAGGTCTGTCCGGCCAGGGTGACAGACTGTTCGGCCATCGCTTCCAGCAACGCCGACTGCGTCTTCGGCGTGGCTCGGTTGATTTCATCGGTCAGAACAATGTTGGCGAATATTGGCCCCTTCTGAAATTCGAACCTGCGACCACCCTCGGGCGTTTCCACAATGACGTTGGTTCCGACAAGGTCTGCCGGCATCAGGTCGGGTGTAAATTGAACTCGTGAAAATTCAAGGTGCAGCGCATCCGCCAGTGTTCGGACCAGCATCGTCTTACCAAGACCTGGAACACCTTCCAGCAACACGTGCCCTCCGGCAATCAACGCGATCAGCGTGCCGTCCACGATATTCTGCTGCCCGACAATCACCCGGCCGACTTCTGTGCGAAGTTTCTGAAAATCGTCGCGAAAGCCGACAAGTTGCTCACGAATTAGCTCAGTTTCCGACATTTATGTTCCCTGTATGATCCTGTCCTGCTGTCCAGTGCGAATTGTAATCACCACGCACCACCTGTTGGTAGTTGCTTCGGGCTGCTGGACTAAGAAGCCGACGTATTGAAGTATCGGTGTCGGCCTCGACACTCGAACTTGTAATTCCAAGGCAGGAACCGGCTGTGAGTGTTGCAAACGGTCGTGACGATCGCTCACGGCATCCAGCGATGCCCAGTGTGCATGGCTGTGTTCGTGTCGAAGCATTGTCCTCTGTCGAACTTAACTTCTGTTCCGAAAACCAACCTTTGATACAATTCGACGTTGGCAGAATCATTTCTGCCAAACTGAACGTATTCGCCAATGCCGCAACCAGGCATGAGACACGAACCGACACAACGTTATTTACACGGTCATGACCTCCACAAAACGACAGTATCTTTCAGTCCTCAGGATGCTGCTGATCGTGTGTCTGCACGTCATGCTGCCAGCATTGAGCCCCGCTCAGATCGACAATGATGACGATGAGCGCAGAGCGGTCCTGAACAACGATCGATACCTGATCCGCCTGCTGCAGCGGCCGCGTGAGGGAACGGCGTTCGACCGCGTTTATGGTTTCCACGTCGATCGTGGAACTCTGCAGGAATTTGTTGATTCGCTCGGTCTCCGCAGCAGGGCCGACGGCACGGCGGCGATCCTGTTGGGAATGGTCGAAATGCGACGCGGACGCGACGCGACCGCGCGAACAGCATTTGAACAGGCCGAGCGGCTTCGTTCAGCAGACCCCATTCCGTCGTGGTATCTCGGAAACGCTCTCCTGGCGCTGGGGGAAACCAAGCTCGCTGCTGAGGCTCTGGAGCGATCCCTGACACGTCGGCCCGCTCGGGCTGAGCTGGCGGAAATCTACCAACTGCTCGGCCGCATCTACCAACGCGGGCAGCAGAGTGCACAGGCGCTCGGTGTGTGGAAGCGGTTTGAAGCCACGTTTCCGGACGATGAACGAATTCAGGAACAGATCGTCACCATCCTGATTGAGGAGCAACAACTGGAGGAGGCATTGGGGCGATTGACAATTCTGTCAGGTAATGCGTCGGACCCTTCTCGACGCGTGAAATTCGGAATTGATGCGGCTGAGCTGAAACTTCGATTGGGCCGCAAGGTGGAAGCACTCGCGGATTTCGAAACTCAAGCAGAGCAGCTGAAACCGGGCAGTTGGTTGTTCAGCGATGTGCGCCAACGTATCGAGGACTCTTTTCTGCGAAGCGACGACTATGCGGGCCTGGTTGATTATTACAAAGCGTGGGTTGTGCGACATCCGGACGACCTTGATGCAATGGCTCGAATCGGTCGCTATCAGTCCGTGCAGGGCCACGGTGAGACCGCGTTGCTGTGGTACCGCAAAGCAATCGCCAAGGCACCGTCGGACACGAAGCTTCGTGCAGCACTGGTCCAACAGTTGATCGCTGATAAACAATACACGGAAGCGATCAGTGAGTATGAACGGCTGGTGGAATACGATCGCGGTAATCCGGACCATATTGAACCCTGGGGCATGCTTTATCTGAAGCGAGACGATTTGCCCGTGGCGGAACGACGTACCAGAGCCGCGGAGATCTGGAAGACACTGTTGCTGGAACATGGCGACGACGCTGTGGTCGTAAGCCGGGTGGCCGATCTGCTGCGCACGGCTTCGATGAGTGACGACGCCATTTCGTATTACCGAAAGGCCATTGACCTGGAACCTGCCAACCCACAGTACCGCGAGTATCTCGGCGAGTACTTCCACGTACTTAAACGCCCGGACGATGCAAAACAGATGTGGGAGGGCATGGCCGCGGGCGATCAGCGGACAACTCAGAACCTGGTGCGGCTTAGCGAAGTCTATCGCGGCTTCGGCTACGGTGACGACGCACTGCGGACGATGGCTGCCGCCTGCGACATGGATCCTGAACTCGGAGACAGAATCAGGTACGTCCAAATGCTGCGAGATGCCAGTCTCATCGACAATTCGCTGGCACAATTGGATCTTGCCGAGGAAATTGCAGAGACCTCCGAGCAACGGCAGGTTGTCCTGGACGAACGGATCAAGACGTTTCTGGAAGGAGGATTGCTGGCCGGCAGAACGTCACAACTGGCGTCCAGGCTCAGGGCCACAGAAGGTACAGCGGACCAATGGCGCGTGTTGACGTTGTATCAGGAGGCGATGGGATTGCTGCCGAGCGCGTCGCAGTCGATCCGAAAGGCCACGTTGCTGGCTCCCGATTCGATTTCTGTGTGGACGACGGCCGGACGAATTCTTGAAAAGTCAGGGATGCTGGCTGCCGCTTCGGCAGCACATACGAAACTGTCAGGTTTGGATCGACGTTATCGAACAGAGCACCTGAAGAAAATTGCGGACCTCGAAAAGCGTCTGGGCCGCAGTGACGCAGCGCTACAGGCTGGCAAGGACTTCATCGCTGTAGCTCCCGGAAATGCCGAAAACTACCAGTTCTTCGCTGACCTGTGCTTTCAGCTGGGCAAATCGAACGAAGGACTGGAGGCGCTGCGGCGTTCGGTGCGGATAAATCCATCTGACGTCGTGTCGCTCACGGCCCTGGCTAAGGCGCTGGCAGAACAATTCAGAACGCCGGAAGCGATTGAATTGAACTGGCGTGCCTTCGACAAATCGGACACTCTTGATGGTCGGATTGCCATTGTTCAGCCGTTGACGGAGTTGTACCTGCGAACGAACCATTTCGATCGGTTGATCACGCGACTGCAGAATCTCGGCCGACAGACGGACCAGCCGCGGGACATGACAATTTGCCTCGCGAACGCCTACCAGGCGGCTGGCGACATCGGTAAGGCTCGCGAAGTGCTGAAGAAACTGCTCCGCGAAGATAACCGGGACCTTCTGCTGCTGGATGAACTCGGCAAACTGGCCGAACAGGAAGGTGACTATCCGTCAGCGGTCGACTATCAGAAACAGATGAACCAGCTGGCCCCTTCGGACAATGGCATGGTCAGACTGGCCAATCTGCTGGTTCGCTCTGGTGAAATCGAAGCCGCGGACGACCTGTGGGCGCGACTGTCGCAAACCGATACGGAACCTCATCGTCTGATCAAGTCCATTGATAACCTGATCACTGTCAACAACGCCGACACAGCTGGTCGAATCTGCCACCAGATGTTGCAGCAGAACAGTCGGGACTGGGAGGTGTTGCTGCGGTTGGCGGTCATCGACTGGAAACAGGCACGGCACGCCGATGCCGTCAGAAGATGCGATCAGCTGCTGGCTTTGGACGTCGCAAGTGATACGCCATCGCACGAGCAGAAATATACACGATCACGCAGGTCGACTCTGCCGGCGGGAACTGCAAACGTACGCAACTCCGGTTCAGCCCTTTCGACGTCTCCGGGGACTCCCGGGCTGCTGCAGGACGTTGCCCGATTACAGGTGTTGGCACAGAACCTTAATCTGTCTGTCAGCCGAGCACGTTCGACCATTAACCGAACTTCGCTGTCGTGGTCAGCTGATGTCTTCGCAGATGCGCGGCATCATGCACTGCTGATAAAGACGGCGGCCGCAGTTCGAGAGAATCGAAGAAACAGGCTGTTTGAGGAACTCCGTCAGCAGGCGGAAAAGGTAATCGCAAACGATGCCCGGCCCGCCTGGGACTGGTATTTTGCAACGGCGTCGCTGCAGGCCATGGGACGTCCTTCGGCGGCCGAGATGTTTTCCGTAACAGCGCTTCTGGCACAGCGTCCGGAACCGGAAGCCAAACTGGCTTATCTGCACGCACTACAACTACGCGGGTCGACCAATGCTGCACCTTCGTCAGCATCCCCTCTGACCGAATCGCAGCTGGATCTGATGCTTAACGCATGGCAGGTCGTCCGTACGACAAAGCCCGATTGGATTCAGTCCGCATCTGTCACGACTGTGATTGCCGAACTCAATCGCGGTGGCAGGCCGGACGCCGCGAACGAGGTGTTTGTCGATCTGGTTCATGCTGACGCCAGTGTGGCCGAACTTTCCGCGGCGCTGGAACTGACATTGGTCCGCGAGGACATCGAACAGTTTCTGAAGCTCGTGTCCCGTGTCGCGAATGACACGGGCCTCCGAGCACCGAATGCCGGGCAGAGCCTGGTGATTCAGGAGTTCGGCACAATGTTTGCCAGGATCGCATCGAAATCGGTGGCCCGACGGGACTGGGATGCGGTACGTGATCTGCTGTTTGCGTTTCTGGATCTGAAGGCAAACATGCACGCCCGCCCAGCAGTAACTCCCATGCGTCAGCAGGCTGCAACTTCGTACGTAGCCGTCGCCCGAGTGCCCATCTTCTCGTCGGGACAACAGGTCAACTATCAGCAGATCAACATGCTGGCAACAGGGGACTACTGGACGGGCACCGACACCACGTTTCTGGTGAACCTGCACCACTTCTACAGGAACGACCGGGAACAGCGGGTGAACGACGAGCTCAATACGTATCGACGTCGTGTTTCCGGGTTGGCCGCAGTGTACGCAGAACTGGCCCAGGCGCAGTTCTGCTTTCTGCAGAATTCACTGGGACAGTCGGCCGTACATCTTGTTCGCACCGCGGAGCTTGCTCCCGAGGATATGTCTTTGCGGATGAGTATTGTGCGACTTCATCAGAAACTGGGCAACGAAGCAGACGCGCTGGCTTTGCTGGAGACCGTCCAGACTGTGGATCAGCATACCTTGAAGGAACGCGAACTGCTGGCGTTGCAATTGGCGGCAAAGACGGGCAACGTGGCGCGAGCAAAGAAGGCAGCGGAACGCCTGTTCGGGCTGCGTCTGGATTCCAGAACACAGCTTACTCTGGCCACTCATTTGAAAAACTACGGAATGCAGGAAATGGCCGAGGCCCTGCTGTCGCGCACTCGTCATTCGGCCGGCCGCGACATGTCGACGTTGACGACGCTGATGAATCGGTACAACGGCGAGGGCAACACTGACGTTGCCAACGAGATCGCGCATCAGATTCTGCGGCAGAGTGCAAACATGGCGCGTTCAAGGACCACGACGTCTGTGCGAACGGCCAGAGAGGCCGCCGTTGAAATTCTGGGTGCGTCCGGCCAGCTTGAGCAGTTGATCCAACGCGTTAAAGATCAGCTGGCGCGATCACCTCAGTCCGTTCGGCTGCACCAGACGCTGTCTGAATATCTCAAGGCAGCAGGTCGCACTGTCGATGCCGCAGTGGTCGACGCGCAGTTGAAGGCGATGACACCGGAGAACATCGATACACTTGTGAAGCTGGCACAGCAACTGGAACGCAGTCGCAAGTATGCCGAAGCAAGTGAGAAATATCTGGAAGTTCTGAAGAAAGACGTGCAGCGTTTCACCCAGAATTATTACCAGTATCTGCGCACCTTTCAGCAGGCAGGAAAACTGCCGGAACTTGCCGACGTGCTGCTGGCGTCCGATATTCGCAAACTGAACAATAACTACTTTGTTATTAACGAAACCATCGAATATCTGTTCCGCGAGAGCACTCGTGGCCGAGGGACAACAGAACGTGAAAAGGGCTTGGAGCTGTTTGCGGCCGCATGGAAAGCGTTTCCGAACAACCGCACCTTCATGTTGAGCAATATCAGGGACCAGAGTATCTGGGAGCTGCCGCTGATGTTCGACTACGTCCGCGAAGGCATGATTCCTGCAACGATTCAACAGGCGACCGCCAGTCCATGGCAGGGAATTGCGGATGGTCTCGTACACAACGCGAATGGATCGGTCACGGCCTCGTTTTCTCGCCTGTCCAAAGCGCTCGGTGACGGCGAGAAGCTGAGCACGTTTTCCAATGAGGTTGAAGCAGCGGTCAACCGGTTTGAAACGTGGTACGGAGGTCAACTCATCCTATGCGTGCTGAAGGCAAGAGTCGGCGACGTCGACGACGCCATTGAGCGACTCGAACGTCTGCATTCCGACTCGGGTGTTCTCTACGTCCCGACGCACGTTGTGTGGGTAATCGGATGCGAACTGCACAAACTGAACGCACGCTTTCGGCCATACGTCATTGCTATGATGGAGCAGGCCCTGAAGCATGACAGCAGCAATGCGACCGCCACGTTCTTCACGACTCCGTCCTATTGGCTGGCGAAATTGTATGCAGAAGAGGGGCGCACAGAAGACGCGCGGCGGATGGTCCACCACGCGCTGGCGTCCGTCGTTCTGCCGGTTGCAATGTCCGGTAACGCCGGTGTTGTGCAATACCGGGAGGCTCAGAACCTTGTTGCCGCGGGAGAATGTCTGCTGCAGTTCACATTGCCGTTTGACGCACTGAAGATGTTTCAGAAAGTAACGCCCGATCTTGTGGCGGCCAGTGGCCGATACAGAGCCAACGTCGAAAGATTACTGAAACAGGCTCAGGCGGGAATCGCCAAAGTTCGGTCCCGTATCACTTCGGAATCTGTGTTGACCTATTTACAAAACTACTCCTCCGTTGAAGCAGCATCTGAACGACCGCCTCTGGATCTGATGCTGGTACCGCCGGCCGGCGGAATGCAGAAGGCTTCGATTCGGTCACTGCTGGTGGATGGGTTGCTGAAGATGCACTCAGGCAGCCGAAATCAGTCGGCTCAGGTCGCTGAATTGCTGGGCCGCCTGACGACCAACTCCGCTGACAATGATCCCTCTGCGGCCATCATGACGGCCGCCTTCGCCGATAGAACCCGCAACGAGATCCTACTGAACGCCAGCATGACCCAACTGGCCAAATATGTGGCGACCGCCGGCGACGCGGCAACGATTGATCCGACAGACACCCCATCGGTTAA
>JBDONA010000245.1:0-4821 GCA_039831575.1 Fuerstiella sp. | reverse complement strand
CCAGGTCCGGGCGTGAAGGCTTGGGACTGGGTCTGGACAACACTGTTTATGGCAAACTTCGTCACCCTCGTCGTCGTCGCGGTGCAGGATCTTGAGACGCGCGACGCGGACCCGGGTCCGCCAGGGATAGCCTGGCTGATCGGCTTGGCTGTTTTCGTTTCTGGATGGTCGTTAATTACCTGGTCAATGGTTGCGAATCCGTTCTTCGAGAAACAGGTGCGCATCCAGACGAATCACGGGCATCACGTGATCGACAGCGGACCCTATGCCTACATTCGCCATCCTGGCTACGTCGGTTTCGTTGCGGTTCTTCTCGCGACGCCGCTGCTCCTCGCTTCGGCCTGGACGTTTCTTCCATCTCTGATCGCGTCGGCACTGTTTGTGATACGGACGGCGCTCGAGGATCGCATGCTGCAAGTTGAGCTTCCCGGCTACCGTGAGTACGCGGGACGAGTTCGCTACCGTCTGATTCCCGGCCGATGGTAGTCAGACGATGCGATCCCGTTAAACCTTGATTTCATCGCTCAGCCATTTGGCCAATTTTGCCCGGTCAGACGCGCTGGGTCAGATGCAGTCCGATTCGCAGAAAACGTACGGACTTGATGACACGGATTTCGTGCTTCAAGAAACGAATGGCAATCCTGGAATACGGGCATTTGATGGCTGATTCAGAATAGGCATGAGCTAGTGAAACGACTGAAAGACTCGTCGCCAGAGATCGTCCATGCCTGTGAACGCCAAACTCGTCACGGAAGTCATTCGTCATTCGACACCTCTCATGCACGGCTTCAGGAAGGCCATCATTCCTGCACGTTGAAGTCCATCGAGTATTTCTTGCCGAGTAAGGTCATGACTGCCGTCCGACTGTTCCACAAAGTCACATACTGCCGACCGATTTGCGCCAGTTCGGTCTTCCCTGACTGTATTCTTTCATTTGCTTCAGATCGAACCGGCCCCTCCTCTCCTGATACTTCCTCACGTCGGTGATTTTTCCGGTTTGATCGGCTGCCTCGCGTCGGCGAACAGACCGCCGACGCGGCGTAGAAGCGGTCAAAACGGATGCCGCTCCTCGACATCTGATCTAAATGGGGCGTCTTGAGATACGGATGCCCGTTGTATATCCCATCGCCCCAGCCCAGATCGTCTGCCATCAAAAGAATGATATTGGGGTCTGCCAAATCATCTCCGTTGGCGCAAGCAGTGCCGGCGAAGACCAGAATCTTCCCCACTATTGCCTCTGCGACATGCCCTGGGACGCACTTCATGCGTCTCTCTATAGAGTCGCCTTGCTGCTTGTTTTTGATGTTGGCCACGGTTGCACCTGTATCCTGGAACGCTGGCCGCACGCCCGGTTATTCCTCGTGGATCGTCTTACGGATCTGCTCCATCACGGCCAGACATTTCGGGTTAAAAAACGGCTGATCGCGCGTCACATCTTGTGTGATTAGCAGGTTGATGGTGATGGGAACGTTGGCTTCCGCCATTCTCTGGAAGTGCGCGATATATTCTGACGTCTGGTGCCGTGGACCAGGCCCAATTCGGCCATTGTAGGGAAGCCTGGGAATCCATTCGTCCATTTTCATCCAGCGCCCCGCCGTCACATCACCCAATTGGCCCTCTTCGCCGAACAGGTATTTCGGGCTCGGCGGCAGAAGTCTGAATCCATGGTCGTTTGCCTCTAACTCATTGAAAGGCGTGACGCTCGGCAGCCGACCCGGGCTGAACCCAACGAGGTTGTTTGGGTTTCCGGCTTTGATGGCTCTGACAAAGCGTTCCCATGGCGGGGCGTACTGATAGGTAACATGCGAAGCATCGATAAATCCAAATCCCCCAATCCTGTCGCCATAACGCAGACTGACTTCCTTGAAGAACGCCTCCATGTTGTCTTCCCATCGTTTCGGATCGGCCTCAAGTATTCCAGAGGCCCTGGGCCAGTCCCGTTCTGACCATCCGCGCCCGCGGTCTTCGCTAAACTTGAGCCCCCAATTGTAGTACAGCAACAGCCGTACGTTGCGTTTGCCAAGCGCATCGGCCAGTTCCGCAATCAAGTCTCGCCTGCAAGTTCGTCCGGGCAAAATACGGTCGATGACCTGTGATGGAGCGGGCCAGTAGTGCGGACCATGCGACGTTGTAAAACAGACCCAGCCTGCGCCTGTCTTCTCCACGACATCAGCGAATGCCTCAACGTCGAATTCATCAACGGCCTGTTGGTAGCGGTCCATGGTTCTGGTCTCACCATGGAGCGGGTAGCACTGCGGAGACCAGTGAACAAAGAGCCCATATTTCCTTTCGATCATCCAACCTGCGTCCGCTCGAAGTTCTCTCGCGCGGTGCCGGATCGCCTTGAGAGCGTCGGGCCTGACGAGCTCAATCGAATACAGCATAAACGTCTCGTTTTGCATGGTCACAAGGCCTCGCTCGAGAGCGAGATTGGCAGTTTTCTTCTGGGCGGCCGGCATTTCTGTCAAGCGAAAGGATATCTTGTTCTCTCCCCTCTTGAGCGAAATCGAGTGATCTAGCCAATGACGTTGAAATCGGGGCCAGACACGCAGATCCTTCGACCATGGCGCAATTCGAGTCCGCTGCTGTCGCTTCTGCGTCCCGCAGGCAACCTCGAAACGGCACTTCGAGAGGATCGGGTTCTCTCCCTGGCAGATGAGCGCGATGGCGTAGTCATCCGCTTGTCCCGTATGTACTGTCCATGTCAGCGTGTCTTTCGAGCTGGTGAAACCAAAGACGGACGGAGCGAGATTCGCAAAAGGGGTGGGAATTGGATTATGAGTGAGTGTGCCCGATAGTTCTGCGCGGTATGCCATGAGCGGAGTGATGTTGTCATGGCGGAGGTCGATTGTCCGGGGCCTCCAATTCGGATGCAAAACCCGCTCCTCAGCCTGCGCAGCCCCGCTGGCCAACAACAAAGGCAGGACGTAGGACATCAGCTTGTTGTGGTTCATTCCAATCGCCTCCAAACAGTTGAATTGAATCCGACGTCGCGGCCTGAGACGCGTGCGAAGTCCGCGCGCCCCCGACATCGGACGTTGGCAAGGCTGGCAGTCTTCTTCTGAGCGGGGAGTCCCAGCCTTGATCGGCGCGCCCGATCCAGATGTCGAAGTCAGCGCCAACACGGCCGCCTGCCGTCGGCACGCCATGGTTGCCTACCAGTTTCAAGTATCCCTCGTGGACGAGCGCCGTCGCATCAAGAGATTGCCCCGGCTTCTCACCAGCCATCCGCGCGCTGGCCAGTTGCCGCAGCTCATCGTAGACAAGCGGCATCAATTCCGCGGCAGCGTGTCGGTCGCCCTGTTCAGTCTGCGAGAGGATGACGTCGTTCATAAGGACCAGGATACCGCCGGGAGAGTACTGATTCAATGGATTTGGCGGCGACTCGAAACCCGCATCCGCACTTCGATGCACTTGGGCTTGCACGTCCGTGCGGCGGTGGCCACCTCCGAAGCCGCGGAACCGCAGCTAGCCGACGCGGAAGATCACCTCGAACGAGAGCGGCTTGGCCCATCCCGAGAAACGTTCGATTGATGCGTCACCAAATCGGGCTGATTCGGCCGCGAGTTCAAATTCTGTGCCAGATTGCTCGGGACGACCGTTTTTCGGGACGCTCAGCGAGTGCCGAATAACGTATGGGAAGACGGGACTGATCACCGACCGAATGCGCCGATCAAAATACGGTGGGTTTATCGCTGCGTCAGAATACGTCAGGGTTTCTGAAACTGTAGCGACCCCACAGGGCCGAGCCGCATTCTGCGTCGGTCGTGACCATGCAGCAATCGAACATAAACCCAATGCGCCGTGCGATGTGACCGATGCAGGCGTGGCAAATCCGTCAGCGGTGATCGAAGACGCGGGTGTTAACCTTTGGTTCGAGTCCCATTCGGGGACACCGATCAACATGCCGTCCTTTACCTCCCAGCTTTTCGTCCGGAGTTCCCATCGCTTTCGATCGAGCTTTGCGTCAAAGTCGTCCGAGTAAACGAGAGTTCCTTTCTCAAACAGATGAGATTTGAAGGCCGGTTGATCGGCGGCATGTGTGGAAGGACATAATGCGTAGCAAAGGACGGCAGCGAATGTAATCACATATTTCATGGTTCAAGTTTCCTCGTTGTCTGGTGTGTGGTTTTGCGATTGTCGCCGGTTCGCGAGTAAACACTGGAAGAGGATCTCGCACAAAGCACTAAGACACGAAGCAGTCGTGACGGATCAAATCCGTGGTCTCATGATTCTTTCACTTGGTGTCTTCGTGCGAGCCAAGTCCCTCACTTTGGAGTTCCCCAAGAAAAGTAGGCGCTCAAGAAGTGTGGTAGAGTCGTCACCACAAGGAGCGTAGATTATGTCGAAGCACGCGAAGAGTTCAGGCGTTAACGCTGGTAAGGTTTACAATCAATATAGCGACGATTTTCGTCGCGACGCGGTTGCGATGATCGAGTCGGAGGGACTGACGACAGCGGAGGTTGGTCGTCGCCTTGGAGTTAATGCGAATCTTCTGCGGAAATGGCGTCAGAAGTACGGGAAGAAGTCGCCGAGCCAGGAAGTTCAGAGCGAGCTTGAATCAGAGAACCGTCGTCTTCGTGAGGAGAATCGTCGGCTGTTGATGGAACGAGAGATTTTAAAAAAAAGTTGCGCCAGGCAAAGTTCGGGAGAGGGGGATATATCATGACGCCATGATTTGAAACCTTTCGCTGGAACCCAGTGAGACGATCTCACCCGGCAGTGCCTGACCAGCAGCCGGAAGCGAGTGTTGCGTGGCGTCCGGGTAACCGTCGCTGCGAAGCGTACACAGCGAGTCCAGAAGCCATGCTATTGAGCCTC
>JBDONA010000413.1:0-4827 GCA_039831575.1 Fuerstiella sp. | reverse complement strand
ACGGAGATTTTTCGAACTACGTTTTTGCTTCCGTGCGCAATGCCGCTCGTGATTCTCTGCGAACGGTGAGCAGGGCATCGCGGGCGAGGGAATCGATTTTCAACGGATTGGCGGCGTCGTTGCCCGACGCCGAGTCTCCTGCGGATGACGTGTTGACGGCGGAACGCGATCAGATACTACGGGCAGCTGTTCATGGCCTTGCCGATGCGGATCGTGAAGTGATTGTCCTGAAGGTCTTTGCCGAACTCACGTTTGATGCCATCGCCGAAATTCTTGAACAGCCGGCCAAAACCGTGGCCACTCGTTACCGTCGGGCATTGATGAAACTGGAAGAAAGATTACGAGGTCAATTATGAACGATTCGCGAGTGGAAAAGTTGCTGCAGCAGATGTCGCTGAAAGAACCATCAGCGAACCTGGACGATTGGGTTGGGGAGATCGCTCACCAGACTGAGCCGGTCAGAGCTGTAAGACCGGGACAACAGGTCGCGCGGAAACTACTGTCCGCCGTTGCGGTGGCTTGCCTGCTGGTTGGTGTTGTGATCGGTCGCGCGACGGCAACGAAGGCTGTTGCCGCTGAAGTTGCGGAATCTGATTCGGGCCACACGGATAAGGCTGCGGCAGAACGCATGTGGAGTCCGAAGAATCGATCGTCGCGTGGCAAGCACGTGCTTGGCACGGCTGAAGATGTGAAGCTTGCAGTTGCGAGTTTTGAGTGGCCTCAGGTCGCGAAGTTGTGTTCGTTGGGAATTGGGAGTGTTCCGGCGTCTGATGAAGCCCGGTGTTTGAAGTGCCACAGTGGTGTGCCGGAACAGGAATCTAAAGAAGCAGTGCAGCAATTTCGTGGTGGATACGTGCAGGATTTTCACCGCCAGCTATGTTCGAAGTGTCACGAAATGGGAGACAATCTGGAACACCTGGATTTGAAGGAAATCAGCAGGGCGATTTACGACCAGCCATGGCACAAAGTTCAGCAGGAAGAGTCGCCGGCGGGGTGAGAGGACACAAGAGGGTCGGGAGTCTTTTTCGGGCCGCGGACCATCCCATTTGATTGTCGTTCGTCCGAAAAAGACTCCCGAGCCTTCGCCATTCAACCACCTCGGCGCTTGAACCTTCGCTCTCATAACCCCGCTTTCTACGCCATCGCCCGCCGGGGCTGCCCGGCTATTGTTGGAGGACCCAGTCGATGGCGGCGGCGGTGGCATCCAGACGGTCGGATGTGGACACGGCGTCCTTTGCGTTTACAGCGCCGTATGCCGTGGTGACGATTGAGGGAATGGATTCTTCGCCACCGACCCACAGTTCGTTGGGCGCGGACAGGGACAGCAGAGTTGAAACGTCACCATATTTGACGGCACCCGGGAGAAAGTCAGCGTGTTTCCAATCGGTCAGGTCAGCGAATCGAAAGCCAGCGGTGTCAATTGCTGCGGCGTCGAATTCCGATCCGGCGATCGCTCGAGCGGCGGCCAGCAGTGGTCCTCCGCCGTTGATGCCGACGGCATGCAAAGCTTTTGGGCTGTGTTCGTCGCCGTTGATCCACGCGGTCACAGTCAGAATGTCGTGGACTCGACGAGCGAAGAGCGTTTCGTTGTAGGTGTAGGTGAAACCGGCAAACTGCCGTGGGTTTTTGACCGTTGGGTTTTCGACCAGAGCTTCACCATTGGTGGTGAATTCGCCCTGTCCAAACAGATCCACTCCGACGACCGAATAACCAGCATCGATCAGACGCAGCAGATCGGCGTGAGCTTCACCGTTGGGAAACATTCCGGCTTTGCCTTTGCCGTCAATCCACAGGATCACCTTCTGATTCCATGCGACGGACTTTGGGTAGACGGAAATGATCGGCAGTTGTTCGTTGTGGGTTGTCAGCGTCAGCGTGTCGCCGAATTCCAGGTAGCCGGCCCGAGTTTCTTTCCATGCCTTGGTCCGCTGCACGTCTTCGGCTTTGGGCAGGCCTCGTCCGATGAGCGTTTCCCATGCCGCCCGGACCGTGCTGAAATAGTTCTGCACATCGTTGCTGCCTTGCGGAGCGTGATTCCACAGGGCTGCCTGGTCGCGGTCATTCAGTTGTTGCAGCAGTTTGCGTTCGTAGTCGTCGCCTGCCGGCGGAGCAGGGTGCTGGTTATTCCAGACGGTGTACTCGTCTTTGCTGAGCGGCTTCCAGTCGAGTTCCGTGATGGGGGCTTTGTGTCCCAGATTCAGGTGCTGATTCATCCACGAATACATAATGCCGCGAGTGACGGCGTTGTAGTTATGTGGAAAATGCAGCATCGGTTCACAGTAAACGTCGTCCGGAACACCCAGCATCGCATACAGCTTACGCAGCTGGGGGTAGCCTTTGGTCATCATTTCCTTTGTCCAGTCATTGGCCGACGTCATGGCCTGTGGACGAGGTGCAAACAGGGCGGCCAGTTCCACGTTACCGGTTCCAATTCTCAGCAGGCTGCAGTTTTCGCATGTGCAGCCACCCTGCATGCTGGTGGACACCATGCCGTTCGGAAATCCGGCAATCGGGCGGTCGTCGACGGCTCCCAGCAGAATGGTTTGAGTACCGCCTCCGCTGCCGCCGGTCACGGCCATGCGAGTGGAATCGACGTCCGGCAGGCTGGCCAGAAAGTCGAGGCAGCGTACGGCGTTCCATGTCTGCAGTCCCATGATGCTGTGCAAACGCGATTCGGCTTGAGGACTATAAAAGCCCCAGCCATCGTTTGTTTCGAAGTCAGGTCGACGGTCGGCGTAGCGATGGGCCAGCTGGTACGAGACCTGATTGCTGTCGACGTAGCCCATCATGTCAAAGATGAAGGTGACACAACCCATTCGTGCCAGTTGAGCACACCGCGCCAGCTTTGGAAACCGGCCGGACTCACGATGGATTTCCGCGCCGATTGCGATCAGGTCGTCCATTTTGGCTTCGCCGTAGTCCTGTTGCCGACCACCATGACCGTGTGGACAAAGAACGGCCGGACGCTTTCCGTCCGCCTTGCCTGCGGGCCGAAACAACAGACCGGTGACAAAGTGCCCCGGCAGACTTTCGAAGTAGACCTTTTCGACCGTGAATCCGTCTCGCATGACCTTGCCGTGAATCACGGGGTTCAGCGGCGTCTTTTCCGGCATCGGCCAAAGTCCGGTGGCCACCATGACCCGTTGCTTCAGTTCGGTCTGCCGCTGTTTCCACGCGGCTTTCGATGTCGGGACTTCGAATGGGAAATAACCGTTCAAATCCTTGGGCGCCTGCAGCCGCGAATCGTCCGGCTGCTGGCCGGTATCGAAGACTCGATGATGGGCGGCATCGGCTGCGAAGGTGGACGTGCAGCTGAGGATGATCAACGCCAGGGCGGCGACGCGATGCGAACGAGAGTCATTCAGGCAGGTACTCATGGCGTAAGTCTCAGATTCAGGAGAGGATTTACAGGGTGGGGGACCGGGCACTGCGATTGCCGTCAAAGTAGGTGTAATCATGGTAATCTGCAGTGTAGCGGGATTAGTTGCGGCTCGCGCGTCAGGGCCGGTCGGTGATGGGGGGTTTTGTATACCCGGTGAAATAGGATATCGGAGGCTTGCATTCACGGACGCATGGCTTTCAACGAGCGCACACATATAATTGCACAACTCTCCTCCCGGCAAAGCGTGTTGAGTGTCTGCCCGTCGTTCAGGCGTACTGGCGGTATCTTTACGGTTCCCACCTGCCACCCCTTCATTCCCAATTCCTCTCTGACGGCTGTTCCATCGTGTTGAAGAACTTTGTTGGTCGTTACCCCTGTTGTTTTCTTGCTGTTCTGGGGCTGGTTGCTTCAGTCCTCGGCGGCTGCGCGCCAGCACCTGAGATTCGCGAATACACCGTCGAATCAGAACACGATCGCGTGTTCACCAGTGAAATGATTCGCAGTCAGTTTCCCGCCATTCCCTTTCAATGGTCGGTGCCGGATTCATGGATCGTTGCCGATAATGATCAGTTCAGCAAAATGGCCTGGCAGGTCAGCCTGAGTGGTGATGAGGGCCGAATTACGCTCAGCGATCTGCCCGGTGCAGCGGGACTGATACCGCAGGTGACGCGCTGGCGGCGGCAGCTTGAGATGACGGCCGATCCAGAAGCAAATCCGATGGATGGCACGGAAACTGTTAAACTGGAGGGCAGCACCGGAACTCTCGTTGACCTCAAAGGCGAAGAGGAAACGATTCTGGGCATGCTGCTGCCTGTGGGCGATAAGCTATGGATCTACAAGTTTCGCGGCCGAAATAAGCTGGCGGATTCGCAACGAGATTCGTTTCGTGCGTTCTGCAAGTCTGTAAAAATCTCCGCAGGAGAATAGGACGATGTCGACAACAACTCTTCCTGGTGATCTGTCGGCTGACGCCGACGCAAAGTCGTCCGAAGATCGGTTCACGGCCATCGTCTGGCAGTGCATTGAATCGCTGGGATCAATAAAGCTGACCTGCGCGCTGTTTGTGCTGGGCATGTTTATCGTCTTCGTCGGAAGCCTGGCTCAGGCACGCAAGGATGTCTGGCTGGTGGTCGGTGAGTACTTCCGAACTTACGTGGCTTATATTGACGTGGCGGACTTTTTTCCGCCGTCGATGTTCCCCGGGTGGATCGACTTTGACTGGGATTCTCTGGGCGCATTTCGCAGGATACCGTTTCCCGGTGGCTGGACCATCGGCTGGATAATGCTGGCTAACCTGACCACAGCGCATTTGCTGCGTTTGAAAGTTCGTGTTCGTGGCGGCCGCATGGCTGCAGGGATCGGCATTATCGCTGTGGGTGCGCTGTTGACGGCGGTGGTTGTTGTCACCGGTAACGGACAGATGGGTGTTGAATCCGGTAACTCTG
>JBDONA010000929.1:0-4830 GCA_039831575.1 Fuerstiella sp. | reverse complement strand
CGGCACGTGCCAACAATTCCGTCATGTACTCCTGGCGACTCGGACGGTGAAACACGGTGCCGTCAGTGATATCGGACAATGACAGCCGGAAACGCCGTGATCCCGGCCGCGGTTCCCATTCAATCTCGCCAAACGTCGCTGGTGGGATGAAATCGTTTTGTACGTAGGCAGCGCACAAACGGCCGTATTCACTTTCAGCAATGAAGGCAAATTTCTTAGTGCGGCGCGCCACGATGAATCGCTCAAAGGAACCACCGTTGAACGTGTAGAAATATTCGACGGTCTGCGGCGCTGCCGGTTCCGGTTTATCGTTGCCAGTTTGTTTTTTGTCCGGTAACATTTGGTTTCCAGCTGGCGTTTTGTCCACGCCGGTTTGGGTGTTGTTGAAGGAGGAAAGCTGTTGAGGTTGGTTGGCCTTGATGGTGGTTGCATAAGAGGCCGGTCAGCGAATAACTCCGCTGGCCGGCTTTTTTTTGTGCACGGTCAGTCGTCGGTGGACGGCAATGAGTAGGTTCCGTAAAAGGTGCCGCGCTAATGCGGCTGCAAACCGCAGAAGAATCTGAGCGCCCGGAGTAAACGACCGGGCCGCTCTTTTTCAGCCCTGTGCGTCCAACCATGCGAGCAAATCAGATCGCCGCCAGCGGGGATTCCGACCGAGATAAATCGGCGCGGGAAACCTGCCGTCGGCAACCATCTTTTCGATGTGCCGCGTGGAACAATTGGCGAACATCGGGGAAGCAACTTGCTTCTTTGTGCAGAGTGCTGGCAGATCCTTAACGTCGTTTTCTGCCGCCGCCGCCAGTGCCGCCACCACCGTGAGTGCCGCCTTCGTCATCGCGAGTGCCTCCTATTGCGAGTGGAAAAGAACGCTGCTGTTAGCGTGCGTACACTTGCAATTCTGGCGGATGGAAGGCGGTTGTCGACACGTCTTGCGAACGGTGCGAAGCGAAAAACCAGCACCTAACCAGCACCTAACCAGCAACGGAAACGGCGGTGCCGTAAAGAGCACAGAAAACTTATTTGCGGGTTTCTGGTGGTTTTTCCAGTCCGTCCACAAATGGTGGCCACGTCACGCCGTTCGTGCTTGGATGTGATCGCAGGCTCGGCAGAATCTCAGCGTAGTTGAAGCCGATTGCACCGCCGATCTTTTCGCGTCGCAACTTGTTGTCGATTGCGGTTCGAAAACACTGGCGATCAAAACCAGAGAATTTCACCAGCATCGGAATCGTTACGTCTGGTGATTCGTCGGTACCAGTCACTTCGTACTTTAGGATTTCGAGACTTTCCGGGTGCCTTTGAGCAGCGAATTCCAAATCCTTCAGAAGCTGCGGTTCCGCAACTTGCAAGACTTTCCTTGGGTCGTCGATCCCGTGTTTGTCAGCCACTTCGATAAGCAGACGGCCGACTTCGCTAAGTTTGGCTTCCTTCAGCGTACACAATGCATGCGGATGTTTCGGCAGCCGCATCAAACCAATCGGAATGATGTTCTGAAGATCCGCAGCATTCCACAGTCGCGATGAACCGATTTTGCCTGTAATCCGACAAAGGAAGCAAAGTGTCTGAGCGACTTCTTCGTGGCGAAAAATGCATTCCAGCTTCAGTTCTGCAAGTCCTTGCCTTGTAATAGCTTCAAAAAGATTGAGTTGTGCGTCATCACATTTCCGAAGACTTTTCCATGAATCTTCTGACAACGAACTCAGATCGCGAACCGCGGACCACTGGCTTCTACCGATCGCGGCTATTCCTTCAGAGAGCTTCGCGGCGTAGGGCTCCTTCTTCATCGGTCCGATTCCTGAAGTCCGAACATCCTGAAAGAAAACAAGGCGGCAACGGTTCAGGAAAACCGAGTTCGCTCCGTCGAGCTAGCCGCATCGTGATTGTATTTTCTTATTGCTTCCGTCGCCAAGGTGCTAACGTCAAATCCTCGGTAATTTCACACGGCCGCTCAGCCGTTGCCCTTATTCCATAGATAGAAATCAAACACTCGTTCGTGGAACCAGCGGGTTGTGGCGACCTTGTGGATGTACTTGGGCGTGGCGCGTCAATCTTCTACAGAATAACGTCTGGCCGCCGAACTCCGCGTAGGTCTTTTCTTGATGCGTGGATGGATGTGAATCTGCCAGGTGCCTGGTTCTATGCCCAGCAGGTTCAGGTCGAACAGAGTGTGGATGTCAGCTCGCAGCAGCAGGCCGTTCTGAACATCGTTATCTTCAGGTCGACGGTATGGACGAATGTGTGCGGCTTCGAGCACAGCGATGCTCATATCTGTTGAGTGTTGCAGATGTATTCCTGCAAGTCGTACCGCTCAGTTATCGACACATCTGCCAGCGTTGGCGGGTCGAGTAATGAGAAACTCTGGTTGTCACGGTCGATTTTCAACATGGTTTCGTGCGTCTTCTAATTGATCGTTCCACCATTATTCGACCCCCAACGCCTTAAACGCCGCATCTCGTGGGTCGGAGTAGAAGCTGGTTTGAAATTTGGCAAACAGTTCGCCGGGGATCGTTGGGATGTCGCTGACGCTGGCCATGGGGAGCAGGACTCGCTTGGCACCGGCGTCGTGGGCGACTTGGAGAGACTCGGCGAGACTTTCGACGGGGATGATGTTGCCGCCGAGGCTCATGCTTCCCAACACTACCATCTGACTTTGGATTGGCTTGCCTGACACTGCTGAGCAGAGGGCGATGAATGTGGTAAGGGTCATCGCCGTGGTTGGTCCGGTGTTTTGCAGTTCGATGATGTGCAGGTGGTAGTCGTGATCGCCGACTTTCACCGAGGCACTCACCCCGCCTGCGTTGGCCTTGAAGTAATCGAAGCCGACCTTGATTGCCTCTTTGGCTTTCATGTTTGAACCGAGGCCCGACATCTTCAGCGAGCCGTTGCCAGCCGTGACCTGGGTTTCCAGTCGGTACAGACCTAGATGCGAGTCCTTCCCGCCTGTGGCCACTGTGTGCATCACGCCGGGGTTCAATGGTCCTTCGGGGATGAGTGATCCGCCACCTTGTTCACGCACCGAGATGAACTTCTCTTCGGAGGTCTCCATGTCGATGTAACTGAAGTGGACATCGTAGAACTCCATACCGCCGATCTTCTTGAGTTGTTCCTTCACACGGCGGCGGACTTCCAAAGCGTATTCCAGACACCGGCGGACGGCTTCCTTGTCGTATTCCTCGTTGGGGTACAGCAGTTTAAGCAACCCGGAAACCGTGTGTTTGACGGCAATGGAATCTCGCTGATTCAGGTCTCGACCCAACTTGAAATACTTGTTGATCGCATCGCCGAAGTTGCGTTTCCGCATCTCACGCACCCACTCGGCAAAGTAGTCCACGATCATGCCGTACTGGTTCGTGAAGAACTCAGGCCGCATCTTGGGGATTTCCCAGCCGGGGATGTACGCATGGAAGCGATCAAAGAATGCTGAGTCGATCATCGCTTCGGGGAACGGTGCCAGCAGGTGGCTGGTCTTTACGAGCGTATCGACGGGCTGGTTGATGTTGCCAACGAAGACCATCGAGGCGTAGGCGTTGATCGAGTCACGGCCACGGGCAAAAGAACCGCTGGCCATGTAGTCCTTCATGATCTGGACACCGTCCTTGTCCTTGAAGGAAATTCCAGCCACCTCGTCGAAGGCAACCACATCCCACAGGCCGACCAGACCCACCTGACGCCGGGCCAAATTGTAGAACAGGTTGGCGACCGTCGTTTGGCCACCGGAAATCAGAATGCTGTTGGGACTGATCTCTTTGTAGATGTGGCTCTTGCCGGTTCCTCGTGGGCCAAGCTCGCAGACGTTGTAGTTATTCTCAACCAGCGGCACCATACGACAAAGCAGGTGCATCTTAACCCGTGGCTCGAAATGCGTTGGCTCGTAACCACATGATCGCAACAGCACGTCGATCCATTGATCTTCGGTGAAGTATTTTCGCCCGGCAAACAACTCATCCATGTCCATGTTGGGCATCTGGATGGGCTTGAGTTCTTCGATGATGAAGGGCGATCCCTTTTGGCCTTCCTCGTAGAAATACTGCATCGTGATGATCGACCAGATGCCACCGGCCAGCAGCTTCTCGTACTTCTTCACCGTGCCGGTTGGGATTTCGACACCCTTCGTGCCGAGGTTCGACAAGAGGGCTTCGTACACGTCTCGCTTTTCATTCAGCGTGACCGTTACCTTGTCGATGATCTTCAGACTGCCACGCTCACGGATCGTTGACTTCACCTTCTCGGCTTCGTCGGGACGAACGTAGTTGTCGGCCAGCACATTCTTGACCGTATTCAATCCGTCTTCGATGATTTCGGGATCGTTGGAGGCACAGTAGTTTCCCAGCAGGTATTCCAGCACGTAGACCGGGACGTTCGCCCCTTCCTTGACCAGTTTGGTCAGGTCTTTGCGCACTACCCTGCCTGCAAAATGCTGGTTCAGCAATTCGTCGAGGCCCGTGTCGTTTTCGTTATTTTCAGAAGTCGAAGTCATCGGCAATTGCTCGATCAATGGTTACATCCTGGCTTTGTAGTTCAAAATCGGTGTTGGCATCCTTCAGCACCAGCCGGTATGGCTTGTTCTTGTCGAACTGCTGATCTTGCAGCGTCAACATTACCGACTGCTGGCGGTCGTCGAGGTTCGTGGACGTACTGGCAAACGTCACCGTCTCGATGCTGGAGACGGGATCATCATTGTCGTAAATGGCGATTTTCACTGTCAGGGCTTTGGCCCGGTCGCTGACTGGCTCCATCTGGATAACCTTGAAACGATGCGTATGCGTGGTGATCTTGTGGTTGCTGCCCAGCACGGAGATCGGCACCTGCTTCGTCTTGGTCTTCTCCAGAGCC
>JBDONA010000596.1:0-4835 GCA_039831575.1 Fuerstiella sp. | reverse complement strand
GATCTCCCCTTTCTGAACCTCGCTTTCGATCGCCGTCACAGGCCACATCGAAGGCGTTTGAAGGACAGACTCCGCTGATGTAGGGCTTCCTCAGCCGACCTGAAAATCACCTCGAACCAAGCCTGAAATCCCGATCGAGTCCCCCCACTAATCCCCCCACTAATACGCGTTCTCTATGCTGAAACCCCGGCGCGAGCAATCGGCATCTGATACCATTGATGCCTGCCATGAAATGCGGCACATTCCAGAACCTGAAACACTTTCAGGTTTTGTGTCGGCGATTCAACCACGAAAATCGACCGCAGTTCATTTGAAACAGTCCAATAAATTTAGTGTCCAAGACTAAACCTATGAGTGATCGAATTGCGATCGTCGATGGCATCAGAACTCCATTCTGTAAGGCGGGCGCGGACTTCAAGGGGATTTCAGCGCAGAAACTCGCTGCGCTGGCGATCCGAGAGCTGCTCGAGCGAACTGCGATCGACTCTGAACTTGTTGACGAAGTGATTGTTGGTTGCGTCGCAAATCCGTTTGATGCGGCCAACGTAGGTCGCGTCGCCGCGCTGATGGCCGGACTGCCCGAACGATCTCGCGGCTATACCGTCTCGCGGAACTGTGCGTCCGGATTCGAGTCGGTCACAAGCGGATACGAGAAGATCTTCAGTAGCGCGGCGGACGTTGTGATCGCGGGCGGCACGGAGTCGATGTCAAACATCCCGTTGATCTACAACAAGCACATGACAGGTTTGTTTGCCGGATTGATGCGATCAAAGTCGACGCTGCAAAAACTGAAAACGATTGCGTCATTTCGTCCCCATTTTCTCAAACCGATTGTCGGAGTCGTGTGTGGATTAACGGACCCGGTCTGCGGTTTGAACATGGGGCAGACTGCGGAGAACATTGCAAAGCTGTACGGCATTACTCGTGAAGAACAGGACGAGTTTGCGCTCGCCAGTCACAACAAAGCTCTGGCTAGTCGAGACGAACTAGCGGAAGAGATCGTGGCCGTTCCGGTGGAGCCTGACTACAAAACCGTCTGCGAACGAGACAATGGCCCGCGTGAGGGACAGTCCCTGGAAGCGTTGGCAAGACTCAAGCCGTACTTTGATCGCCACTCCGGAACGGTGACCGTCGGCAATGCGTGCCCGATTACTGATGGAGCCAGTGCGGTCCTGATGATGAAAGAATCGAAGGCCGGCGAGTTGGGGCTGACTCCACTGGGCTTTATCAAATCCTATGCGTACGAAGGGCTTGACCCTGCGGTCATGGGGCTCGGTCCGGTCTACGCGATTTCAACCGCTCTGAAAAAGGCCGAGATGAGCCTCGACCAGATGTCATTCATTGAGATCAACGAAGCATTCGCGGCTCAAGTGCTGGCATGTGTCAAGCTCATCGAGTCGGACGACTTCGCGAAGAAAGAGCTTGGACGTGACCAGGCAGTCGGGCGAATTGAACCTGAGCGACTCAACGTCAATGGAGGAGCCATCGCGCTGGGCCATCCTGTCGGTGCCACTGGGAATCGTCTGGTTGTGACAGCCCTGCAGGAACTGCGTCGTCGCAATGACAGTCATGCGATCGTGTCGCTTTGCATCGGAGGCGGGCAAGGTGGCGCTATCGTCCTGGAACGAACGTAAGAGATTAGGCACTGTATCGAGAATACGAAACGACGCACGTGTGAGCCTGTGCTAGCCACGGCCCCCACCGACTGCGATATCCGCCATTGGCCCGCAGCTAGCGCCGTCGGCTCACATTTACGATAGAAACCAAACGGGACGTTGGCGGCGGACAAGAAACACCAATCGAAAAGTGAGCAGAGCCATTAATCATTTCGAATTGAAACAACACGGCGAACTCGGAATCCTCGAATTCAATACACCGAATTCCAGCGTTAACATTCTCAACAGTGAAGCACTGGTTGAATTTGATCAGCGGCTCGACGAAATCGCGGGGCTGACGAACATCAAGGCGCTGTTGATCACGAGCGGCAAAAAGACGATCTTTATCGCGGGCGCGGACATCAAGGAAATTGAGTCGCTCTCCGATCCCCAAGAGGCTAGCGACAAGTGCGAACTTGGGAAACAGATTTTCGACAAGCTGGAAAGCCTTCCGCAAGTGACAATTGCCGTTATCAACGGAGCCTGTCTCGGAGGCGGCTATGAGCTTTCACTCGCCTGCAACTATCGTGTCGCGGGTTTTGCCGATTCCATCAAGATTGGTCTGCCGGAAATCAAACTTGGAATTCTCCCGGGATTCGGCGGCTGCGTTCGACTGCCGAAACTGATCGGAATTGCCAATGCGTTGTCGATGATCCTGCCGGGCAAGCTCGTGGATTCTCGCCGGGCACTGAAAATGGGGCTGGTCGATCGACTGTTTTACGATCCGATCCTGATTGATGAAGCAATGAAGTTTGCCAGCAACATCCTGGCGAAACGTGACAAGGTTCGTCCGCGAAAGCAGAGGCTTTCGGAGAAGCTTCTCGAAGGGAATCCCCTCGGCCGCAGTATTCTCTTTAGGCAGGCTCGTAAGAATGTTCTGAAGTCAACGGCTGGCCATTATCCGGCGCCGCTGGCCGCGCTGAACGTCATCAAGGACATGGTGGGGAAATCGCATGCGGAGGCTTCGCGATTGGAAAGCGAAGAGCTCGGGAAACTTGCCGTGACTGAAATCTCGAAGAACCTGATCCATGTGTTCTACCTGGATGAATCGTACAAAAAGAAACCCTGGACCGAGGCGACACCAACACAGTCGCAGGTGAAAAAAGCCGGTGTGGTTGGAGCAGGTGTGATGGGCGGCGGCATCGCCCAGTTGCTGGCCAAAAAAAATATCGTCTGCCGAATCAAGGACCTCAACAATCAGGCGCTGGCTCTCGCTCTGAAAACGGCGCGGACACTCTACGGTTATCAGATCAAAACGCGTCGCATGAAGCAGGGGCAGGTTGATGCGCAGATGAGCCTGATTTCTCCGACCACAACCTATGCCGGATTTGAGAACGTCGAGGTGGTCGTGGAAGCGGTTGTGGAACGCATGGATGTGAAGAAACAGGTTTTCAAGGAACTGGATGTGGTCGTCCAGCCGAATGCCTGTCTTTTTACAAACACATCGTCATTGCGGGTGACGGAGATGGCAGAAAGCACGAACCGACCGGCAAAGGTTTGCGGCTTTCACTTCTTCAATCCTGTTCATCGGATGCCACTGCTTGAAATCATCAGAACTGAAAAGACAAGCGATGAAACGCTGGCGACCGCAGTCGCGTTTGCGAGGCAGCTCGGGAAAATGCCGATCGTTGTCGCGGACCGAGAAGGATTCATCGTCAATCGCATCCTTTTGCCGTACCTGAACGAAGCCGCCCATCTATTCCACGAGGGCATCGAGACAAAACGACTGGACAACATCGCGACGGGCTTCGGCATGCCGATGGGGCCGTTGGCACTTGCCGACGAGGTTGGCATCGACATCGGTTACCACGTGGCACAGATCCTTGAAGATGCGTATGGAGAAAGGATGAAAGTGGCTGCGATTCTGAAGGATGTCTATGACGCGGGAATCCTTGGCAAGAAAACCGGCAACGGATTCTACGTATATAAGGGTAAACAGAAAGCGGTGAACAGCGAGGTTCTGCGAATGCGTTCGGGCGGAACATTCACGGTGAGTGATGACATAATCCAAAATCGCCTGGTCTACACAATGATCAATGAAGCCTCTCGGTGTTTAGAGGAAGGTGTCGTTGATTCTGCCGCTACGGTTGATGTGGGAATGATTTACGGAACCGGGTTTCCGCCGTTTCGCGGTGGACTATTGAAGTATGCCGATTCCATCGGAGCGAAATGCATCCTGGCGGGACTGACGGAGTTTCAAACAAAATTTGATCAGCAGCGTTTTGAGCCAAGTCAACTGTTGCAAACGATGGCGAATTCCGGAACAAAGTTCTACGACCAGAAGAGTGGAGAGGGTGAATCATGAGCTTGTATGACAAGAGCATGGGAAAAGAAGCACGAGCGTCTATGGAATTCGCTGAGGATTCGCGCGACACCGAATGGCTGCATCCCAGCTACTCGGCGCTGCTGTATCAGGGGAAAGTGAAGTGGGAATTACTGCATCCGTTTCCTCGTCAGTCTGCCGAAGACAAAAAGATCGGTGACGAATTTGTCGCGAAGTTGCAGGCGTATCTCGAAGAACACTACGACGCCGATGAAGTGGATAAGACGGGCGAAATCCCCGACGACAACCTGAATGGATTGGCCGAACTTGGTTGCTTCGCCATGAAGATTCCGAAGGAATACAACGGCCTCGGCCTGAGCCAGGTCAACTACAACCGGGCACTTCACTTGACCGGAAGTTACTGCGGTAACCTAACCGCGCTGTTGTCCGCTCATCAAAGTATCGGTGTCCCCCAGCCTCTGTTGATGTTCGGCACGGACGAACAAAAACAAAAATTTCTTCCTCGCTTTCGCGACGGAGCAATCTCTGCATTTGCGCTGACGGAAACGAATGCGGGGTCTGACCCGCGAGCAATGACAACAGCGGCGACTCCATCGGAAGACGGTTCGCACTACGTGATCAATGGAGAAAAACTGTGGTGTACGAATGGTACGAAGGCAAACATCATCGTTGTGATGGCCGTCACACCACCAAAGATCGTGCGCGGCAAGGAGCGCAAACAGATCACCGCATTCCTGGTCGAAATGGACACACACGGCGTTGAAGTCCTGCATCGCTGCCGCTTCATGGGATTAAAGGCACTCTACAACGGCGTCATCCGATTCACGGACGTTAAGATCCCCAGAGAAAACATGATTCTGGAGGAAGGCGACGGACTCCGGCTGGCGCTGAAAACG
>JBDONA010000319.1:0-4843 GCA_039831575.1 Fuerstiella sp. | reverse complement strand
GCGAAGCCGCGAAGATCTGCAAAGTGAGTCAGCAGACGATCATTCGTTGCTTCGATTCCGGCCAACTTAAAGGGTTTCGCGTACCCGGATCGCGGTTTCGAAGAATTCCACGAGACATCCTTTATAAATTTATGAAGGACAACGGGATTCCGACGGACGCGCTGGAAAGTGGCAAACGCAAAGCTTTGATTGTGGATGATGATGAGGAGCTGGTTGAGCTCATCACCGACGCACTGGAAGCAGACGGTCGCTTTGAGACCCGAGCTGCCAACAATGGCTTTGACGCTGGCATGATGGTCAAGGAATATCATCCTGACATTATCGTGCTGGACGTAATGCTTCCTGACATCAATGGCAAGGAAGTGTGCCATCGAGTTCGCAGTGATTCGACATTGGACGATGTTCGCATCATTTGCATCAGCGGTATGGTGGAACAGGACAAGATTCAGGATCTGAAGGACTCCGGAGCGGATCATTTTATGCAGAAGCCGTTCGAAATCGATCAGTTAATCGAACGCATTTGTCGGCTGCTGGACATTGAGCAACTGACGACATAGCCAAAGGATAACACTGGGATTTCATCGACCAGCGGTCGCTCTTTAGCGACCGCTGTTTTTGTTTCGATAGAATCACTCCTCGTATGGATGTGACGCGCAAAACATCAACACCGGCACCGTCTACCGAGAGCGATCAGCAGGACTGGGGTCTTGAAATCCTGCAAGCGCTGGTGTCACCGTCCACGGCAGAGGACGCTGCTCTGGCCTGTGCGGCAGCGTGGATGAATTTTGTTCATGCGGAACGAGTTGCCGTTGCTGTTTTCGAATCAAGCACCAGCTGCATTGTCGCTCACGGCCAGCGAGACAACGACACGCACGTTACGATTTACGTCGGTCGCGAGACCACTTCGGTTGCCCAATTGTTGCGTCCGGCAAGCCTGTGCTCGGTTGGCGGGCCATGTATCATCGACGAACCCACGGAAGTACTTTGCTGGCCGGAGCACCTCGCTGCCGTTCTGATTCGGCGAGATGAGACGCTTGTCGACGAGGAACGAAGCGACCTGATTCAGGATCTGAGTCGCAAGTTGCTGGCCCGCTGGACAACGCCGTTAACGTCGTTTGCGAACGCGGGTCACATGGAGGCTATGGCAGAGTTTGCTGCCGGAGCCGGTCACGAGATCAATAATCCGTTGGGAAGTATTATCGGCCAGGCCCAGTTGCTCTTGAAACGCACGGACAAAGTCGATCACCAACAGGCACTGGAGACCATCGGCGCTCAGGCATGGCGTATCCGTGATATGATCGGCGACACAATGCTGTTCGCTCGTCCTCCGCAGCCGGAATTTACGAATTGCGACTTCGGGCGGATTGTCGAAGCGGTTGTCGGGCAGTTGCAGAAGACGTTCACTGATGTAGACGTCGCGCTGAATCTGCCAACGTCAACGGTGACCTCATTTGCCGACGAGTCTCAGCTGTCGACGTTGGTGTCGCATTTGTTAAGAAACGCGTTTCAGGCGGTTCAGAGTAACGAGGGAGGAGATGGTGCGATCACGGTGCATCTTGATTGCGACGCGGGATTCGCAGCAAGTCTGTCGGTGACCGACAATGGCCCCGAGATTCCGGAGGAGATACGAAAGCATCTGTTCGATCCGTTTTTCTCAGGCCGCCAGGCCGGCCGCGGGCTGGGGTTCGGCCTGTGTCACTGCTGGCAGATCGTGCGGATGCATAACGGAATCCTGATGCAGGAGTCACTGGAGCAGGGAAATCGGTTTCTTGTGGTGCTGCCCACGGAGTCTGCCAGCGGCCCAACGTGAATACACCGGGCACCAAATTGATATCGTCTGTCTTGTTTGTCGCGCTGATGATGAACTGATATAGACATGGCGATACGATCTGCCCGTGATCAATTTTGTCAGACGATGATTTCGCCCGTAAACTTCACAATGGCTGGAAATGCTTGAGCCCTCGTATACAATGTCCAGCATTCTTGAAACGTGGCCCTGGCTGAGATTGTCTCCACCGGTCCTGGCCATTGTGCTCGCGATTGCCTTCAAGGATGTGAATCTTGCCCTCGTGTTGGCTACGTTGGGCGGATGTTTGCTGCTTAGCGGGCTGGACGTATTCCAGGCCGTTAACACGCTGTGCGAAGTTCTCGTGAATCAACTGGCTGATCCTGACCGTGCGTCGGTGATTCTGTTCACGGTACTGCTGGGAGCCATGATCGGGCTGATGAACGACAGCGGCGGAACCAATGCTGTTGTGGACCGCATGGCTCGTTACGCCAACACTCGGCAAAAGGGCCAGTTGCTGACGTGGCTGCTGGGTCTGGTTGTGTTCTTCGACGACTATGCCAATACGATGCTCATTGGCGGTGCCATGAGACCACTCAGCGACCGGCTGAAGATCTCTCGCGCCAAACTGGCGTTTCTGGTTGACGCCACGGCGGCACCGATTGCTGGCCTGGCACTTTCTACGTGGACGGCGTTCGAAATCGATCAGGTTACAGCGGGACTTTCAGCAGCCGGAATCGAGGGTGACGCCGGCAGGATATTCTTTGCGACAATTCCGTTCCGTCTTTATCCGATTCTGGCGATCACGACCGTCGCGGCGATCGCTTACACCGGACGAGATTTCGGGCCAATGCTGCGTGCCGAAGAGGAGGCACAACGGACCGTGCTGGAATCAAAGGAATCTGCGGGTGGCACCGCGGGTGGCACCGCTGGAGGCAACGTCTGGTTTGCGATTCTGCCGGTGACTGCTCTTGTGCTGATCGTGCTGGTGGGGTACTTCAACGACATCGATGCATATCGCCTGTTGTTGCTGGCGTCGTTGGGCGCCGCGACTCTGGCGGCGGTTTTACCGTTGATCACTCGCAGGATGTCCATCAAAGAGTGTTCTGAAAGCTGGGTCAGTGGCATTGGTTCGATGATGCCGGCGGTGATTGTTCTGATTCTTGCATGGGCCGTGTCCGATGTCTGCCGGCCGGGCAGGTTGGACACTGCCGGCTACATCATTTCGCTGGTCGGCGACGCCGTGCGGCCCGAGTTTCTGCCGTGCATATCCTTTCTGGTGGCGGGAGCCATCGCCGTATCGATCGGCAGTTCATTCACCACAATGGCGCTACTGGTGCCAATGTTCATTCCGCTGTGCTGGAGTGTTCTGGCTGGGCAGGACGGCAGCGTGTCGGTCGATCACCCGATTTTTCTGGCCACGGTGGGGGCGATTCTGGCGGGAGCGATCTTTGGAGATCATTGTTCGCCGATTTCTGACACAACAGTACTTTCATCCGCTGCTGCAGGCTGCAATCATTTGCAGCACGTGGCAACCCAGTTGCCGTACGCGATTCTAATGGCGGCCTGCTCGTTGTTATTCGGATATCTGCCGATCGGCTTTGGAGTTCCCTGGTGGGTTGCTCTACCGTTGAGTTCCATCGTATGTGTCGGTGCGGTCGTGTTTCTTGGTCGCTTGCCGAGAGGCACTTCGTCATCAGACCAACCTGAAATCAACTAACTTACCTTCACTTTTATTCCTGCCATGACTCAGCCAGCACTTAAGGGCATTTTTACGCCCAACCTTGTTCCGTACACTACCGACGGAGGCATTAACGAAGACGAACTTCGTCGATATGTCGACTGGTTGATTGAACGGGGCGTACACGGCCTGTACCCCAATGGTTCGACCGGCGAGTTCACTCGTTTCACTCCGGAAGAGCGCCGCCGTATCGTCGCGATTATCGCCGACCAGACGAATGGTCGAGTACCTATTCTGGCGGGGGCTGCCGAAGCCAACGTCAGGGAAACGCTGTCGGCGTGCGAATACTACGCATCACTCGGAATCCGAGCCGTTGCGATCGTGGCACCGTTCTATTACAAGCTCAGTCCTGCCAGCGTGTACGCGTACTTCAAGGAAATTGGCGACAACACTCCCATTGACGTCACGTTGTACAACATCCCGATGTTCGCCAGTCCGATCGACGTACCGACTACGCAGCGACTGTCGGAAGAATGCGAGCGCATCATCGCGATTAAGGATTCGTCGGGCGAGATTCCACACATGATCCGCATGATTCAGGCAGTCAAGCCGAACCGCCCGGACTTCGCCTTCTTCACCGGCTGGGACGCGGCGTTAATGCCGATGTTGTTGGTTGGCTGCGACGGCGGCACCAATGCCAGTTCCGGAGTCGTTCCGGAACTGACGCGAAAACTGTACGACCTCACGACCAGCCACCAGATCGACGCCGCCCGACAGATTCAGTACGACCTGTTGAAGTTGTTCGATACGATGATCTATTCGGCCGAGTTTCCGGAAGGTTTTCGTGCCGCCGTGAATCTTAGAGGATTCGACATGGGACACGGTCGTCAGCCACTGTCGGCCGAACAACGCACCGACCTGAGCGCGCTCAGCAACGAATTGCAGTGCATGCTGTCGGCTCACGGTTTCACTGACCAGCCGGTGGGCGGCTGTCCGATTGATTCCTCGGCAGCACCAAATCCCGCTGAGGTTTCTGCCATCGTGCAGCAGGTTGTCGCTGAACTGAATCGACGTGGACTGATGTAGTCAGTTGTTGTTCCGCAGGCCAGCTGCCACGGAATGGTCTGGTCTGCCGACGGGATTCGTCCCCGTCGTGCCTGGTTGAAAATTCCGGAATTAGAATGATCTGTGCGCGCGGCGCACACGTTCCATTGCAGGACTATTTGCACAACGGCGTGCCGTCAGTAAAGATCCGGTCTTCGCACGTCTTGATCTGCCGGCAGAGATTTCAGGAATCACCTAAATGCACCCTGTTTTGAATCGCAACTTATATCTGGTCAAAGAAAAGGTTGGTATCTTCAAGGCCGCCAACAACT
>JBDONA010000970.1:0-4845 GCA_039831575.1 Fuerstiella sp. | reverse complement strand
TGGTGGGCATATTTGTTTTCCGAGGCGTTTGTGAGAGCAGTTTTCAAAAAGATGCGGTCGTGGCGTACGTGGAAAAGCGACTCTCGCATGCGAAAAGACGTTCGCCGCGGCCACAAGTCAGCGTAGTGCGGTGTCGTTGTCTGCCGATAAGATCGTTTCTCGAAATGGTACGCTGTTGGCGACGGCATGGAACAGGTCTCGCCAGGTACCGTTGGCGTTTTTCATCCGCTCCACGATCGCATTGACCGTCGGACGATCGTGCATCATAAGCTGGCGACAGAGTGCGTACGACATCGTTTTTTCCACAATATTGCGGAGCACGGCTTCGCTCTGACTGGTTGTGAGAATTCGTCTTAACCCGGTGATGTCTTCGAAGGTTTCGCCCGACGGTAACTGTCCACTTGTGTCGATCTCTGAATTCGGGTCGGCCGATTCTTCGCCGCGTTTACGTCGTTTTGGTGCACGATAGTTCTTGCTGCGCAGATACTGACCGCTGTTGTCGAAGTCCTGCAGGGCGAAACCCAGCGGGTCGATCCTGTCGTGACACACGGCACAACTGGGGTTGCTGCGGTGTTGCTCGAATCTTTGCCGAAAGGTCAGGTCCTCAGCGCTGTTATTTGGTGGAACCTGACCAACGTCTGCCGGTGGTTCAGGCAGTTCCTGACCGAGAATCCGTTCCAGCACCCATGTGCCTCGTTGAATGGGTCCCTTATTCATCGCCAGCACGCCCGGCATCGTCAGAATTCCGCCGCGTTCAGTTGTGCGTTCCAGCTTGATCTTCTGGTTCGGCACGATCTCAACCTCGATGCCTTTTTGCTTGACATATTTCGTCAACTGCCTGGCGTCCGCACCATACATTCCTGACGTATGCGGACTGATGAAGGCCGTTTCTGAATCGATCAGTTCCAGCAACGGTCGGTCTTCGGTGAACAGATAGTGCATAAAGTCGATCGGTTGTGACTTTAGTGCGACCATCTTTGGCACGTTGTTCGACACGTGCTCGATTTCATTCAGGGTCAGCCACTGGACCGCAAAGTCGCCTGCCAGATTCCCCGCTTTCGGCGACATCAGCATGCGATCGATCTGCGCTGCGTACACGGTCGGTTCTGTCAGCGATCCGTCTGCTGCCAGAGACAGCAGTTGATCGTCGGGCATGTCAGCCCACAGGAAGTACGACAGTCGTTCCGCCAGTTCGAACGTGTCGACGAATTGTCGTTCGCCGTGTTGCCCTGATGTCAGCAACCCGCGATAGATAAACACGGGCGACATCAGCACTGTTTTCATTTCAAGTTTTAACGCCGCCACCAGCCTTCGTCCGTTTTTGCCCTGTAGCCGCGAGACGATCTGTTCGACATCTGCTTCCGGAACAGTACGCCGCCGGGCCCGCAGCAGAAACGTACGCAGCAGTCGCTGTGCGTGTTCGATGGTGATTTCGTTGTTATGGCTGGCACCAGTGAATACGTCCAGTTGGGTTCTGCGTTCCGGCGAGAACAGTTGCTCCAGCGCGGCGTCGATCAGGAACGAATACTGGTCCCAGACGACGGTTGTCAGTGGGTTCTGATGGGTGTCGTTTTTGAAGCCGCTTCTGCCTGGCGGATCGGTCGGCAGCAACTTGATCACCATGGACCGCTCGGCGACGGTCTGCTCGGCCTCAATGATGGCGACCTGCAGGTCAAACCCCAGAACGGATTGCAGTGTGTTGCAGTATTCTGTTACCGACAAACGTCGTGGCTTGAAGACGGCTGGTCGAGACTCGATGTTGTCGACGAAATCTTCATACCATTCGAAGATTCTGTTCCGTTCGTCGTGATCAGGCTGAGGTTCATCTTCAGGTGGCATTGTCCCGGCGTGGAGATGTTCCACGACCGATTCCCATGTTTCGAAGGCGGCGTCCACATCGTCGGTCGTCTCAATCGCAGAGAAGTCGACGTCGCCGTTTGCATCTTCGCCGTTGTGACACCTGACGCAGTATTTTCTCAGCAGCGGTTTGACGTCGTGATGGAAGTCGGCACACAAAACCACGGAGGGGCAGCCGATCACAATGCTGATCGTGAGGGCAATCGAAATATCACTCTGGAAAAGCATGCACCAGACTTCGTTTGGGGACGCGTGTCCCCCAATATAGAGTTGCAGCACGCGCGTTGCGAGATCCAGTCTGAAAACATATTGCCCTGTTACTCGGCATGGCATCATGCCGACTGAGAGTCATTTTGGGCAGACGGCCTGCTGTTTCGCACGCATTCCTGCAGCGATCAGCGATCGCTGGGCCAGCAGTTCTCGGGCATCAGCTCGATTCGGCTGGCGGACTTTCCTGACCAAGGGCGAGAGTTTCCGCCCACTGGTGTCAGTCAGTTTTTAGCGTGCGTCCACATCCGTTGTGCTCGAATCCAGAGCTTCCTGCATGGCTTCCAACTCCGCCAGCATGTCCTGTTCGAGTGTGTCGACGGCCAGCTTAGCGCCCTCACCGGATGGCGGAACATCATCACTCTTGACGCGAAGGACCTTTTTCAACACAACCGCAACGATGGCGGCGGCGACGCTGAAGACGGCTCCCATCTTGGCGGCAGCCTGCAACGATGGATCGACGAATGCCTGGCCACACACAAACAAGGCCACGGTCAGACCAAGTCCGGCCACCGCGCTGGTGACGATCAGATGGCCCCTGTTCATACCAACCGGCAGCGGGAATCCGAGCTTCTCTGCGAATACCGAGAAGCCTGTGATGCCGACGATCTTACCCACGAGTAAAGCCGCGACAATGATCCAGCTCAGCCCGTTGATCTCTCCGAAGGAAACACCGGCGTTGACAAGGGCAAAGAAAAACAGGCCGAAGTCCACGAACAGTTTCAGGCTGTGCTCAAAATTCTCCAGCGGACTGTGTGTATGTCCAGGGGAATGATCGTCGTCATCAACATACAATCCAAGGTCCTGTTTCGGTCCGGGCAGGAATGGAACCACAAATACCAACGCCAGGGCAGGGTGCAGATGAGCGCTGTACAAGCCCCACCAGCAGAGTGCTCCACCGCCGAAAATGTACGGGATCCAGTTCATGACGTTGCGTCGTCGAAGTCCGTAAGCCAGGCCCATCCCGGGGACGCACCAGATCAGATTGGACCAGACGGTTGGGTGAGCCGGATCAGGATATCCGATGGCGATGATCCCCAGGCCGATCGCGTCGTCTGCCACAGCCAGCAGCAGCAGAAAGCTGACTGCAGGATGGCGTGCTCCAAACAGAAATTTGATCACCAGCCAGGCCAGCGCAATATCAGTGGCCGTGGGAACCCCCCAGCCGTTCCTCCACGATATGTTTCCGAACATCGCGTTCAGTCCCAGAAACACTCCAATCGGCCCGACGACCCCGCCGATCGTTCCGAACAGCGGATTGATGGCCTTGGAAACCGGATTCAGTGCTCCGTTGGGAAGACAGGCTTCGGTGATTTCCTTGGCGGCGATTCCGAAGAACAACGCCATGAAAATGTCATTGATCAGAAAGTGCAGCGTGAGATACTGGTCCCAGCCGGAATGATGCTCTCCACCGACCACATGTTGGCCGAAGATTGATCCGAGTTGATACACGGGCGTGTGCACCATCGCGGCGTAGCTATCGGGGGCTACGTTCGCCCACAACATCGCACAAACCACACCCACAATCAGAGGGATGCTGAATTCCTGAAGTCGCTCAATTGTTTTTTTCATGGGTTCACTCGTAAGCCGATGGTTGTTCGGCCATATCGAAGTCAGGTTTCGTGGTCTGCGTCGGATATTGCCCTGCACCATCGTTGGGCGAGGATTTTGGTGGTTTATTTCGATTGTGCAGGTTGTGAGCTGACAGTTTGCACGTCCACGGATTCGATCGGCGACATTCGTTGTCTGCTGCAGACGGAAGCGAGTTGCCCGCGTGCGAGATTCCGTCCTTGATTTCGAAAATCACTACCAAGTCACCCGACCTCGCAGAATCCGCCTGGATTTCCAAGGGCAGGATCGTGCAGCGTTCGCAGCGCACTTCGTATTTGTTTTTGACAACAAATACTCTTACTGGTCGCGGTCGCTTCATGAACAGGCAGTGGGGCGTGACACGGGAACGGAATACAACTTCAATGCCGCGCGGTGGCGGCTTGTGGCCCCAGCCTTCGTGTGCAACCGAAAATCACACGGCCGTCGAAAAAAGGGAAGTGCCGGGCCATTGCTCAGCCCCATTTTTTCCGGGCAGTATTGATTTTGTGAGCCAGATCAGAACACAGACGTTGGAGGAGCAGAAGCTGCCTGATCACAATTCTCATGAATCAGAAAGGCACGTTCATGTCAAATCCGTTTGAAACGCCTCAATTTTCCGGTGCTCCGGCGGGAGAAACGAGAATGAGGCTGCGGCGCGTGGGAGTCGTTTCCGTCGCGATGTTTGGCGGTGCCGCTGGTCTGCTGGCCGGTCTGCTGGTCAGGGGAATCATTTTCCTGTTCTCTATGCTGGGTGTCGGTGTCGGTCCCAACGGTCAAAATGTTGCTCCCTTGATTGGGTTTGGCATTGGTACGATCGTTCTTGGCCCGATTCTTTACGGCATACTGGGTTTTGTGGGCGGGATGATCAACGCCTTTGTTTACAACATCGTGGCCAGGATGAGCGGTGGAATTCAGGTGGAATTCAGTCGCGATAACTGATTGTCGGATTCCCATTTTTCTTTGTGTCTTGTCAAGACAAACCCTGTGCGACCGGTGACTGACCTCAATGCGCGGTGAATTGCGGGTTACGGCGTTGATTGTCTGGTCTAAAGTCGTTAAATTGCTCGACTTGGTTGCTGCACGTGCCGATGAAACAGAGCATTTCTTTGCGTTTTGCTGGTGTTTCGGCGC
>JBDONA010000764.1:0-4847 GCA_039831575.1 Fuerstiella sp. | reverse complement strand
CTGCTCAGTGACCGAAATTTCTCCTGAACCTCAACCATCAATTGCGAGCGACGCATAAGGACTCCTTTCATTGGCGGTTAACCGTGAATGTGAGTCCTTATGTTCTCTAATACACCCATAATCGCGCAAGGCTATTTAGTCAGTTCAATTCGACCACCGTGTTTGAAGGGCGTCTGGCGAACGCCTGTGGCGTGTCGCTATCTTCGCCCCTGCTGAAGGGGCAAGTCTTTACTCAAGGTACACGGTGAGCGAGCACTCCACGAATATACCAATGACCGGCGACCAACCGTACACGCACACCCAGCGTGCGCCGCTGTGTCTTCTGATTTACACCGTTGGTGTCGTGTTCCTTATGATGAGCTGGGCCCTCCGCCAGATACCTGTCATACAGTGGGTCTTTCCTCTGGTTGGTCTGATGATGCTGGTTCTGGCCGCTGCATTCCATCATCTCACCGTGAGAGATGAAGTGGATTGCCTGTCGATCAGCTTTGGGCCAATTCGGTTGTTTCGCCGAGTTGTTCGATATGCGGACATCATGAGTGTCGAAACGGGACGGACCACAATTGTGGACGGTTGGGGCATCCACATGAGTTTCAAAGGCGGTTGGGTCTGGAATATCTGGGGCCAGGACTGTGTGATTCTGCAACTCCGCAAGGGGCTCCTGCGAATAGGTACAGACGACGCCGGGCAACTTGCTGACTTCCTGAACGGCCGATTGGCCTCGGAAGAACACACAGCTTGAGCACCCAAAAGTATGATGCTACGATCACCGGTTGGTGATTGTCTGCTTTGGAAATGCATCATTTGTGGCCACATTGAACGTACAAATGCTGTTGAACTGCGGCCAGGGTAACTCAGTCGCAGACGACACCTGCGGTCCAGCTGAAGATCTGATTCTTTCACGTAAGCAGAAGGGAAAAAGATATGTCACATCTGAAATTGGCGACAGTGCTCGTCGCATTCCTGGGCATTGCGGCTTTTGTCTGGGCATCGGAGTCTGATGAATTCAGAGAAAAGGCGGAGGCCATGCAGCGGGAAGCTGCGGAACTGGCCGAGCAGGGTCACAGGAAAGAAGCCGCCAACCTTGAACGCAAAGCCATGGCTATGCTTGACGAGGCTGAGCAACTCGGACGGCGACGCCCGAAGCAGCGTGAGGCTGAAATCATGGAATTGAAACGACTGCTGGAGAAGCTGCATCAGGAAGAAAAACATCTGCGGGAAGATGACGGGCCCCAGGAGAGGATCACTGATGTCCTGCGCGAGGCAGAGCGCGTCGAAATGGAAATGCGAGAGCTATTGCATGAGTCTGACCGTAAACAATCCGCTCCACACGATGAAATGGCCGAGCGTCTGGAGCATATGCACATCGCCGTCGAACACCTGAATCATGCTGGACTACGCGACATCGCCGAACATGTGGCCCAGCGGGCGGAAGCCACCGAACGGGAACTTCATGAACACAGACAGCATGATGACGGCGATGCGATGCACGCAGTAATGCAGCAACTCGAAGAACTGCGACACGAAATCAGACGGCTGCGTGATGAAGTCAACGACCTCCGGGAAAGACGTTGATGGGGTTCTTCGCTTCTCTGTTCGGCAAAAGAAAGCCAGCAAAGCAGGGCTCGGTTCCTACCGGCCGAAAGTGAGTTCTGATTTTCGACCGTGAACCACCAGTACTGCTATTGAACACTCGTGAGGGGTTTCGTTCCTGATAAGTGGGTACCGAACATGAAGAAGCTGCTAATTTTGATCTCACTGGTTCTTCCCTCCATGACCTCTCCGGACCTCAAAGCCGGCACTGCTCGTGAACGGGACATCATCTATCACAAGACCGAGGGGGTGGCCCTCACGATGGATGTGTTCATTCCGGAGAAGCCAAATGGCGCTGCCGTCATCAGGGTCGTCAGCGGCGGCTGGAAATCGAGCCACGAGCGAATCAATGACGATTATTCCAGGCCGTATACCGACCACGGATACACCGTCTTCGCTGTCGTGCATGGCTCGCAACCACGCTACAAGGTACGCGACATCATGGGCTTCATGCAGTGAGCGGTCCGCTTCATTCGCTTCAATGCAGCCCGCTGGAATATCGACCCCAATCGGATCGGCGTGACCGGTAGCAGCGCCGGCGGCCACCTGGGTTTGATCCTGGCAACCAAAGGTGACCCCGGAGATCCCGCAGCCAAAGACGCGATCGCCCGGACAAGCAGCGCCGTCCAGGCTGCGGCCGTCTTCTACCCGCCCACCGACTACCGGAACTGGGCGGAACCGGGTGATATGGCCGTTGGCGTGGGCAAGCAGGCGCCGTGGCAACCAGCCTTCGGACCAGAATCAGAAACGGCAGAAGGTCGCGACGAATTAGGCCGCGCGATGTCTTCGATCTATCACATCAATGAAGATACAGCGCCGGTTTATATCATCCACGGCGAAATCGATCCCATCGTGCCTCTTTTTCAAGCCAAAAGATTCGGCAAAATCGCGAAGGCCAAAGGCGTTCCCTTCGAACTGGTGGTCAAGCCGGGAGCCGAACACGGCTGGAAAAACAAGAGCGAAGACGAGCCGCAGTTCGTCGCGTGGTTCGTCAAATATCTTCTGAAGTAAATGCACGGCGTGACGATGGGCCGCCTTACAGCGCATTACGCGGATTCGTCGCCGCGAAAGACGTGTTCCAGCCTAAGAAAACGGACTGCCCACGAGCCAGCACGGTTCACGAGAATAAGTGAACCGCCTCAGTTGGTATTCTCGAGCCCAAGTACCTTGATCCCCTGTTCAAAGATAATGTCCACGGGAACTCCTTCTGCATTCAGGCGTTCCAGATCGGCTTTTAGTTGCGGGCCAACGTAGGCATTGGCATCGACAAACTTTGAGGCGGCTTCATAGTCGCCGTCTCCCTGGAGCTTGAGCAATACCTGGGTCAGTTCCGTAGCGGCCATCGTGAGTTTTTCCGGGTTGATGCGATACAGCCCGTCTTCACCGCGGGTGAAGGCTTCACGATCCCGGAAAAAATTGAATCGAATCATGTTGGCCTTCCCGTGTGCACTGCTGGCACCGAAACGCACAGAACGGAAAATGCTGGCCATGAAAGTCACATAATAATCATTCAGTTCGCCCTCGTTAAATTTACCGCTCTGAAACAGAGTGCGAATCATGTACAGCCCGAGGATATCCGCTTTGCCTTCTTCCAACGCACCGGATTTTTCCCGCAGTGCGTCCCGGACAGTTCCGTTTCCGTCGAGCGTATATTTAATCCCGAGTCCGTGAGCGACTTCATGAAACATCGTGTTGCTGAAAAATGCGTTGAAGGTGATGTGCTTCCGCTGATCTTCCACGATCAGATGATTGGCCAGAGGAACCAGGATCCTGTCAAACTTCGCCCGCATGGCGTTCTTTAGCTGCAGCCGTCGAGTTCCCTTCTTCAGTTGCACTTCTTCATCGTTCGGAAGATTGATAGCAATCGTCTTGGAGCCCGCATTGCAGTCGCCGGCATAGTAGATGACGTCATAGGCATTCAGGTCCGAATTCAGGCCTGGCATTTCCTTCTTGTACCGTGCGTCAACAGGCAGCCCCTTTTGAAGTTCTGGCAGCAGTGCCGCGTATTTGCTCAATCGTCCGCTCCACTCCATGTCCTTGAGCAGCACATATCCTTCGTACGCCGCTTTGTAGCCGAACAGCTGATCCTCATACGTTTCGATAGGGCCGATGACAACGTCGATCTGGTTGTTTTTCATGTCCATCCAAAGCATGTCGCTCGGCTGGTATCGATCGGTTCTCAGAGCTTTCGCGCGTGCCGTCAGATAGTTCCTGAAGCCCTCATCTTGTGCCAGTTCAACGGCCTCATCCAGATGGTCGGCGGCCTGCCGAGTCAGAGCACGAAAAGCGTTTCGGTAGGGAACGGCGTAAAGACGACCGTCAGCGTTTCTTTTGATCACCGTGTACAGGCTTTTGAACGAGTCCGCGTCGCCGGGATTCTTCCTGATGTGCTCCTCAAATTCCTCAGTGGTCAAATCGAATGGGTAGAAATTCGCACCGGCCGGTTTTGCCCTCGCGCCATCAAGAAACGGTTTGTTGCCGTCCAGTCGATCCCATGGGCCATAGTTTGTGCGAATGAATCGCTTCATTCCCGGATTTTCCACCGACTCCAGCAACGGCTTGCTGTTTCCGTATGCCTGACGCCAGAAAGCTGTGTCCATCAGTTTTGCCGCGGAAATCAGATGGGGCAGCATCTGCTTCTGCGCGTCACTGAGATGGGAAAGATCGGCTTCCAATCGGACGACGGCATATTTGGAATTCAGCTCTTGCGCAGTCCTGCGACCGGGCTGAGCATACGTCGTCATACTGACGGACGCACAAATGCATGCGACGGAAAAACAACGAATCATCATTTGCTCCGGGGTAACAATCGGGTGCCTGTCATGGCTAAGAGACGGTTGCGCGAATTGTGACGAATGCCGCAACGCGCCGCCACTGACTGGATTCAACGTTGTCAGTTTTTGCCTGCGATAGTCCCGCATCGCTTTGCGTACCGCCTGCACAGATGGAACACCAGCCTCGGGAATGAACAAAGGACTCAGATTTCAGCGATGGGCAGTGGTGTGCTCAGGAAATGCTGGAATCACCATGAGCCGATCAGGCGGGTGCCCTGTGTTACGTCTTAGTTGGACAGCGCCGGTTTCGGTTGTAAGTGAGGGTGAGATTGAGGTTTCGGCGAATTCAAAGAGTGACGATCCTCCGTGTGCAAAACAGTCACACGGACTCACGGAGGATCGCCATGATGACTTTGAAGGAACTCAAAAATGTCGGCAGGCTGCTGGCGTCATTCCTGCTGCTGTTCAGCTCGTGTTTCA
>JBDONA010001085.1:0-21434 GCA_039831575.1 Fuerstiella sp. | reverse complement strand
ACCGTGGAACTCAGAGACGATGCCGTCTGGGCCGCACCCAGGTAAGGCCAGCAGTGTGCTGTGGAAGGAACCCAGACCTTCCTGGCAGTAAATCCCAACAACCATTGCCGGAGAAATAACAGTGTCCACCGACGCAACAAACTCAACCCCAGCCGAAGACGCAGAAACAGCCGCGCCCGTACCTGCGGCGGAAGATGTCCAGGGCGAAGCGACCGAGACCTCAGCGGCTACTGAGACAACACCATCCACGGCCACGGACTATCTCGAAGCCCTCAAGCAGGTCATCGACCCGGAATTGATGATTAACATCGTGGATCTTGGTCTGATCTATACGGTCGAAGAAGACGAAGAAAATCCACGCAAAGTAAATATCGAGATGACGTTAACCAGCCCGGCCTGTCCCGCAGGTCCTCAGCTGATCCAGCAGTCGAAGATGGCGGTAGAGAGACTTCACGATGTTGATGAAGCGGTCATCAACATGGTCATGTCTCCGCCATGGACACCCGAACGAATGACCGACGACGCCCGAGATCAACTCGGTATCTTCTAAGATATTTCGGGAAGTCATCTCACCATTTCGCCCGCATCATCGCAGCGGGCCACTAACTTCCGAGCGTCAGCTCATGTCGGCCTGCGGGCTACCACGCACCAGGATTTCAGAACGCATGACTCACTCAATTCTCCTTAACGGTGCATGGATTGCTTCAGAAGCAACTCAGACTTTTCAGGCGGCAAACCCCGCCACTGAGGAGACGTTGCCCGGTGTGTTTCCGGTCAGTCCATGGTCGGAAATCGACAAGGTGATTCAGGCGGCCGCTGACGCTGCGAAGGAAATGAGAGGCTGGCCGGGGAATCGGTTTGCTGAGTTCCTTGACGCCTATGCGGACGAGATTGAAGCGCGCACCGATGAATTGGTGGCTGCTGCCAACGCGGAAACAGGACTTCCTGTTTCGCCACGCTTGAAAGACGGTGAACTCCCGCGAACGACCAATCAACTGCGACAGGCTGCCCAGGCCGCCCGCACCGATTCCTGGCGCTGTCCGACCATCGATACAGCCACTGGCATCCGCGCCATGTTCGGACCGATTGGTCCCGTGGTTGTGTTCGGGCCGAACAATTTCCCATTTGCGTTCAACGGGATTGCTGGCGGGGACTTCGCGGCGGCGATTGCCGCTGGAAACCCTGTGATTGCCAAAGGGCACTCCTGCCATCCGAAAACCACTCGCATTTTCGCAGAAGCAGCCCTTGCGGCCATCGAAAAGACCAACATGCCCAAGGCACTGGTGCAGTTGGTCTACCGGACCAGCCATGAAGACGGCTACAAACTTGTATCTGATTCGCGAGTTGGAGCGTCCGGCTACACAGGCGCACGGCACACAGGTCTGAAACTAAAGGCCGCTGCTGATGCTGCCGGAAACCCGATGTACCTGGAACTGTCCAGTATCAACCCGGTGTTCATTCTGGAGGGAGCACTCAGCGAACGGGCGGATGCGATCGCCGACGACTTTACCGGCAGCTGCCTGATGGGAACTGGTCAGTTCTGCACAAATCCGGGACTGATTGTCGTTCCGGCGAACGATGCCGGCAATGGCTTCATCAAAACCGTCGCGGAAAAATTCGGGGCCGCTGCTGTGGGCACGATGCTGAGCGAAGGTGTCCGTAAGAGCTTTGCGGCCGGAGTCGAAACGCTGCAGAAAGCCGGAGTCGAAGTTGTTGCGGGCGGACAAGCGGGCGGAGGAACCGGCGTTTCATATAACAACACTCTGATGATTGTCGGCGGAAGCCGTTTTCTGGAAGATCCGGAAGTCTTTCAGACGGAAGCTTTTGGCAACGGTTCATTGGTGGTGCTGGCGGACAATGTGACGCAGATGATGGCCATTGCGGAATCTCTGGAAGGCAATCTGACCGGCTGCGTGTATTCAGACACAAAGGGCGCTGACGACGATTCGTATGCAGCCATCGAACCGGCACTGAGAACCAAAGTCGGGCGACTGCTGAACGACAAAATGCCAACCGGCGTGGCCGTCTCGGCCGCCATGAACCACGGCGGGCCATTTCCATCGACCGGTCATCCGGGCTTTACCGCCGTCGGAGTACCAGCTGCCCTATCACGTTTCGGCATGCTGCAATGTTACGACAACATCCGCCCCGAACGTTTGCCCGTGGTTTTGCAGGACAAGAACCACAACGCCGCCTGGCGCCGAATCGATGGTGACTGGACGACAGCTGACGTGGGATAGAACAGAATCCCTTCGGATGTGCACACGGAGAACATCTGTGGACCAGTGCGAAATTGTCCTGGCCCGACGACATCAGTCAGCCTCAGCAATACCCAACCTCCACCTTCCGAGCGGTAGCTCGCACAAACCGGCGAAGCCGGATCGATCAAACCGTCGAAGACGGCGGGTGGCCGAGGGCTGGACTGAGCCTGCGAAGGAAGCCCCGGGGTTTCACTCGCACGTCGCTCCAACTCGGGCCACCCTTTCCAACCATTCATTGCTGCGCCCGGTACTCAGCTTCGGCAAAACCGAGCCAACGGCCTCCGAGCGGTAGCTCGCACAAACCGTCGAAGACGGATCGGCTGGCGGGCCGCCCCGCCTTAGAATGTTTGTCTTAGGTATCTGAGAAATCGTTGTCTCAAGGATGCGGAACGCGTGTGAATCCTTACCTGCCCAACGGAATACAACGGAGGTGGCACAGCACCGCCTTCCTTGATCCGAATTCTGACAAAGTAGGTAACGACGTTGGGGGAGATGCCGTCTTCCGTCGGCTGGCCACTTGCCAGTCCTGCGACTGCCCACTGAGCCGGCAGCGAATTCGCTTCCAGACGCTCGACCGATTCCACCACAGCCGAAATCCCGTTGGTGCTCCCGGCATGCGGCAGAAACTCCACCTGCTGCCCGCGGGAGACGAATTCAACATCGTCTTCGTTGACGCCGGCACTGATGGTCAGGTCAAACGGTTCTCCGACGTAGCCCAGCAACGTGCCACGTTGAATCCATGCGCCCGAGTTTCTGTTCTGCACGGCCGTTCCATACCAGTGCACGGGCTGTGGCTCATCCCGTCGTGGAACGGCCGGTGGAGGAAGAAACACTCCGTCCGCCGGACTCTTAACGACCAGCAATGCGGCTTCGGACTGAAATTCTGCAAGCCGTTTTTCAGCGGCAATCTTTGATTCCCGAAACGCTGGAATCAATTCTGAGTTTGCTGTAGCCGGATTCTTCAGCAACGAATCCAGTTGCAGGGCAGTTTCATTCAGACCGCTGAGCAATTTCTGTTCGGTCTTTGCCAGATCAACGTTGTGCAGCTGTGCCAGAACACTGCCTGATGTGACGTGATCGCCGTAACGACGAACCGGCTCTAACACGCCTGGCAGAGTCGCGTAGACCGGACGAGACGCCGGTTCCACGATCGCCGGGGCAATCACCGAATGGGGCAACGGAAATTCGGCCAGTACCACCAGCACGGCGGCGGCAATCGTCATTCGAGTCCATGATCGTGAATGGGCCTCATCGTGTTCGTCGTGTTCGAAAAGCCGAAACAGAAACGTGACAGCGGGAACAATGACGAATCCGGTCAGGACCACAGCCGAAAGAAAAGTTCCCAGAAACTGCACGTGCCACTCGCGAGACATAACATCCACAAGTTTCAGAATCGCCAGCGTCAACAGCAGTCGATAGGCAGCTGCCGCAAGGCCGTAGGCCAGTAGAAAACGACGAGTTCGTATTGGCTCGATGGAAACACTGCCACTGCCCGTGACCAGCCGAAGCAGGGTCTGCTGCACGACGGTTGTTGCGCGCGATGCAAGATTGGGAATGCCAACCCAGTCAGTCAGCAGAAAGTATCCGTCAAATCTCAGCAGCGGGTTGCCATTGAACAGAATCGTGTTGACGGAACACAGCACCACCGTATTCAGTAACAGAGACCGAGTGGTGCCCGGTACAGCGTACGACCACAACAAGAAAAACACGGCGGCAATAAACAGCTCAACCAGAATCCCGGCGGCCGTGATCAGCATGCGTTGCCGACGAGGCAGCAGCCATGCGTCCGACACGTTGGTGTAAAGAACGGGTGTAAACACCATCAGCATGACGCCACATTCGTTGCACTCTGCGCCAAAGTATCTCGCGGTAAATGCGTGGCCCGCTTCGTGCAGCACCTTGACGGTCACAAACACAAGCAGCATCAAAATCAGATTCTGCGGGCCGAGAAAGTCTGCCATCGACGGTAGAGCTTTCAGCAGTTCGCCAAAACGCAGACCGACAACCATGATTGCCAGCAGCCCAATCATCATCATCGAGCGAACAACGACCGGTTTGTACAGAACCGACACCAACGGCAGGGCCGCGTCCAGCAGTCGCGACGGATTGAGCAGGCGACGCTGCAGTCGCAGAATGCGGACCAAAGGACTGAGGAATCTCAACGGTGACGTGGCAGACTCCTGAGGATCAAGACGTGCCGAGTCTCCGCCGCCGAGTTGCCGGATCAGCTGATGTCCGGCCAGCACACGCACAAACTGTTTCAGATCATCCGGGACCAGACTGCGTCCCGGACAAAGCCTGCGAGCACCTTCGAGCATTTCCGCAAAGCTGACGTGGCCATCCATCAGATTCAGAACAGAGAATTCGATTTCGTCAAGGTGCGTGTAATGCAGCGTCAACGGATCCTTAACGACCCAGCCACCGGAATCGTGTGGGACCGCCACAAGGTCGTCGCGTTTTAACCAGGGAAACTGCACGTCAGGACCTAATACGGGATGGCCCAAACTCCTTCATTGCTGCGATGAAGCGGGCCAGATGGATGGTTGCTCTTCGGAAGGATTATTCGATCACCATCGAAGCATTCATGCCGGGCAGCGCCAGCATGTCTGCGTTCGTGAATTCTGCCCAGAACCGAACCTGCTGATTGACGGGGTCAACTTCCGGACTGACGAAGGTGACTGTCCCCTGCAATTGAACCGGTTCGCGAACGAATTTCAGTTCGATCGTGACGGACCGCCCCACCAGGTTTCCGGACGCCTGTTGCGCCTGCAGAAAGCCTTCAGCGCGCAGAGTTTTCAGGTCAATCACGCGCCCCACCGGTGCGCCAGGTTCGACCCATTCACCAACATGGCGTTCGACTTTGACAATCACGCCATCGAAAGGCGCACGGATGTTGCGATGTTCCAGTGCCAGTTCCGCCAGCGCGACGTCATTGCCGTGAACCTGCTGGTTGATCCCGGCCACCATCAGATTTTTCTGTTCCTGTTCGACCAGTGTCTGATAACGAACAATTTCTTCAGACTTCTGTTCGATTGCGGCGCGCTCAGCGTCGGGCTTCAGCTGGTTAATTCGGTGATTTGTCTGCGCCTGGAGAATTTCCAGTTCTCCTTTACGGAGGGCGGTCTTCAGACGGTCAATTTGTGATTCCGAGATACTCCCGTCGAATGAGTCTTTCGCATTCTGGGCACGTTGCAGTTCCAACTGTCGCAGTTTTGTGTCGGCAGTGGCAATCTGAACCGGTATATCTGTTTCTGCTTCTGTTTCGGCGATCTTTAGCGCAACCTCTTTCACACGTCGACTGGAAATGGTTTCTTTCAGTTGGGCGGTCGCGGTCTGCATCGGCAGATCATCGGCAGATCATCGGCAGCGCGCAACCGTGCGACCTCAAGATTCAGTTCGGCTGCTTTCAGCTTCAGCCGCTGTTGCTGATTTTCAAGCACGGCAACGATCTGGCCCTTCGTGACAGATTGACCTTCGGTGAAAACGACCTCTTCAAGTGTCCCAGCATCTCGTGCCGGTATGTCGGATTCCCGCACCAGACTGATGGTCACCTGTGACACTTGAATCCGCTGCTCATCCGCGCACAGACTGCTCAGCTGACCAACGACGCAGATGAGCGTCACGGCAGTCAGAACAGACCGAGCCGCGTTTGTAGAGCGGCACCGGGCAGCATTTGTTTCCTTCATCGTTTGGCCTCCTGATGAGTGCTTCAAAACCAGGCAAAGCGAACCTGGCCCCAGAATTCAATCACCTCTCGAAACATGACAAATCCCAGAGAACGTCGACCGCAGGCGATCCTTGCAGTCACCGTTGTCCCGGGACGAAGTTTTGCTTGCGGCAATGTGGTCAACAACGCGGTGGCTCGACAGCTCATTTGACCGTCATGGACTTCCACAGCATTGTCCACATCAGTGAGTGCTGTCGTCCAGTCGCGTTCGGGTGCGGAACGGACCACATAACGAATTGGCAGAAGTTCTGCAGACTGATGGCGAGCATTCGTTACGTAGGACATCCTGTCATCCGGAATGGAAATTTCCAGCTGCCAGCTACTGTCCGCCGGCACGATCTCCAGCAGCAGTTGTCCACGTTGAACAGGTCGTGACATCAGTTCCTGCTGCGAATCACGTCGAAAAACGGTTCCCGCAAACGGAGCCGTGATCTCCAGTGATGCCAATTGTTTTTCGATAAGTTTTTTTTGTTCTTCAGATTCTGCAACTGCTGTTTCAGCTGTGCTTCTTCGCCGCTGAGTTGAGGGTCTCCTCCCGACAATCGGGTCGCATGCACAGAAGCCAGCCTGGCCGTGGTGGTATCGATGTCGCCCTGAACGCGGCGGTGTTCGAGGTCCAGATCAGCGTTGGAAAGTTTCAACAGAAGCTGCCCGGCCAGCACCACGTCTTCGTTCTGAAACCTCACTTCGTCAATCGTGCCGTTCTCTGGCGCGAACAGCCGGCGCTGGTTGGTCGAAACAATCTGCCCAGGCGCTTCGACTTCGAAATCGGCGGGACAGATCGACAGCACGGCCAACAGTACGGCGGTCACAGCGAGCCAGCGAATCTTTCCACTGTGAACGATCCTGCCCAGCAGCGTCCGTTGTCGTTTGTGTAGTCTGGCAAAGACCGGGCCGGCAGCAGTCAAAAGTTGCCGCAGCAGCTGTTCGTTGGGGCGTTCTGTGTTGGCGAAGACTTCGACCGACATCACCATCGGGAAGTCAGTCGATTCATCAGTCGACGTTGCCAGGGCAGCCATTCGAATGGCTGTCACGTCGCCGTGTCGTAGAACGGCCGCTGCACTGGCAACGCCCCCTTCATCAATCTGGTCCAGTTCTCGCCATTCTGATTTAGCAATGGCGGACTGCGCGGCGTGACTGTTGTTGACGACGTCTTCTATCGCCCGCACCGTTTCGGCTGCCACGTTCGGAGTTCGAACGCCGGTCACGGCTTCAACTCGGTATCGTTCTCCACGTCGCAACAGTACGGCAATGCGACATCGACCCAGAATCGCCGGGCCGTCCTGAGCCATCACCGAAGCCGCCGCCTTGACGGTTGAACTCAGATGCAGACGACCCAACAAATTTACGAGCTCCGTCTGAGCTGTCAGCAGATGCTCGTAACGTGACATCACATGACGACTCACCCAGCCGCCTACAACGTCGACAACAGCACGCGCACCTTCAATAAAGGTTTGTTGCGGAGCACTAAGTTGCTCAAATGACACTCGCATCACACAGGACACCTGGTCCGCAAGTCGAGCGGAAACGGTCAGCAGGTGCCGCGATGGTGACGTTGCTGACGCAGAATCTGTCAGAACAAACGCCTCGTCCGTTGCTGCCGTAATTTCCGACTGCATGACTTCCGATAGTGCAGGGGACTGACCGTCCGGTCTCAGTTCTTCGACACCCGTTGGTCGCGCAAGCCAGACGCTGATCTCGTGAACCGCGCCAAGGCACTTCAGGGCTGCGACGGCAAGATTGTGAATGTCGGCAAAGACGACGTCAGCACCCGTTGAAGCGTGCTCCAACTGGTCCAGTCTGGTTTCGAAATCGTTCAGCCACGAATTCTGCATGAAGCCACGCCACCCAACATCAATCGAATTTCACAAAAGCCACACCATCTCTTTATCGGTCACCATGCCGGGAAGGCAATGTTGTTATGGATTCTGAGCGGGCGAAAAACGACTTTTCCAGGTCACTGATGTCACGATATCGTTGGCAACACCCGGTATTCTCGACAATCCGTGCATATTCCGCGGAAGATTCGTTCAGGAAAGAACGGACAATTCGTCCCGACCGTGGCGATTCCCCGGTAAGTTGGCAACTCGACAGCCATCTAATGCGTCGTCAAACTTTACTTCTTGGGGGGCGTTCGTTTAACGGCAAGCCGTAGGCGACTTCGATTTGGCCCGAAAAACCGACGCCTCCGGCTCACCGTTAAACGAATCCGTATGAAGCGCAACCCCCGCTTTTCGCGTTGACGCTGCACCAGGTACGGATTGCCACGTCGCTGAAACCCATGGCATTCCTGTATGCAAGCTGGTTCTGCACGAACAGATTTTCAACGCACCGTGGTCGAATTTCGCCGACTGACTTAATGTCCTTTCTCAACGCGTTTACAATATCGGATCGTTAAAGATCGCATCGCGCCGTCTCCACCCTGTTAATGAAGGGATTGTTCCTTGTTCACTCGTTTTTCACCATTCGCCACGATGGTCGCATTTCTGTTCGTGGCTGTCTGTCGTCACGATTCGTCGGCACAGGATTTGTTTTCCGGCATTGATCCGGACGGGTTCGATCATTCCGTCCGTCCGCAGGACGACTTGTATCAGCACGTGAACGGTCGCTGGCTGCTGAATACTCAGATCCCCGCTGACAAATCGAACTACGGTTCCTTCACCGCTCTGGACGATGCCGCTCGTGAAAACATCCGGACAATCATCGAAGACGCGACAGAGAACCCGGTCGACGCCAACGGTCAAAAGGTCGGTGATTTTTACAGCAGCTTTATGAACGAGCAGCTGATCGACGAACGTGGACTGAAACCCATTCAGCCGGCACTCGATGCGATCGCAAATCTGTCCAGTAAGAAAGAACTGTTTCGACATTTCGGCCATTTGCAGACGCTGGGAATCGGCGGACCAATCGGATTTTTTGTATCGACGGATGCAAAAGATTCCAGTCGATATCTGGCGGCGATTGTCCAAAGTGGAACAACGCTGCCCGACCGGGATTACTATCTTGAGGACGAAAAAAAATATCTCACGGCGCGTGCCGCCTTAAAGACCTACATCACCAGACTTTTCGAACTGGCCGGACTGCCGGATGGTAAGTCGTCCGCCGAACAGATTCTGCAACTGGAAACGAAGCTGGCCAAAGCACAGTGGTCACGCACCGAACTTCGCGATGCGGAAAAACGATACAACAAATACGCCGTGTCGGATCTGCCGAACTTGACGCCGGATCTGCCGTGGTCCGTCTTCTTTGACGCCGTCGGTGTTAAGGAGCTGTCCGAAGTCAACGTCTTGACTCCCAGTTTTTTTCAGGCACTGGAAACAATTGGCGACGACACAAAATTGAATGTTGCCAGGGCGTATCTATCGTTTCGGTTGCTCGACGGCGTCGCGCCGCTATTGCCGAAGCCATTCGTTGATGCTCACTTTGAACTGCATCGCAAACAGCTGGCCGGAGTGCCTGAGCAGAAACCTCGCTGGAAACGCGGAGTCGATGCCACCAGCGGCGGGGGAGCCGGCGACTTCGGTGTGCTGGGCGAAGTGGTGGCACAGATCTATGTGACCAGACACTTCAAGCCGGAAGCCAAACGGCGGATGGACGAACTCGTCGGCAACCTGATGAAGGCCTACGAAAACAGCATCGACGATCTCACCTGGATGACCGATGAAACAAAAACGAAGGCGCTCCAGAAGCTGCACAAAATCACCCCCAAGATTGGCTACCCGACAAAATGGCGAGACTATTCGAAGCTCGAGATTCGGCCCGACGATCTGATCGGCAACATGAGACGTTCCGCGCTGCACGAACATCAGCGCATGATCGACAAACTGGGCAAGCCGGTCGACAGAACGGAATGGGGCATGACGCCTCAAACGATCAACGCCTATTATAATCCCGGCAAGAATGAAATCGTGTTCCCGGCTGCCATTCTTCAGCCCCCGTTCTTCGACCCCGATGCTGATGACGCGGTCAACTACGGTGGTATCGGAGCGGTGATCGGCCACGAAATCAGTCATGGCTTTGACGACCAGGGCAGTAAGTACAACGGCGATGGCAATCTGGAAAACTGGTGGACGGACGAAGATCGCACCGCTTTCGAAAAACTGACAGGTCAGCTGGTCGCACAGTATGCCGGGTATGAGGCGTTGCCCGGGAAAACTCTCAACGGAAAATTGACGCTCGGTGAAAACATCGCAGACCTCAGTGGCATGGCAATCTCCTACAAAGCCTACATCCTGTCACTGAACGGCCGAAAGGCACCCGTTATCGATGGACACACCGGGCCACAACGATACTTCCTCGGCTGGAGTCAGATTTGGCGGCGGCTCTATCGCGAAGAAGAACTTGTGCGCCGACTGGTGGCTGATCCGCACTCACCGTCGGCATTTCGTGGCAACGGTCCTGTCACAAACCTGAACGCGTTCTACGAGGCATTTGACGTCAAACCCGGCGACAAACTCTACAAGCTTCCCAAGGATCGCATTCAGATCTGGTAATGCGGCCGGCCGGCTTCGCCGGTTTAGTCGAGCTAACGCTCGGAAGATGTCAGACCGCTTCCGTTGGTGGCTAAGACGGCGCGTAAGAAAAGTGAATCGTTGTATTCTGCGAAGTGAAGGTGCCGCAATACAAGCTAGAAGCGCGAGCGAGTGGGTCTCGTGCGCTTGAGATACACACTTGCTTGCGCTGCGTGCTTGTACCAAGAACGGAAAAGCCTCATGAGTGCTCACCAGCAGAGCTGGTGGTTTACAGTCGAGAATTAAGATGACCGATCGCAATTCGTTTTCCTGTGGCCGGAGCATCCCGTCGCCGCACTCACCAATCCGACTTTCGAGTTCGGGAACACATTCCCGATTCGCCATTTCATGCGTGACAGTTTGGGTACTTGTCATTTGTCCAGGGCTACGTCCGGCAACCGCCAAAGACCACGCGGCCGATCGGCCCAACGTGCTGTTCATCGCCATGGACGATCTGAACGACTGGATCGGTTGCCTGGGCGGGAATCCTCAGACGATCACGCCGAACCTCGACCGCCTTGCCGCCAGCGGAGTGCTGTTCACCAATGCTCACTGCCCCGGTGCTGCCTGCAATCCTTCCCGTACAGCCATCATGACCGGTCGCTCACCGCACCGTTCCGGCCTGTATGCAAATGGCCAGAAGATGCGCGAAGTACTGCCGGACGCGGAACTGATCCCGCAACATTTCCGCAACCACGGCTACCGAGCAAGCGGCTCCGGAAAGATTCTGCACTACTTCATCGACGCGCAATCGTGGGACGAATACTTCCCCGCCAAAGAAACCGAGAACCCGTTTCCACGGACCCTCTATCCGCCGGAACGTCCGGTCAATCTGCCACGTGGAGGTCCGTGGCAATATGTCGAAACCGATTGGGCCGCACTCGATGCCACCGACGAAGAATACGGCGGCGACTGGCTGGTTTCGAAATGGATAGGCGAACAACTTCAGCAGGAACATCAGACCCCTTTCTTTCTGGCCTGCGGTATCTACCGGCCGCACGAACCGTGGTTCGTGCCGAAGAAATACTTCGAACCCTTCCCGCTGGCAGACATTCAGCTGCCGCCGGGGTACAAAGAAGACGACCTGGACGATCTTCCACCCGCCGGAAAAAAACGCGGACCGAATCGCTACTTCCCCCACATTCGTGAACAGGGACAGTGGAAGCAGGGGATCCAGGGCTATCTGGCATCAATCCACTTTGCCGACGCCATGCTGGGTCGCGTGCTGGATGCATTGGAGAATGGACCCAACAAGGACAACACGATCGTCGTTCTGTGGAGCGATCATGGCTGGCACCTCGGCGAGAAGCAGCACTGGCAGAAGTTCACTGCCTGGCGAGCGGTGTCGCACGTTCCGTTGATGGTAAGAGTCCCCAAAGGCACGCCCGGACTGGCTTCCGGCACGACTGCCGGAAGCGTGTGTACCAGGCCGGTTAACCTGCTGAGTCTTTATCCAACACTCACCGAACTCGCCGGTCTGCCAGCCAAAGCTGATAACGATGGACCAAGCCTGGTACCGCTGCTGCAGGATCCGGAAGCCGCATGGAATCACGTTTCGATCACGCATCTTGGTGAAGCGGGCAGTTTCGGACTGAGTGCGGACGATTGGCGTTACATCCACTACGCCAACCACGATGAAGAACTCTACAACATCGCGGACGATCCGTACGAGTGGACCAATCTCGCGAACAATTCTCAGCACGCCGACAGACTGGCCGAACTCCGCGCGATCGCGCCGCAGGATTTCGCGACGCTTGTCGAACCCAAACTGGAGTCGCTGCCTGCTCTGACATGGCATCCCGCCAACGACCAGCCAATTCCGGCTTCACAGCCCGATGGCAATACTTTTCAAGTGGCTTTCGTGAACAAACGGACAGCGCCTGTCGAACTGTTCTGGATGGATCGCCAGGGCCAGCCAAAGTCTTACGGCCTGATCGAAGTGGGCAAGGTCAAACGCCAGCGGACTCGCCCCGGTGCCGTCTGGATGGTCGCAACGCCCAACGAGGAAAAACGGCTCGGTCATTTTGTTGTCGGTGACCGTGCGGCCCGCGCTGTGATTCCCAGGGATCAATAAGACCTGGCCCGTTTTAACGGCTACGACAACAGCAAGTTACCAATGATTGTGTGGCCGAATTTTCTCGCAACACTCGACATCAGAAATTGAAACAATGCGGATACTCCTGCCCTGCCTGTTGGCTGTCACCTGTTTTGCTCAGCCGCCTATTGCAGCAAACGACCGGCTCGCCACTACTACCGACGACTGCCAGGTGAAATCCGATGACACCCAGGCCGACAAAACCACTCAACGTTTGCAGATAAAAGGCTGGACCGTTTATCTCAACAACGAACTGCGCCGCACCGAACCGGAAAAAACCAGCCAGATGCTCGATCTTCTGGCTGTGCAGCTGGAACGTGTGATTAAGGTGGTGCCGCCCGCTGCTCTGAAAGAGTTGCGAGCGGTTCCCATTTGGATCAATCCCAGGTACGACGGAGTCAGACCGACAGCCGAATATCATCCTGGTGCCCGCTGGCTACGTGACAACGGGCGAGACCCGGCGATGGAGAAAGCGATCGAAATCACAAACGTGTCAAATTTCGCCTTCGAAGATCGCCGTATGCCCTACCTGCTGCTGCATGAACTGGCTCATGGCTATCACGACCGAGTCCTTGGCTTTGACACGCCCGCTGTCGTCGCCGCCTTTAAAGTCGCTCGTGAGTCCGGTGGCTACGAAAAGGTAAAACGTTTCAACGGAAGGAAGACCGTCATCGACAGAGCCTACGCACTGTCCAATCACAAAGAATACTTTGCCGAATCCACCGAAGCCTATTTCGGGAAGAACGATTTCTATCCATTCAACCGCGCCGAGCTCAAGACACATGACCTGCAGATGCACGACCTGCTGAGGAAACTGTGGGGCGCCGAGTGACGTGGAAAAATGAGTCTCAGCCACAAGCACTAAGAAACGGGGCGCCTGACATCGCCCTCTGCCAGACATGTCTGCGGCACGGCAGAGTAAGAGACCCGGTCTTTTGGAAAGACCTGCAACATTGTTCGTAATCCAGGCTGCCAGCCTGTTGCGTGCTTTCGTCGACGCCTTTCAGTCGCGTTCGGTCACTGGTTGCCGCCGAACGTATTCAATCGCTCGCAGCACGACGGATGTCTGTTTCGGAGTTGATTCAAAGTGCGGACTAATGGCCAGGACTCGCCCGTTGCCGAACAGCGATTCCACGACGGCCGGTGTGCCGATCATCGAATTCTTCTGAAGATCATAGACACCGTTTTCCGTGCGGAAGTACGCCAGTGGTGTGTATGCGGGCACCGATGGATCATCACCCGGTGACAGGATGGGACCGTTGTGATAGCTGATGGAATGGAGCCCCTGAATCCCCAATGCGGCTTCGCCTTCCTTGGTGATGTCCACATCAATATTGGTCGCCGGGCCTCGATACCACATCGACTTGCGGCCCTTGCCGGGAATGTCGACTGTCCTGTTAAACACGGCGGCATTCATGAGGTCCAACGACCAATCGTAGTGCGACGAACATAGATACGCTCCCGCGCAAATGCCGACAACTCCGCCGCCGTCCCGAACATACTGCCGCACGTGACGTCGTCGCTCTTCGCCAATGGCTTTGCCCTGCTTGCTGCCGGAACCACCGGGAAACAACAACACGTCAATCTGCGTCAGCACCGTCGGCCGCAGGTCTTCCGGCCCAATGTGACTTACAAAAATCTCTGGACGATCGCCGATGACTTTCAGTACCTTCACCTCGTTGGCGCCGTTATCATCGAAAATCGCGACTCGCGTGACGTCAAACGTGCCTGCAGGGTTCAGCAGGTCGGTGCAGTCCTCATCAATCAGACCAATGCGCTGTAATGCGGTCGACATCATCCGTCGATGTTGCCGAGTCCGTTTCGAAACCGGCTGATACTTGAACGTCGTTTCCAGAATGAAACTCTTCGCCCCCAGCTGTTCGCCACAGGCGCGGGCGAGACTTCCATTGACGGGACCGGACTTCGCCAGCAAATCAAAATGTCGTTCCGGATCCACATCAGCATTGACCGCTTGCTGCAGGGCACGAGCAAATTCCACGTGTTCCGGAAATGCGATAACGCTGGAGCCAACGGACTCTGAATTCAGACGGTGAAAATCGAATCCCTCATGCAGGTCAAACGACCAATCCGGTTCATGCTCAGTCACAAACTGCCAAACCGCCTGACACAGCGGCGTCTGCGGCTGTACACGTTCTTTGGTTGGGAAGTTGCGATTGAGGTCTCGCTGAGCGCGGTCGTTGCGAAAGTCGGGGGCCCAGCGAATGTTAGCCAATAGTCCCAGTCGGTTGACTCGAGGCAGCACGACCAGCCTGCCACGTACAATTGGCCAGTGACCTATTTGCAGCGCCGCACGGTAACCGGCCGGCTCATTGCCGTGAACGCCTCCGATCACAAGCACTGTCGGCCCCGATTCTCCACTGTCGATGACACGCCACGGCGTTTCCCACGTCGTTCCGGTGCCAAGCGAACCGGTTTGGATGTCGGCGTCCGCAACTCCGGTTGGTGCGGAGCACAGGAATGCCGCGAAGCACAGGGCAAACAATATGATGCACCGTCGCAACGGAGCACGGGTAACAGATGGATCGTGCATGCGAAATTATTTCCAGATTGACGAGCGTCATGCAACCGGGTCAGCATACGAAATGCTCGAGTGGCGCCCGAAACCTTCCTGGTACCTCAACCTGGTTGGATTTGTTGCGGTAATTGACGTTTGCGTACAGGCGAGACGTATCGGAATTACACAGAATGGCGCGGATAACCGGAAACGTCTTCGACTCGGCACGACGTCCCGTGGCGATCAGCCGAGGTCGATATAACAATTCATCGCATTCGACGGTGTGGTCACGACGAAACAGGTTCGCCAGGTATCGATATTCCCAACGCGGCATTTCATCAGCCAGCAGCAGCTTGATGTCGCTGCGAGTGACGTTGACTTCAAAATCGTCGATGTTGTTTTCTTCAGTTAACTCGCCGTCCAGCGGCGCGATGGCGATTTGAAACTGCTGCGTGGCGGCCTCCGGCATCTTTCGTTCAAATCGCACCGGGCGACTGACAAACCCCGAATCCAGGTGGACGCCATGGGAGTTAATGACCTGGCCGTCCTGCAGCAGCTGCACAACGCAGGTTTCGCCTTCACAGTCGTGCGCCTGCAACGTGGCTTCGATGACAATGTCGTCGTTTCGCATGGCGACCGCCGGAGCGAAAACGGACTGCAGAATCACATCGCGCACGTGCTGAGTGTTGCCGATAGGAATGACGTAAACCGGGATGTCAGTCAGCTCTGCGGCGACGCCCACGGGTTACTCTCTCCGCGTTTGTTGTGAGCCACATCGGTGACCAGGAAGATGGCCGCCAACGGCCGATCGCGATGTTCTCGATTGAGTTCTTCCAGAACGGAAGACAGATCAGTCGACCCCGGCGACACGACTTCCTGGGTGTCCGCATCTGTCGGCAGAAAGCGGCGAAGATCCTGCGCTGGTGAATTCTGATGCGACAGCAACGTGAGCGACTGATCGAAGGAAGAGTGGTGGACGTCAGCTTTTTTCTGAATCGATGCCAGCACGTTTCTGTGAAGTACGTCGACAAATCCCGCCGCTCGTGTCAGTCGCGATGTCTGTCGGGTTTCTTTCAGCAACTCCGGTTGCTGTTGGGCGATCGCTCGAGCTTCCTGCTGCGCCACCTGTCGCGCCAGTTCGACAAGTTTTCGCCGGATTCCGCCAATACGATGTTCCCGGTCCGGCAGACTTTCCCGCCAACCCTTCTGAGACGGCGTGCGACCTTTCCGCAACGCTTTCGTCAATGCCGCAAAGGCTTCGAATTCCGGACCATTGAGTGATTTCCGGATGCGAGCTGGCAATGAATCTGTCGATGCGCGGGGCGTCGCTGGATCGTCCAGGATGATCTACAGTTTCTCACGAGTTCGTTGAACGGCAGTCTCAGTGGCAGACGTCATTTGGGCGATCACAAGTTCGCCCTTGTGCTGCTGCAGCGCCTCCGCCTGATCGGCGGCTTTGGTGCGGACAAACGTCGGGTCGTCCAGCGTCATCACTGTCCATCTTAAATCATCAGATGTGCCTTCAGGATCAACGGTCCGCATGCTGCCACTGACGTCCGTCACGATGGCCACGGACTGACGGGTCGTTGAAACTTCAACTCGCTGCGTTGTGGGAGCCAGCAGCATCCACACAACAACACCCAAAGCCGTCGCTCGCAGCACCCAGAACAGAACGCTGTTACGACCACCCAGAACACGCCGCTCCCGCCGCAGCGACCAGGCAAACAGGGCCAGCAATAAAATTACGACAGCAATCGCCACCGGCAAAGAAGAACTGGTTGAACTGGTCACGGTCGGTCCTCGGTCCCACGGCCACCCACAGACCGCCACCGTCGGAAACAAACGTTCGCAAACGTCCGATCGCTTCCTTTCTGATATCCTTCAGGTCCGGAATTACGATCGCGGGGTAGTCGGACAGGCTGATTCGTTCCAGACGCGTTGGAGTCACAACGACCGGTTCAAAAACACCTTTCTCTGTCAACGGTTCACCGTCGAGCCAGCCCAGAGCCGCCTGCACGAAAAACGTATCCTCCATCTCTGCTCGACCCGGTGATGCTTCGACCAGCAGCACAGGAACCTGTTCGACAACTTCCACAACCACTGTGGCACTATTGTCCGGAGCGAGATCGTCATCAGCCGCAATTCGGCACGAAATGGCGTGGACCCCTGTTTGGGAAAACGAATGCTTCCAGACGACGTCCTGCGTTTCGCCGCCATCCAGACTCGGCAGTCGCGTGTCATTGTCAAACTCATCTTCACCAATGGTCCACGTGACGGCACACGCCGCCGAATCAACGTCCGAATGATTCTGAATCTGGGCCGTCACCGTGAACGGCTGATTGATACCGACGACCGTACGACTGGAACGAATTTCATTAATAGCAATATTCCGAGGGCTCTGTGCCCCGGCATTCAACTGGATTACGTCCAGCTGCGTTGGAATTGAAGCGGCCTGCAGAGTCTCGCGAAAACGCTGCCAGCCACTTTCGTCGCTCGTGTTCCAGTCAGAACTCTGACCGTCCGTTAACAGGACAATCTGACGTCGCCGCGTCGTGGCTTCGGCATCGGCCTGTACGGCCGTGAACAATGAGGCCAGCAGGTCGCTGCTGCCGTTGGTCGGCTGAATCTCGCGAAGCTGATCCTCAATCAAAACACGCGTATTCGGGTCCACACGAATGCTGCCCGCGGTCGCCCATGTCGGATACGGTGACGCCAACAACACCCGCACAGAATCGCCCGACTTTACGTTCCCGAGTTTGAAAACAAGATGAACATTCCGCGCCGCCGCATGCGAGGAATACAGGCGCGAATCTGACTGCCCAGACTGCCGCCGTGACTGGCTTCCGCCATCTGCAGCGCAGACAGCAGTGCCTGCAGATGGGCGGCGTTCTGTTTCGGTGGCACGAACACGGGGTTGTGTTCGTTCAGCACGGCAGCGCCGACGGCATCTCGCTGGTGCAGCAAAAGCCGAGCCAGACAGGCCGCTCCTCGCTGGGCGTATTCCAGCTTGCTGATCGTGGAAAGACCAAACTTCATCGACCCACTGGTATCGACCGCCACGATGGCGTGCAGATTGGTTTCCTCTTCAAACTGTTTAATAAAATACCGGTCGTTGCGAGCGTAAACCTGCCAGTCGATCTGCCGAATCTCATCACCCGGAGCGTACTGACGATGGGATGCAAATTCACAACAACCACCTTTCGTGGTGGAACGGTGTTTTCCGGCCAGCAATCCGTCAACAACAGTTCGTGAGATCAGTTCCAGATGCCCAATCTGATCCATCACGCGTGGATCCACACCAGGTCGCTGCCCGCCTTGGCGGCAGCAACCGGCACTGCTGCTGCGTTGCGTCTGGAACGAAAGAGACTGATCATCACGCGACCTCCTTGTTCGACTACTCTTCGATTCGTTGTTTTCGTGCGCGAATTGTCAGCCTGGAGCAGCAACTCAAATCCGTTGATGGTCGGCACCGCCTCGTCTGAAGAATCCTTCACCGCTCATGGCGCCACAGATTCTCTGCAGCTTAAGTGATCGACCTCGTCGCTCGATAGTCGCCCGGATACGCCTGATCACGTGAGGGTTCTGGCAGGTTTGCGGGTGCGGTAATGAATGGTTGTGAAGTTGCAGGGAGTGGCCTGGGTTGGAGCAGGGAACGAGTGAAACCCCGGGGCCGATAGTGCCGGTTTGATTCTCCTTCGCACACTCAGTCCAGCCCGGGCCACCCACCGGTCGGAAACCACAATCCGTTACGGCACCCAGGTTGGCGAGAATCATGCAGCAGTGGAAACTTTCGCGGGATCAGTCACGATACAGGACATCGTGCGTTTGCGCAGCATGAGACCTTTGCCTAACCAGCACGTCTCACCGGGCCGCGTATCCTCGTGAAAAATGTCCGTTAGCCAGTGGTCTACCCTATGAAACAGAATCCCGTAAAAGCAGCCCTTGCCGCTGGTAAACCTCAGGTGGGTACATGGCTGTCATTCGGCAACGTGTTTTCTGCCCGGTTGATGGCACGAGTCGGCTTCCCCTGGCTGACTGTGGACCTTGAGCACTCTCCGATCGACTGGCAGACCGCGTCGCTGATGTTCGCGACGATCGCTGATTCCGGTTGCGTTCCGCTAGCTCGTGTTCCTCGCGGAGAACACGATCTCATCAAACGAGTTCTGGACGGCGGCGCGATGGGCATCGTTGTTCCGATGGTCAACACTGTCGAAGAAGCCAAACTGGCGATTGCGGCGGCCAAATATCCGCCGACCGGAAATCGATCGATCGGCGGCAGCATTCCGGCGTTGAATTTCCAGGCCACTGCAGGTGAATACTACCAACACGCGAACGATAACATTCTGGTGGTGCTGCAAACTGAATCACCGCAGGGTGTCGACAATGCTGAAGAGATTTATAGCCTGCCCGGAGTCGACGCGATTTTTGTCGGCCCAAACGATTTGTTGTGGCAGATGAAATCGAAAGACGGCAACGATCCGACATCGGAAGAGTTCGAAGCAATGCTGCAACGAATTCTGGCAGCCGGAAAAAAAACCGGAACCCCCGTCGGCATGCATTTGCAGACGGCCAACGACGTCAAACGCCGCATCGCCGAAGGCTGGCAGTTTCTGGCCATACAAAGCGAACTCAAGATGATGGTAACACAAGCCCAGGAACATGTGGCTGCCCTGGGATTATCGAAGGCCGGTGATCTAGCTCGATACTGAACGGCGCAGCCTGGATTAGGAGACTTGGTCCTGATGGCTGCCGCACACTCTGGTCACCGCCGTTAGTATCGAGCACCATCCAATCAAAAACGGAACGTTAGAATCGTGCCAGTTCCGTTCCAGAACCTATAGACCGTCGCAGGACCATGCAGTACCTCAACCTCGGACATTCCCCGCTGTCTGTCAGCTCCATCGGAATGGGGTGTGTCACGTTTGGTCGGGAAATTGACAAACAAACGTCGCTGCCGATTATGGATCACGCCTTCGGGCACGGGATCACTCTGTTCGACACTGCAGCAGCGTATGCTCAGGGTGCCTCAGAAACGGTCGTTGGGGACTGGCTGAACAGCCGTAACCGGCGAGAACAGATTGTCCTGGCCACCAAAGTCGGCGGTACGTTGACTCGCGAACGCATCGTGTCATCCACCGAAGCAAGCCTGAAACGTCTGCAGACCGACCGCATCGATCTGCTGCAAACACACGCCTGGGACAAATCCACACCGCTGGACGAGACACTCGAAGCCCTGACGACACTGGTGGAACAGGGCAAAATCCGTTACGTTGGCTGCAGTAATTATGATGCGCCTCAGCTGGCAGCGGCTTTGACGTTAAGTGACCAGTCGCAACTGACTCGACTGACCTCTGTGCAACCGCCCTACAATCTGGTGCAGCGCGACATCGAAGCTGACTTGTTGCCACTGTGCAGCCGTGAGAACATCGGTGTGATCAGTTACAGTCCACTGGCCGCCGGATTCCTCACCGGAAAATATCGGCTCGGACAACCGGTGTCAGTAGGAACACGTTTTGATGTCATTCCGGGACATCAGCCCATTTATTTCACGGAACACGGATATCAGGTGCTGGAACGACTGGACGAATCTGCCCACACCACAGGTCTGTCACACGTACAACTGGCGTTGTCCTGGGTCTTTCGCCAGCGCAACATATCGTCAGTTCTGATCGGCGCACGAAACACTTCACACGTTGATCAGGCCATTGACGCCCTTGCGTCATCAACGGTTGCACACGAATGACCTCGACTTGCCCGCAACAAGGACTCTGGAATCGATAATGCTCAGACAGCTTGGACAATCGCAAATTCAGGTTTCGTCGGTGGCGATGGGATGCTGGCCGATCGCGGGGATTACGACGCTTGATGCCACCCCAGAAGCCAGCATTCGGACACTGGAGGCCGCGCTCGATAACGGCATCAATTTTCTGGACGCGGCGTACTCCTACGGCATCGAAGGCGAAAGCGAACAGATGATCGGCGAAGTCATTCGCGGACGGCGTGACAGCGTCGTGGTTGCCACCAAAGGTGGAATTCATCGAGTCGGAAAAGGACAGGATTTCGATGCACGCCCGGATACGATTCGCCGCGAATGTGACGAGTCTTTAAGACGGCTGGGAACGGATCGCGTTGAACTCTATTACCTGCACGCACCGGATCCACAGACGCCACTTGCCGATTCAGCGGGTGCCATCGCCCAACTGATCGCCGACGGCAAAGCGCTCACTGCCGGGGCGTCGAATATGAATCTTGAACAGTTGAAACAGTTCCACGCCGTGTGTCCACTGACGGCCGTGCAGCCGCACTTCAACATGCTGCAGCAGGA
>JBDONA010000665.1:0-4858 GCA_039831575.1 Fuerstiella sp. | reverse complement strand
TAAGCGGGTTTGAAGTGGCGTGCAACCGGGTCACTACTGAGGTATATTGTTGCGGCCCTGGTCTGTGACAACAGGTGAGTGCCCCACATCCAACTTGCCAAAGTCAGAGCCTCCCACTTTCCCGTCATAACACACCCTTAAAGCCCGTTCCCCTGTGGATAAGTCCGCCCTTTCCGAACGTGAAATCTGCAGCAAGCTGATTACTCCTGCGCTGCAGCAGGCGGGCTGGGATCTGCAGACGCAGATTCGTGAAGAGCGGCCGTTAACGGACGGCAGGGTTGAGGTGCGTGGTTCCCGTAACAGAACGAAACGTCCGATTGGTTTGCGGTCGACGCATCTTCTGTCGCAGGTCACCCGCCTGGAATCGACCCTGACCCGCCGAGAATCCACCCGCACCCAACTCCTCCCTGAATCGTCAGAAAATAGAGTACTGGCGGGCAACTCCAACATCCGCAAGTCCTGACAGATTTGTATTTATTGACGTGGTTCATCGTTCCGACGGCGACACGTCAACCGCAGACAAGTTCACTTCGGTTCGACCATATGATGACGCTGAAGCTCTACGCGGTTCCGTTCCGTAGGTAAGATCCGACGCATGAATTCAATTCTCAATAAACCAGCTCCGGCTTTTTCACTGCCGGACATTAGTGGCGGTGAACATCGGCTTTCCGATCACAAAGGCCGTTGGTTGCTGCTGATATTCCACCGACATCTGGGCTGAGTCACCTGCCGTGAGCATGTGACGCAGTTGCGTCAGCACGAACAGGAACTTCGAGATCGAAACGTCGCCGTTGCCATCGTCACCTTCGATACCGACTTTATGGCCAAATCGTATGTTCAACAGACGAATTTGCCGTGGCCGCTTCTGATTGACTCGAACCGCAGTGTCTACGAATCCTACGGAATGGGCCGAGGCTCCTGGTGGTCGATTTACAACCCGGTATCCATTTGGGGTTATCTGAAATTGATTATCTTCAGGCGTACTGGCATTCACAAACCCGGCTCAGACTACCGCCAAATGGGCGGCGACGTGCTGATCGATCCGCAAGGCCTTGTTCGAGTTTGTCATGCCAGCGAGTCGCCGCATGATCGTCCGTCGGTGGAGAATTTGCTCGCAGCGGCCGCGGCCGATTGAATCATTCCACGACCTTTGCGGTGCGTGATGGATCCGATGCTGTGTGTCGACTGTAGAGAGTCAACTTGTCGGCTCGTCACGCGGAGTGATGACAGCGACGTGGCCATCAACCGAAACCAACAGACAGCTGGCAGGAGGCAAATAACAAATGCAGGTCGTGAAGAATCTTCCAATCGTATTTCTGATACTACTGGCTGGCTGTGCCGAACAATCGACAGGCACCACCAGAGTCACCGTCCCCGACCCGGTCCCCGAACCGCAGCTTGTCGACACACAAACGCCCGTTGACGACCAGCAGGGCATCGGCCGACATCTCTACAAAGTCATCAAGACAGTCGATGCTACTTCTGGTTCTGACTCAGGTTCTATTTCTGGTTCTGGCTCTGGCTCTGGCTCTGGTTCTGGTTCTGCCCTCAAGTCGCGGATGGAATCGGCGGGAATTCTGAATGTAACAGAACCCTCTCCTCCAAACATCGATTTCAGATCAACGCTTAACAGGAGGTGTTTTGTCTTGGGAGGAGGTACCGTGGAAATTATCGTATGCGTGCGAGTCTCTCCCGGCTGAATGTCATCACTGGGGTCCACCGCGCCGACTAGTTTGGACATGCCGAGGTCAACACCTCGGATCGTATTCCCTACGTCATCCTTAATTGAACAATGCCCACCCATGAAACTGTTCTCACGCCTTATGTTGAGTAGTTTTCGGTCGTGAGTGTTCTTCACGTTGAAAGTGCACAGCAGATAGGGCTTTTCAAGAGTAGCTTCATTCGAGAATTGTTTGACTGTGGGCGGGGCGATTCTCACATCGGACACCATGATGGAAAAATTGTCAGTCACAAATTGTTCCTGCAGTGTCAGAACCTCCGGCTCCGGTTCGACTACCACTTGTGGTGCTGCTTTAACAACACGACCAGCGGGCTGCTGCGGCGCATCTCCCTCAGCGTCAACTCCGTCAATACCCTCCACAATGCCATTTGCGAATGCCTTCCCGAAGTCACTCAACGCAGCCTGCATTTGATACTTCAGGTGTTCGCGCCCGCCGAAATAGCCAATGAGAAGGGAGAGAGCAGCGACTCCCAGAACAAACGGAATCTTTATTGATCGATGTTGCCAGGATTCCGGCCTGTTGTCTGCCTCCGACGGTTCCGGAACTTTCTTTGGTGTGGCGGATCGTCTTCGCGGCGGGAGGCTCGGTTCTGGATCTGGCTCGGACGGAGTATCGTTCAATTCATCTTCCGACCATTCGTCGTCGGTGTTGACCGGCACAGGCACCACTGGCACAGGCACCACTGGCACTGGCACTGGCACCAATAGCGACTGTTTACACGCCGGACACTTGACCTTCTTGCCTGCATACTTATCTGGAATACGAAGAGTCTTCGAGCATGATGAACAGGATAACGTTGGCATGGCGAGGCTTATGCGTGTGTAGCGTTGGGGAGAGAAGACGAGCGGTCCTCCAGTACAGCGTGACTCAGGAGGACTGTCAAGTAATCCACCTGGGGACACACCCGCAGCGTGTCCTCCCCATCATTTGCACCTCTCCCCCAAACTCGTCACGCTACGCCCAAGAGTAATCCAATGGCAGCGAAGAAATGCAAATGCGGTCGCAAGCTGATCCTCGAAATGGATAAGGTTCGTGGCAGATGTTTCAAGTGCGTGAAGGAAGAGCGGCGGGAACGAACGCGGCCGAGGAAGGATGGTGGTGAACGTGACAAGTAATTCAAACAAAGGCACAGACATGAAACCGTTTCTCGTTTTGGTGATTTCAATCGTTCTGGTTGGATGTGGTTCTGATTCTTCACCTGACGTGTCAGCTACGTCGTCAATAACTCAGGAAGCTGCCGTCGACGCGATCAAGGATCCCGAGCCTGTACCTGACGCACCAGTTACATCACCGACCACACCGGCTGACGCTGTTGCTGCAATTGAGAAGCTAGGAGGCGAATTCGTACTCGATCCAAAGTCTGGTGAGGTTATTGAAGTTCGCCTCGACGGCACCCAGATCACGGACAAGGGGTTGGTATACCTAAATGGCCTGACCAGTATGACAACACTCTACCTCAGCGACACGCAAGTCACGGACGCAGGGCTGCAGCATCTGAAAGATCTGACAAGTCTGAATACACTCTTCCTCAACAACACACAAATCACAGATGCCGGGCTGGCACATCTGACAGACCTGGCCAGTCTGTCAATCCTCTCGCTCAGGGACACGCAGGTCACGGCTTTCAAGGTGCTCGACATGAGGGCAGCACAGCCGCTTAAAGTTGACATAGGGACAGGCATCGGAGGATTCGTCAGTGGGGGCATGGGAGGATTCGTCAGTGGGGGCATGGGAGGATTCGGCAGTGGGGGCATCGGAGGATTTTCCAGTCAGGGGATTCAACTTGTCAATTTACCACAGAATGCACCTCCGCCATTGGTGCCTCCCGAATCCGTCGCCGCAATCGAAAAGCTTGGGGGCAAGGTTCGGATCAACAGATCATTGGGTGAGGTTGAAGTCGACTTCACCGACACACAGGTCACGGACACGGGGCTGGAGCATCTGAAAGGGCTTACCAACCTGACAGGACTCTACCTCAGCAGTACGCAGATCACGGACGCGGGGCTGGTACACCTGAAAGGACTCACCAGCCTCAGATCACTCAAGCTCGTTGGCACGAAGGTCACGGATACTGGGCTGGAGCACCTGAAAGGCTTGACGGGCCTGGAAAGCCTCGGGCTCTATCACACGCAGGTCACAGATGCGGGACTGGAGCACCTGAAAGGACTGTCCAGCCTGAAAAGCCTCGACCTCGGCAGCACTCAGGTCACGGATGCCGGAATGGTGCATCTGAAGGGTCTGACAAGTCTCACATTTGTAGACATCCTAGGCACGAAGATCACGAAAGAGGGAGTTAAAGAGCTTAATGCAATACTTTTTGAACATCGGTCAAACATTCGACGTGCCATTCGGGAAGCGGTGCCAAAGGCACAGGCTGACGCGATTGCTGCGATAAAGAAGTTAGGCGGCCGTGTCCGGCTCGACAGAAAGTCTGGCGAGGCAGTCTCAGTTTCTCTCGGGTCCACACAGATCACGGATGCTGGGCTGGAGCACGTGAAACATTTGACCAGTCTGGAAATTCTCGACACGGCCAGCACGCAGATCACGGATGCAGGACTGGTGCACCTGAAAGGGATGACCGGTCTTACCGCACTCCTCCTTCGCGACACGCAGATCACGGATGCGGGACTGGAACACCTGAAAGGGCTGACCAGTCTGGAAGGTCTTTTTCTCAGCAGCACCCAGATCACAGACGCAGGACTGGCAGAGCTTAAGGCAGCACTGCCTCGATGTCTGGTAAACTATTCACGTGCCGCTCAGGAAGCGTTACCAAAAGCACTGGCTGAGCCTGATGCCGCCACTCAGAAACCGTTGCCAAAGGCACAGGCCGACGCCATCGCCGCGATCAAGAAGCTGGGGGGCAAAGTTCAGCTCGATAACACAACTGGTGAGGTTACTACCGTCCGTTTCAATCTCTTCTCAGAGATCGCGGATGCGGGACTGGTGCACCTGAAAGGGATGACCAGTCTGACATATCTCGACCTCGCCGGCATGGAAGTCACCGATGCAGGGCTGTCGCACCTGAAAGGACTGTCCAGCCTGACATCACTCAGACTCGACAACACGCAGATCACAGATGCGGGACTGGAGCACCTGAAAGGACTGTCCAGCCTGAC
>JBDONA010000672.1:0-4875 GCA_039831575.1 Fuerstiella sp. | reverse complement strand
GTCACTTTGACGGCTTTGGCCAGCTTCGCGACACCGCGACGCATGGCTTCCTGAGCTTCCTGATCGAAGGCAATGATTTTTGCCATAGTGGGATTTCTCCGAGCTAAATTTGATTGTTTTTCGTCTGCCTTTGAGATCTGACTAATGAGATCTCAGAGGAACTCCCCGAGGCCTTCTTCTTCCGCTGTGCAGTACAAGAACCTGATTCGGTTAACATGCAGCACTCACGAAAAGTCCCCGTCGAGCGTTTGTACGAGCGAGCGCTCGGAATGAATACAGGCGATTGGAAGGTAAAGTCCGCTCGCTTGTGTGGCGGCGATGTTTGACTGAGACAGTCAGACAACCGCCTTTACAAGGTCGCCATGATGTCGCTCTCGCGAAGCAGCAGATAATCTTCATCGCCGAGGTTGATTTCGTCGCCCGCGTACGAGCTGAAGATAACCTTGTCGCCTTCTTTTACAGTCAGCGCGACTCGCTCACCCATGTTGTTAACGTGACCATCGCCAACAGCGATGACCTCACCCTGTTGCGGCTTGTTCTGAGCCGCATCGGGCAGCACGATACCGCCAGCTGTAGTTTCCTCAGCTTCGGCACGTTTCAGAACAACGCGATCGCCCAAGGGCACAATACGAGTGCCGCTTGAAGATGCCTTCTTTGCCATTACTCTCTCCTGAAACAAAACCGACTGCCATCGTGGCGAATTCCACGGCAATGACAGCCAATCAACGACGATATGGGCGACGACTCGCCCAAAATGCTGAAATTCCGCCGGCCGAGGCGATTGCTCCGTGGATGAAAGATCAGGTGGCCTCGCATTTAGCGAACGCCGTGCCATTGCACAGCGTCGCTCTTAAGTTGTTTCGCATACTTGACTTGTGAATTCAGCTCATCTGTCCAATCGGGTATTCTGGCAGCCTCCGGGCCCTCTCGCTGCCGTTTTGACAACCAGGCAGATTGAGTAAAACAGAATGACACCTTGTGGATTCAGTAAATTCACGTAATCGGGACAATCTGCGCAACCGATTCGATTTTGCTGTGGCGACCGCAGGAGCGTGGTCCTAATCTGTTCGTTCTTCTCTTGCTGTCGCTCGCAGTCCGATTTGCTATGTCACGTTCCGTTTTAGACGCATTGCGTTCAACGCTCTCTGTGTGACAGCGGTTACGTGAAACCAGACACCAATAGTTTACAGCGCCAGCCGCTGCCTCGAAGTTCGGCAGCGATTGATCCGGGCGAAAACCGTGCCGCCGTCTATTCGGTGTGTCGCGTTCCTTTTGGTTCGACAGACACTGACCTGCAGCCGGCCATCGATTTGTACCGGGACGGACAAAGTCAGCAGGCCATGCGATTTGTCCATTTGTGTCAGGCTGCCTGCCCGTGGCAGAGTGCCGATCAGTTTCGTCTGGGACTAATCCTGGCAATACTGAACCTGGAAGCTGACCAGCCCGACGAGGCATGGCACCAGATGCAATTGGCTCTGAGTTGGAGAAACCAACGGGAACGGGAGCCCGTCTTGCTGGATGCCCTGCCCACCATTGCCGCAGGTGAATGGCTGGCCATGGCGACCGTAGCACTGCACGTAAATGACTGCCACACCGCAGAAGTCTATGCAACTGAAGCGATCGCCCGAACCGAGAACCGTCCGTCCATATGCGTGTCAGATCTGTTGCGCGATACTCACGCCGATGCAATAACGGTACTGGCCGCAGTGCGACTTGCGCAACGACGGTTTCGTGAATCGGAAACGCTGCTGCAACTCTCGCGCGACGCTCATGTGCACGCGGGCGATCCCGAACAGGTTGTTGTCGACCTGATCCTGTGGGCTGATGTTCAACTGCAAAGTGGCACCATCAATGCGGCCCGGCATTTGATCGTCGAAGCGGAACAGGTGCTTGCCGGCGAGTGCACCGACGACCGGCATCACCGACGCGGACTACTGAACCAGGTCGTTGCACAACGGCTCAGGGCCATCAGACAGGTGACCGGCAGACAGCGGATAAGCTTGAACTGACGTAAACGCTACCGAAGTCTGTCCAGCAGACTGTTGAGACCGCGTTCTACCTGTTTGTTCACGCGGCTTTCGATTTGCTGTTTTACGAGGTTCTGCAGCAGGCCGGACGTATCAAGCTGTGGTCGGTCGATCGTACCGGAAAACGGTATCCGGACAGAGTTATTGCGGCCACTTGCCCCCCGTTCCAGCGGAACGTCCAAAGCCAGACGCAGTTCGCGATTAAAACCGACGGCACCACGACTGGTTATAAAGTAGCCGGCAACCTCAATCTGCAGTCCGTCGTGGATCACCATTCCATCTCGCAGTTCGAATGGGATGTCCTGTGCCGGAAAATCGACCGTTCTGCTACCCAGTGAATTCGGTTTCCCCAGCAGGGATACAACCTGAAGCAACGGATCCAGCGACGCCCCCGGAGCAACTGTGGCATTGTGAACGGTCAACACTGCCTGGACCATGCTTTGTTCCGGCTGGTCCACATAGTAGTCGAACTGATGGACGCGTGCAGAGAACCGTCCCTGCACGTCTGTCGCGTCCGCCATCATTGGCGCGACAAAGCCCAACCATTGTTTGCACACTTCCGGCGTTACCTGCACATTCTGGACGCGGCTGCCGGATGCCAGCTGCAATCGATTGCCAACGACATCCCATTGCGGCATTACGTCGATCTGCCCGCTGCCCAGACTGCAGTGAATGGGTTCACTCCTCAGATGCCCTAGTTTGAGTGTGGCAGTCGCCGATCCTGGCCCAAGTGGCAGCCCGTAAACAAGTCCCCCCTGCCAGGCGATGCGTCCCGATGCGGACAATGGCGTGATGGGGGGTCCGTCAAGTATCGAACCGTCAACGTGTCGCGTCAGGAAACGGGCCACGTCCGCTTCTGTAAGCAACGCAGGAGTGCCGCGAACGATGAACTTATCCTGTCCCTGACCGGAAAGGCTGATGGATGAATTCTGTTCTGCGAATATCTGTTCTGAGAGCAATTTGAGATCGTAGGCGGTGTCTGCGGACAGGTTCACCGTCAGAAGACCGTGTCGGACGGCCAGCGTGCCAGCGATATCTGATCGCAGTCCCGGCAGTTCGATTCGTCCGCGTTCAACCAGGAATGCCCCGGTTTCCTGGTCAGCGATAATACTGACGTCGATACGACCCTCGTTGACGACAAACCCAGCCCCCTGACTGAGCTGCGCCGCTCGGCCGTTGTTGTGAAGCACTGCTGACAGTGACACACGATGATCCGGTTCCGCATTCAGATGGGCAACGATTGTTGAATTTCCCGACAGCCATGACATCTGGTGCCATGGCGAGATCATTGTCTTAATGGCAGCCGTCGTTCCTTCGACCGTCAGGCGGCCGTTCATCATCTGCAGGACGCTTCTGGACGGGTCAACGGTCAGACGCTCGCTCTTGACAGTGACCTCATTCGAATTCAGCAGGAGGTTCTGCAGAATAACGGCTGCTCCATCGCGCCGAACATCGGCCTGCAGCGTGACGTTACCCGCGAAACGTGGCTGGGGCAGGTCGATTAGCTGCCGAAAGTCCTGCCACAGCCGCGCAGGGCTGACTGTTCCGCGGATCGCAAGGCCATCGTCAATCGGGTCTGCGGTGATCGAACCGAAGTTTCCGTCAACCGTCGCATGTCGCATTTCCATACCGTCCGGTCGCACCATACCGATGGCGGCAACACGAATCGGTGAATTCACGGTGATCGGGCGTCCTTCTCTGGTGGCCAGGATCGGCGATGTTTCCGCCACTAGTTGCCACTGAAAATCCGTTGGTGGCTGTACGATCCGGAGCGTTTCCGATTCTGTCGGTGACGCTCGTTGTACACGACAGGAGAAACGAACATCGCCCGAGTCGACCACAACGTTGTCACTGACCTTCAACGTTCGCGGAATCATTGTGCAGATAGCGGCCAGGTCAACTTTTCCATTCAGACGCACCTGTCCCGAGGACGCCGCCGTCGCTTCTGAGACAACGTGCTGGCGCTGCTCAGTCCGTTTACCGGTGAGTGCTCGCGCTGCCACGGCAGCATCCGGCGGAGACAGCTTTACTTCGCCGTCGCCATCCAGGTCAACGATGTTCGACCGAACTCGCAGGTCCTGTACAAGAATACCATCTGCGGCAATCGCCACAGCACCACGTGCGGTGATGGTGCCGAAATCCAGCATTTCGCCCGCAGCCCACGACTTCTGACTCCACTGAACACGTTCCCCCAGAAATTGAATTCGCCCGGCAATTCCATCACCCAGTGACGGCCCCGAAATCTCAGCCTGAACACGGCACGAACATTCGCCACGACAGATTGCGTCAGGCAGGAATCGGCGAATGATGGGTGTCAGTTCCGTGAGGTTGACGCGGCGAGCTTCAATGACAAGCTGCCGTCGACCACCCGATCCATCGCTGCCCCCCAGCTGCACTGAGAACGCAGGGCGGGCTGTGCTGCTGGCCAGAGTCTTCAGCTGTTCTGCGGAAAAAGGTTGCCGCGGAAAATCGCCCGCCAGATCATCCAGAGTCGCCGCGATACGGGGATTCACGCCAGCGGCATTGGACGCGGTTCGTCGAGCCGTGTTGCCGGCTGCGGAGTCTCCCAGGAATGCGGTGACCGTTATGCTCGGCAGACCTGGGGACGATTGGTTGTTCGAAAACTGTCCGTTGATTCCAGTGACCGCAGTCGGCACAAGAGAGGTCGAGCCGTCAGGAAGCAGGCGGACAGTACCGTTCGATACGGTGACTGTCAGTGTCCGGGCCGCCGACGCACCTGAATCGTCGTCGCCAGGGAAGAGCTTTCGGACCGCTTGTTCCAGGTTGCTTGTGCCCTCACGAACACGAATATTCAGCGTTGGCCGATCAACCGTGATGTCAATTTCCC